>JAQVYB010000082.1 GCA_028708815.1 Kiritimatiellia bacterium | reverse complement strand
GGAAAGACGGTCTTGTCCTCTTGCGTTTCCGAGCGCGTTTCGGCCGGCGCCACATCCGTTGCAATGATCAAGCCGGGCACTTCGCGTTTTTCCGGAGTCCCACTGCCGGTTGATTGATAATCCTGAGGGCGCACCGAAGCCTGCCCCGAGCCCGACTCACGCCCAAAACGCTTCGAACCAGTCGAGTGGTCCTCCCGTCCCGAGCGGACGACCATACAGCCGGTGGTCAACAGCATACCGACAACACACATCCAAACTGCAATCCTCTTTACGCACATGATTCCGCCTTTTCGCTAACTGGTCTTCGACTCCGGCTTGCGGGGAAGTTCCTTCACCTGATTATCTTTACTGTTGTAGTAGTGAGAGTAGTAGGAGTGGTAGTAGTAGTAATAGTCATCCCGCAGGATATTGATGTTGTTCAGCACCACGCCCAGGATTTTACCACCCACATTTTCCACCAGACGTTTGGCTCGCGAAGAAATCATCTTCGGATATTTACGATACTGAACCACCAACAAGACCCCATCCACTTCACTGGCCAGAATGGCGGCATCGCTCACTCCCATAATCGGCGGCGAATCAAAAAAGATGCAGTCGTAGCGTTGTTTCAGCGTGGTCACCAACTCTTTCATCTTCTGTGAATCCAGCATCCCCATGGAGGCCCTGGGAAGCCGTCCACTCGGCAGGAAGAACAGGTTCGGAATATCGGTGGTTTTCACCGCTTTGTCCACGGAGACATCCCGCATCAGCACATTGGTCAGTCCGAATTCATTCGAAACCCCCATGATTTTATGCTGAACCGGACGACGCAGATCGGAATCCACGATCAACACCTTGCTGCCCTGCTGGGCGGCCACAAACGCCAAATTGAACAGCGTGGTGGATTTGCCCTCACCCACGCCCCCGCTGACCACGGCAAAGGCGCCTTTGGATATCCCTTTGTTCGCAAACTGCATATTGGTGCGCAGCACCCGGTAGGCTTCCGCATGCGGGCTGTCCGGGCCCTCTTCAATCAGCGGCTTCACCTTCTGCGGGATAATACCCAACACCGGCTGATCCAAATAGCGCTCCACATCATCCACCGTCTTCACCGACGTATCAAGATATTCAATAAAATAGGCCAGGCCGATGCCGGCAACCAGTCCCAACACCACGCTCAACGCAATGTTCATGACGACGTTCGGGCTGAAATGCTGAAGCGGGGGCTCCGCCGGTTCGATGATTTCCACCGGCGTGCGCGGCACTTCCATCTCGATGCCCTGCTGCACCACGCGGGCCCGAAGGGCGTCCAGAATAGTCGTTTGCACCTCGAAATTCCGCTGCGCCCGCTCAAACGGAAGCACTTTTTCCCGCTCGGACTTGATGTCCACCGCCTGCGCCAGCTTCAACTCTTCATCCAGGGCCGTATATTCCTGCAGGGCCATTTCATAATCCACGCGCAGCCCCTTCTTCATACCATCCAGCGTGGCCGAAAGCTGCTGCTTGAGTTCGTCGCGGGCCGCCATGACCCGGCGGACCTCGGGATGCTTTTCACCGTAATTTTCCTGCATCAACTCGATACTGACCTCGCTGTCCATCAACTGATTTCGGATCGCGGCCAGATTCGGATTCTGCACAATATAGGGCGCGGCATGCATCAATTCATCCGGCGTCAGCGATTCCACCTGCTCCAAACGCGCTTTCCGCACCAGCATGGAGACGCGCGCTGAAATACGATCGCCTTCGAGTTGCTGCAGGCGGATTTTATCTACGCGCAGGCCCTGCTGGAGCATATTGACTCCCACTTCTTTGCGGATGTCTTCCAGTGCATTGGCCGCCACTTCCACATTTTCCTGCTGTTTCTGCAGCTCGTTCTTCAGGGCGTCCACTGCGCGAAGCACCTCGCGCTTTTTCATGCTTAGCCGATACTCCCGGTAAACCAGCGCCACTTCATTGGCTATCCGGGCCGCTTCATTCTTATCTTTGCTGACCACGCGAATGGCAATAAGACTGGTATCCCGGTGCTGATCAATATTCAGCATGCCATGCAGCAAGGTCCGATAGACCTCATCGCGTGTCAATTCACGCCCCGCCTCTTCACTCCAGGTTTCCTGCAAATCCAGATTCTGGATCACCTTGTATAAAATAGGCTTGGATTTGATCGTTTCAAATTGGGTGCGCAGGAAATACGGGTTGTAATCACTGACGAACTGCCGATCAAACACTTCCACGTCCAGCGCGTCCTGCCGCACGAGCACCGTGGTTTCCGCCTGGTATTTTTTCGGCAGCATAAAGGTCACGCCGGTTCCGGTAAGAATCACCAGCAGCGTAACTGCCAGCACGATTTCCTTCCGAGTGCTGATGACGCGCCAGTAATCCAGAAAATGCAAGCCGCTTTCTTCCTGCTTCGTTTCCACTTTGTTTCACCCTAAAATGACGCTAGTGAGGCGATACACACCTCACTAGCTTAGATTGTCAACACGTCTTACCGCCCCTGGCTCATCAGAGATTGATCTTCCATCCCGCATGGTAAATATTGCGGGTGAAGTCATCTCTTAACTCCGAATCCATGGAGGAGAAGCGCCAGCCCAGTTCCAACCAGTTAATCCGGTTGATCTGATAGCTGAGCGAGGTCCCGAAACGATATACATCCTCCGTCTTGTCGGAAATGGCTTTCACATAATCCTCATTCAGGGGCTCACTGTCTCTAATTCCCGGATTATCCGCTTTGATCTTCTCGTACTCCTTGGTCGGCAGATCAGAGATTGTGGCATTCTGCGGCAGTGTTTCGGCATCGTAATTACCCTTGGAGTAGCTGCCGGACATCGTCAGGGTCAGCTTGGCGGTAATATCATAGGAGAACGAGGCATAGCCGGTGAACTGTTCCTGATCGGTGTAGGGATAGACGTCGGTTTCCGTCATGGCATAACCTGCACCAACCGAGATGCGGGTCGCCGGCGAAGGCAGAATCGTCAGGGCGAGATCGCCGTACGGACGGGTCTGATCGCTGGAGAAGGAATCCTTGTTCTCATGCTTCTGCAAACCACCGCGCACGCTGCCCATCAGGTTGGGAGTGAACATGTGCTCCACGCCCAGTCCCACAAAAAGCGAATCGGAACTGCGCGAGGCCGGGCTGTCGTAGTAATCCAGGTTCTCGTAATCAATATTGGCTGACAGCTCCGTTTCCGGAAGAAGCTGATAGCGGGCACGGGTGCCCACTTTATACTTGTTGTAGTCATTTTCGTTGGCGATTTCCTTCTCATCATACCGAATGAACACATAACCGCCGTTCACATCCACATACACCTTGGGACGCACCAGCACGCTCAACGAAAGATCCGCGGAATTGTAATAGAAATCCCCGTTCTCCCGGTAGGTCTGCCCGTTTTCGGTCAGCTCCGGCTCTTCCGCGCGGCGGAAGGTGTCACGGAAACTCAGGCTGACGCGCCGGGAGAAATTGTGATTCACGATCAAGTCCGCATAGACGTGAAAGTCCGTGGTATCGCCAGGCCGGTTTTCCCACCAGACGAAGTTCGGGCGCACATTCAAACCGATGAAGGTCTGCTCCAGATTCAGGTTCAACTGCAGCTCTATTTCTTCCACCATCAGCCAACTGGACCGTGGGTTGTCCTTCAACTGATCATAGTTGTCATCATACTCAATACGTAATTTGTTCATTAAGCGGTACGGGAGACCTCCCTCGCGGGCCGCAAACACCGGCTGCGCCGCTATGATGGCCATCCCCAACACGATTACCCATTTTTTCCAACTCATTTCATTTTCTCCTCGATTTGACCCTGAAAAATCAAACACCTCTATACATCAGTCCGGCGTAACCGGGCGGCGCGGGACCGGCGGAAACACATTGCGCAGCGCGTAGGCCACTTCTATATTGTCCATCCCCATCGCATAATTAGCGCCTGCGGGACCAAAGAAAGGATCAGCCGGCTTGGGCTCTGAAATAGGATACACATTGTTCACGGCCTCGCCGATGGTGGTAATCTGTATGCCGATGGAGGCCAGCACCTCCATCCAGGAGCGTGGGTCATCCGGATTCTGAACCTGATCTTCCAACTCCAGAGCGAGCACAATCACCCGCGCCAGATCGCCGCGTGTGACCACCTTGCCCGGTTCCCAGCCATCCTTGGGAAAAATCCCGTTCTGATTCAGAATTTCGAAGCACTGCAAATCGGTGGGATTCGCGGGAAGATAACGATAAAGCCCCGTCTGCATAACCAGCAACTGAGCCAGCAACCCCTGTTTGGCGGCATCCTGAGGCGCCCCCATGGAGGAACGCTCCCCGCTCGACGTTCCCTGTTCTTCCGAGGAGGACCTGCTGAATTTTTTCTCGATCGCCACATCGGTTGCCTCGTCATTCGCCATGCCGGTCGAATCCGCCGCCACAGTCCATTGCACGACCGCCAGGGCAAACACCAAAGCAACCACTCCCGTTTTCCTTATTGCAGACATACTGTCCTCCTCGTTGTTTCAGGCGCGGAAAACACCCCACACCCTCTGCATAACGCGCTAATTAACCAAAAAACCACCAACTTATCGTTAAACCACTGTCACAGATAACATTCCATGGCCTTGCCGGTCAACAAAAACATCCTAAAAAACATGGGCATTGTCACGGCGCAATCTCTTGTGCTATAGAAGCACCCCATTATGAAAAAAACATCCTTCACATACAAGCTGACCGAACAGCAAACGCATGACCTGCACACCCTGCTGAAACAAAGCAATTACCGACCCATCCAGGTCCCCTACACGCTCATCGCCGTGGAGGCCGACAATTGCCGCGTCAACCTCTACGAAAGCCGAAAATGCCTCATCCAGGGCAAAGGCGCCGCAGAGTTCATCACCTTTGTACTCGAGCCGCAGATTCTTCTGGAAGCCCGACTCGGCTACGAAGAAATCCTGAACCCGGAGACCACCCAACCGCACATGGGCGTGGATGAAAGTGGGAAAGGCGACTTCTTCGGCCCTCTCGTCATTGCCGCCGTATACATTGATCCACCCTCGGCCGCCCTCTTTAAAAAAATCGGCGTCCGCGACAGCAAGACCATCAAGAGCGACCAGAAGGCCCAGGACATGGCCCGGGACATTCGGCAGGCCTGCCAAGGCCGCTTCGCCCTCGTGTCCATCGGCCCCGAGGCCTACAACCGACTGTACACCACCATGCGCAGCGTCAATTCCATCCTCGCCTGGGGCCACGCCCGCGCCATTGAAAATCTGCTGGAAAAGGTGCCGGATTGCCCCATGGCCCTCTCCGACCAGTTCGGCCCGACCCGCCAGATACAGCAGGCCCTCCTGAAAAAAGGACGCGCCATCGAACTGCAGCAGATGCCCAAGGCCGAGTCGGATCCCGCGGTGGCCGCCGCCTCCATTCTTGCCCGCGCGGGCTTCCTTTCCGCCCTGCAGAAAATGGGTCAGCAACTCGAAATGGAAATTCCCAAGGGCGCATCCGCGCACGTCCGCGAGATCGCCGGAACCCTCCTCGACCGCCACGAACCCGACATCCTCCTCAAAACCGTCAAATGCCACTTCAAGACCACGGACCAGGTCCTCGCCTCGAGAAATCTTTCACGCGAGATTCTCGGCCCCGGCGGACAAGCCGTATCCAAATCCATGATGCCCGGCAAGCCTTCGGGCTCCGGACGCAGCCCTACCCGATAGATGCCGGCAGTCTGACACGCCCAAGCCCGCCATCCTTCCGAAAAAAAAAACAGAGTGACCCCCGAAGGGATCACCCTGCTTCTTCATCTTTTGTTCAAACGCAGCGTTCAGGCACCCAGGATGGCATCCTTGCAGGCCTTGGCCACACGGAACTTCACCACTTTTTTGGCCGGAATCTGAATCGTTTCACCGGTCGCCGGATTGCGACCCATGCGTGCCGCCCGATCCACCAACACCAGTTTGCCAATACCGGGAACCACAAAACCGTTGGCCGCTTCTTTGCAGGCCAGATCGCTCAACTTATCCAATACCGCCGCCACATCTTTTTTCGAAACGCCCGTGCTTTCGGCCAGTGCGGACTGAATCTGTGATTTGCTCATGCTCATACTGCATCCTCCTATGGTTATATTCACTCAACTTGCCTGAGACTGAAAACAGCATTTTCACCATATTCCGTAACAAAACAAGCGTTTTTCCAATGATTGGAAACTTTTTTCTGATTTTTTCCAATCATTGGAAACTTTTTTCCCGGTTTTTCCAATCGTTGGAAACTTTTTTACCGGTTTTTCCAATCATTGGAAACCGTGCTTTCGCATTACCCTTCGCGCAGCACCTTGGTCATCATGGGCACCACCTCGAATACATCGCCCACAATGCCAAAGTCCGCGATATCGAAAATCGGGGCATCGGGGTCTTTATTGATGGCCACGATGTAATCCGAGGAACTCATGCCGGCGAGATGCTGAATCGCGCCCGATATGCCGCAGGCAACATAGAGTTTCGGACAGACCGTTTTTCCGGTCTGCCCCACCTGATGATAGGCCGGCATCCAGCCGGCATCCACAGCCGCACGGCTCGCACCCACGGCGGCCCCGAGTTCCTTCGCCAACTCTTCGAGCATCGCAAAGTTTTCCGGACCACCCAGGCCGCGCCCACCCGAGACAATAATATCGGCCTCCGCCAGATTCACCTGATTGCCCATTTCGTGCAGCACTTCCACAACCTTCGTGCGCGCCAGCGAGAGCTTCGGATGTTCCTCAATGATCTGGCCGGTGCGTCCGGGTTGCGGCGCTCCTTTTTTGAACACCTTGTGCCGAACCGTGGCCATCTGCGGCCGGTGATTCGGGGTGATAATGGTGGCCATGATATTGCCGCCGAAGGCGGGCCGGGTCTGCAACAGGATGCGTTTTTCCGGGTCAATGGCCAGGGCCGTGCAATCGGCCGTCAGGCCGGTCTTGACACGCACCGCCACCCGCGCAATGAAGGCACGCCCGATGCTCGTCGCTCCGGCCAGCACAATCTCCGGCTTGTAGCGGTGAATCAAGGCCGCGAGAATGTCCGTATACAGATCGGTCTCGTATTCTTCCAGCTCGGCGCCGTCCACCACATACACCTTGTCTGCACCCCATTCAATCAGTGTCTGCGCTTTGTCGCGGATGTTAAAGCCCATCAGCACGGCGGAGAGTTCCTCGCCGAGTTCGTCGGCCAGCTTACGGCCTTCGGCGAGCAGTTCATAGGCCACATCCTGAATCTCGCCGGCACGCTGCTCGGCAAAAATCCAGACCCCGGTGAAGCTCTCAAGATCCTCGCTGCCCTTCTGCTCGATGTCGCGCACTTCCAACGCGTCGAATTTACAGGAGGGCAGACACGCACCGCACGCGGTACAGGCTTCATTCACCACGGCAATATTCCTGAACCGGCTTTCCGGCAGGGTGCGCCCCTCGCGCGGTTCCACGGACAGCGCGCTGAATGGACACACCTTCACGCACGCACCACACCCGGTACATTTCTCTTCGTAAATAATCAATGGCTCTTGCACGGCTAAATCACCTTCTGTTCTTTGAGTTTTCCAACCACGGTCCGAGCGGCATCCAGGGCCGCCGTCCCCTCGATCTTAATCCCACCAACCTTTTTCGGGGGCGAAAAGATCTTCACCACCTTGGTCGGCGATCCGGCCAGACCGGTGTTCTCCGGATCGGCACCGATCTCCGCCGCCGTCCACTTTTTGATCTCCGCCTTTTTGGCCTTCATGCGCCCGCGCAGCGACGCCATGCGGGGCACATTCATTTCCTTGAGCACGGTGAGCACCAGCGGCAACTCGGCCTCCATGCGCTCGTAGCCGTCCTCAAAGACCCGCTCGACCTTGGCCAGTTGGCCCTCGACCTCCACCTTGCGCACATACGTAATAATGGGGAGATTCAGGAATTCGGCTACGCCCGGCCCCACCTGCGCGGTATCGCCATCAATCGCCTGCTTTCCGAAGAGAATCAGATCCGGTCTTTCCTCGAGGTGGGCAATGCCCTTGCCCAGCGCATACGAGGTCGCCCAGGTATCCGAACCGGCGAAGGCCCGGTCGCTGAGCAGCACCACGTCGTCCACGCCCAGGGCAATCGTCTCGCGCAACGCCGATTCAGCCTGCGGCGGACCCATGGTCATCACGGTGACTTTCGCACCGAGTTTTTCCTTAAGCACCAGCGCCGCTTCCACGGCATTTTCATCGAACGGATTGATAATACTGACCACACCCTCGCGGATCAGCGTATTGGTTTCCGGATTGATTTTCACATCACTGGTATCCGGCACCTGCTTGATACATACCACTATATGCACGGGTCTACTCCTCCCGGTAAATCACAGCCCGCATCGCACGCGCCATAACTACGGGCGGGGTGCGGAAACGGCCTGCTTCACCGTTCTCTCATCATGTTAAACCTACAGTGAGGCGTACTCTTTGACCAGCGCATGACTGATCACCTCACGCTGAATCTGATTGGTCCCTTCATAAATCTGAAGGATCTTGGCATCGCGCATCATTTTCTCCACCGGATATTCGCGCATGAAGCCGTAGCCGCCGAGTACCTGCACGGCATCGGTCGTCACGCTCATCGAAACATCCGTGGCGTAGAGTTTGCACATCGCGGAAAACTTGGACATGTTTTTCATGTGTTTGTCGGCGTGGCGTGCCGTGGCATAGACCATCGCCCGGGCCGTTTCCACCTTCACGGCCATATCGGCCAGCATCCAGCGCAATCCCTGGTTCGCCGCAATCGGCTTGCCGAACTGCACGCGCGTACGGGCATACTGCACGGCCTCGTCCAGAGCGCCCTGAGCCAATCCCACGCCCTGCGCCGCAATGCCGGGGCGCGACACATCGAACGTCTTCATCGCCAGCATGAACCCAATGCCTTCCCGTCCGATCAGGTTTTCCGCCGGCACTTCGCAGTCCTCGAAGATCAATTCGCGCGTGGCGGATGCCCGGATGCCCAGCTTCTTTTCTTTCTTGCCGAAATGGAATCCCGGCGTGTCTTTTTCCACAATAAAGCAGGAAACCCCGCGCGGCCCCTTGGCCTTGTTGGTCACGGCCAAAACGGTATATACATCGGCTTCGCCGCCGTTGGTGATCCACTGTTTGGTTCCATTGAGGATATACTTGTCGCCCACCTTGCGGGCCGTGGTGGCAATACCGCCCGCATCGCTGCCCGCATTGGGCTCGGTCAGTGCAAACGCGGCCAGCTTCTCGCCCGAGGCCAGCGACGGAAGGTACTTCTTCTTCTGCTCATCGGAAGCGCCGATGATTATCGGATCGGCGCCCAGCGCATTCGCGGCATACGAAACCGATACACCGATGCACACCCGGCTCAATTCTTCAATCGCCAGAATGAAATCCAGCGAGCTTTCGCAGCCGAAACCGCCGTATTCCTCCGGAATATACAACCCCATCAGATCCATCTTGCCCAACTCCGTCAGAATTTCACGCGGAAACTCCTCGTTTTCATCCAGCTCCGCGCGGACCGGTTTGACCCGTTCCTGCGCGAATTCGCGCACCATATCGCGTATCTCAATCTGGGATTCCGAAAAGCCGTAATCCATTTCAAACATGATCATTCTCCTTAGGGGTTATCGTTGCACATTGAAAAAACGGTTGCGGCAATGTAAAGAGTTCATCCCGCTGCGTCAAGAAAAGGTCTGTATTCCCGAATAGTTCTTTTTCAGAAGCCACTCAAACCTCCCTCCGTCTTTCAGACCTTGCCCAGCAAGCAAACCGGAGGAACGGACACCCCCGCGAGCCACTCCCTGCCCGGATGCAGCAAATCACATGCGTCCAGGTACCCATAACCCGTGCAGTACAACAAAAATACACACGAGCAGCCAAACGCCGCAAATCACCACAGTTTCGACTGGCGTTTGCCTCCCACCCACCGTATTTTAATGCGCACGCATTGCACATCGTTGAGATTGCGCCGAAACGCGCGAACAAACAGGAATTGGGAAGCACACATGAATAAGCTGCCGTCGGATTTCTCGCTTCGCCTGCTTCCGGTTCTCCGGGGCATTTTCTTTTGTCTGATTTTTGTGGCCGTAATCCTGACCGGGGCGGTCCTGCGCTCGGCTCAATCCGTATTCATTCCGCTGATTTTCGCCTGGATTCTGGCGCAGGCCCTTTCTCCGCTGGTGCGCGTGTTCAACCGCTGGAAAGTACCTACGTCCCTGATGATCACGGTGGTTCTGCTGCTGGTCATGGTCCTGCTCTACTGGCTGGGCCTCTTCATCTCTTCAAGCGCCACCGCCTTTGCCCAGCAAGTGCCCGCCTATCAAACCAAACTGGCCCGAATGCTCGCGGATGTGGTCACCAACATCTCCCATCACTTCGAATCCCTCTCCACCGAAGAAATCAACCAGCAGATCAGTCGGCAAATCGGACGCCTCTCCGGCCAGCTCATGCTGATCATCAGCCGACTCGCAGGCATGATTACCGGCCTCATCTCCGACATCGTCATGATCATCATTATGCTCGCCTTCATCCTCATCGGTCAAAAATACACCGCCTCCAAAATCATCCACGCCTTCTCTTCCGACACCGCCGCGCGCGTCGTGAAGATGTCTCAATCCATCTCCGGCAACATTTCCTCCTACCTGATCATCCAGACTGCCATCAGCCTGGTCACCGGCCTCTTTGTGGGGATCACCTGCCGCCTGCTGGGCATTCCGAATGCCGAGACCTGGGGCGCGCTGGCCTTCTTTCTGAACTTCATCCCCACCATCGGGTCGATCCTGGCGTCCATTCCGCCCATTCTACTGGCCCTGTTGCAATTCTATCCCAACGTGTGGCCGGCCCTCGGCGCCGCGATTCTGATTCTTGTGATCAATCAGGTGCTTGGCAACGTGATCACCCCTAAACTGATGGGCGACACACTCGACCTGAGTCCCGTGGTGATCCTGCTTTCCCTTCTCTTCTGGGGCTGGCTCTGGGGCATCCCCGGCGCCTTTCTCTCGGTCATCATTCTGGCCACCCTGAAAATCGTTGCCGAACAGATCGAACCGCTGCGCCCCCTCGCCGTATTCATGAGCAGCGGGAAACATCTGCCCCGAACACCCGAAGAAACGAAAAAAGAGCACGCCTCTTCAGAGACCGAAAAGGCGTAAGTCATCACGCCCGCTCCCACGCGGACTTCTACTCCGAAGACGGTGCGCATCCGTGGCGCAGAATGGCCAGCCCCCCCGACGCCTCCGGCGACATCATGGCCGTAATCCGCATGTGCGATTCCAACCGCGTATCGGCCTTGGGCACCCATTCATGTTGCCCATCCGAGCAGCGCACCAGAATACAGCCCGACGGCAAACCCAGCGAGCGCACGGGCTTACCCGCAAACGGCGCTCCCTCCTGTACGATAAAATCCACGACCGCCGGATCCTTCAACAAATCCATATCTCCGCTCCGCCGCAAATCACGCTCCATGAGCCCCTCGTAGAGAGGCATATCCTTCAGCATCTCCGCCACCGCGTACGCACAGAAACAAGCCACCAACAACGGCAGCATCTGGTTGTAGTTCCCCGTCATTTCCACGATCAGCATGATCCCCGTCAGCGGTGCGCGGATAATCGCCGTGAAATACGCGGCCATACCCACCACCGCAAACACCGCCGGAATCGGAACCAGCGAAGGCGAAATACCGTGCGCCACCTCCCCAATACCCAAGCCGACAAAAGCGCCCAGCACCAGCAGCGGCGCAAACACCCCGCCCGGCGCTCCGCACCCGTAATTCGTGATCGTCAGCAGAAAACGAACCCCAAAACAAAGAGGAATCGCATAGAGCAGCATGTCGCCTCTCAGGGCCGATTCAGCCAGCTCATGCCCACCACCAATCATATCCGGAGAGAACCACCCCACCAGGCCAACCGCACCACCCGTCAGAGCCACCGCAGGCAGTACGAAACGCGCCGGAATCCGCGCATATAAATTCAACGACACATACAGACTCTTGTTGAACAGAACCCCCAGCAACCCGGTCACCAACCCCAATACCGCGAAAAGCGGCAACGCTCCCAACGGAGGAACCGGATAATTGGGCATGTGAAAAATGGGCACTTGCCCCGAACCCACGCGCACCACAATGCTCGCCACGGCCGCCGCCACAAACGCCGCACCGAACACCACCGGCTGAAAATCGCGCCGAACCTCCTCCAACACAAAAACCAAACCGGAAAGCGGCGCATTAAAGGCGGCGGCCAGACCCGCACCCGCTCCCGCCGAAACCAGGGCCAGCCGCTCGCGACCCGACACCCGAAGCAGACGCGAAATCGCATCCCCCACCGCACCACCCATCTGCACCGTTGGGCCCTCACGGCCAAGCGCCAACCCGCCGCCGAGTGCTGCGAGACCGCCAAAAAATTTGACCAGCAGCACCCGCTTCCATTCCAACCGGCGGAACCGGCGCAGCACCGACTCCAGATGCGGAATGCCGCTACCCGCCGTCTCCGGAGCAAAACGACGCACAAGAAACACCGAAATCACCGCACTGCTCAGCGTGAAAAGAAGCGGCAACATCCAACCCCACAAAGGCGCCTGCTGCGCCCACTCCGTGAGCCGGGTTCTGAAATCCTCGGCATTCGTCAGTCCGATACGAAAACACAGGGCCACCAGACCCGCCAATGCCCCGACCAGCGCCGCACGCGGAAAAACCCAGCGCCGCTGCTTGCGAATCCGCAGGTATTCCTGAATTTCCGAACGCACCGTTTCAGCGGCGCGCACCGGCGCGTCCGAGTGCAAGGTTGGACTCAATCCGCCGCCGGATGGCGGGGGTTCATGCTGAAGCTCGTTGTTCATGCCCATGTTATTCGCATGTTCCGCTCTCGTCTTCAAGCAGAAGAATGCCTGTACCAATACCTCTCGCCGCCGCACCGCTGGGTATACTGCCGCACCAGAGACGACATGGCGGCAGGACTGCCAAAAAGCACTTCGACCTGAGAGGCATACTTCTCCAGCGCCTGCATTTTACCCTTCAGAGCATACTCATCCAACCCGCATACCTCGGCCTGCCACGCCGCTTTCGGGCGGGTGCATTTCCATACGGAAAACCACTTGCCCGCATACGGAAAATCCTCGTAATACCGAAGCCGCTCTCCGAAACAAACCTCCGCCGCACGGCGCACCAGACGGTGATCTACATGACCGCCCACACCCAACGGCGAGAGCACCTCGCACGCGGAAGGCAGCCCGCGAAACTGCTCGACCAACGACTCCACCAAACCGGTCGCCTCCAACGCCGCGGGCCGGCCGAACACCTGCCTGTGATCAGGATACAACACCACCCCCGTCATCGGGTCCGTCCGATAAATCGCCTCCAGCATGCCGCCATGGCAAAAATCAACGCCCAACAGGCCGCAGGCTTCCGCGTCTTCCGCCCGACGCAGCGCACCCGCATCCGGTGTCAGCCCACACCGCTCCATGTAGCGCCGGGCATAATACGTCAGCGGGGTATCCGCAACCGGCCCCGACGCCGCCACCGTATACACCAGCACACGCTTCCCCTCCGCCGCGCGCGCCCCCAGATAGCCGCCGCACGAAAGCACCGCATCATCCAGATGCGGTGAAATACACAAGATGTCATATTCGATTTCCATCTTCGGCGTCTCCTCGTTTCGGGCGGGCAACCGCCGGAACGCCATATCACAACGCCCCGGTCAATTCAACGATTCATCCGCATCTTCACACATGCACAGAAATGGAACGCGTGGAAATGCGGGGCGCCCCCCAGTGACGGGCGATGGTGGGTATAGCCGCGAAATACGCGGGCACGTCAGCGCTGCCGATTTCCAGTTCCTCGAGCAGGGGCTCCTGATCAAAACGGACGTTCATGGCGAGAAAACGGTAGTGCTGAAACAAGGCGTTCGCGAGTCTGCGCTGCGAACGCGTGAGGCCGGGCTCCCCTTCCGCCCAGTCCTGCCCGAACTCCGGAATATCCAGAAAGCGAAGATTCGCGGAGATACCGGTGGGCGCCAGTTCATCGGCCAATTCGCGCATGAATTGGCTGAAGGACGTGTCGAAAGGCAGCCCCGAAGAGACGTAGACTTTTTCGTGCCGAAGGGCCGGCTTGAAGGCGAGTGCGACGAGCGCCTTCGCGCCGAAGTCGTAGGTGGTGCAATCCAAACCAACGGCGGGCGAAACCGGGATGACGCCAATCGTGAAGATGGCTTTGACGGCCCACAGGATGTTGTCGCGACGGGACGGCTGGTCGGCGACACAACCCAGCATGATCGAGGGCTTGGCGATACGCACCTCGTAGGGCCATGCGGTGCGCGTGATGGCGTCCTCCGCGAGGGCCTTGGAATGGGTGTAGGCGGTCAGGTGATCCGCGCGATGGAGCGGCAGCGGGTCGTCCATCCGAACAAGCGCATTGGGCCGGATGCCGCAGTTCATGGCCGTGCCGACATACAGGAAGCGCCGGAGCCCCGGAACACTGCGCAACAGATTCATCCAGGTCAGAGCCCCTTCGTAATTCACAGCGTAGCATCCGTCTTCTTCCAGAAAATTGCTGTTGGCGGCCAAATGGATGACAAGACCGTTGAATTCGGCCTCGCGCAAGGTGCTTGCCACGGCCTGCAGGCTGTCGGCGTTTGCCATGTCGCCCTGAAGGACGGATACCGCGCAGGGAGCTCGCTTTGGCGGCTTTCTGGCCATAATGAACAGGCGGCGAACATCCTGGCGGGCACGAAGCACATCCAGTACGCGCAATCCGATTTCACTGCTTGCCCCCGTGAGCAAAACATCCTGGGTGGCGGGGGACGAAGAAATTGTATTCACGCGAGTTGCTCCTGTGCAGATGGGGGGCGCACGATGATCCGGACCCTGCTTCCGGGAACGTCCTGCTCCAGGGTTTGGGTCATGCGTTCAATCGCCTGGTTGACTTCCTTCATGGTCTTGTCATTGCCAAAGCCCAATTCGATGTCAATGAAGATGGTCCCGCCCGCCCGGCGGGAGCGCACGGCATGGAACGATTCATAGTCGTCGTAGTGGTGGGCGAGTTGTTTGACGATGCGCAACTGAAGGGATTCGTCGAGTGTCTTGTCGAGCAGGTCGTTGAGCGATTTCTGAAAGATCCCGGTATAGGAGGCGATCACATACAGGGCAATCACAATCGCCACGAGCGGGTCAATATACACATGCCAGGAATACTCTTTCAAAAACAGTGTCAGGAGCAGCGCGGCCATAATGCCGACATTTTGCAGAAAGTCATTTCGATTGGATCGCCACTGCGTTTCCATGAGGGGCGAATATTCAAGACGGGCGATGCGCCGATTTCGACGCCAAAGCCAGACGTTGAACCCCAGCTCAATCAGGCATTGCCCCACGCCCAGCCAGGTCACGGGCGTGGCCAGGCTCACAGGGTGCATAATGCGCCACACACTGAAGACGAGTACGGCCAGCATGCTCAGCATAAGAAGACCGGAAGCGATCAGCGCGCTGAAGCTTTCGAACTTGCCCAGTCCATAATCATAATGCGCCTTCGAATCCCGGGCGATGCGCCGCAGCGTAAGCCAGGCCAGCAGGCTGATCAGCAAACTGTTCAGATACGTGCACCAATCCGCCAGCAACGCCAGCGAGCCAACCAGCAACGCCACAATCAGCACTGGCACCACAGAGGCCGCTTCAAGCAGAAAGACCAGACGCAGCGCACGTTCGCGAATCTGCGCGCCGGAAAGCGCCGCTTTCGGCGGCGAGGTCAGGTTGTTTCTTCGCCACAGATTTCTGACAGAGATGTTGGAACTCATACCGTTGTTTTAAGTTAGCAGAACCCGACAAAGGTCTTCAGTCGTGATAAATACCCCATGCACCGCATAAGGGCAAGCATGCGCTGAGCAGGAATGACCCCGGAGGGGTCTTGGAATACAGCCCGGGGGCGAATGACCCCGGGAACAGGCAAGCAAAACAACTCAGGCGCCCCGGACGGGGTGCAGGAGCACTCAAATGACTCCCCTTTCGACCGTCCAACGCATATCCCCCGCGCAACGACCTCCGAACAGGGCCGAAAACAACCCGTTCCGGGAAAACGCAAGCGCAATAACCATTGATCCCCGGCGCATCTCACGCTACAAAAGCGCACACGGAATCCAAACACAAAACAAACGCATGAATAAACCGCAACAGTGCCACAGCACAGCTCAACGCATACTGAAACCCCTGCTTTTCGGCACAGGGATCCTCCTGCTGGCCCTGATCCGTCCCAAAAGCACCCCCTGGACCATGCGATTCCTTCATCCGCTCAGTGATACGGCATCCGATCTGCTCTGCCTGTTCGCACTGGCCGGGGCCCTCGCCACCGTTCTGCTCTTTCCCGCCGGACGCCAAGCGCTCCGCGGCTTCTTCCGGCAACCCAAACGCGCCGCCGCATTCTGTGCCGCCGCGTCCGTACTATGCCTCACCCTTCTTTCGCTCACGGGAACCGAGCCGATCGGCCTCACTCTGGAAGAACCCCCGGTCTTCCTCTACAGTGCACGCCCGCTGGTGCTCTCCGTCCTGCTCGGGGGATGGGCCGCCCTGATGATGCTCCCCGCCCTGCTCCCCGCATTGGAACGCATTGGAACCCGCCTCCTGCAAATCGGAACGGCGCTCCGCCCGCAGATTTTCGGTCTGATGCTGTTTGCCGTCTTTTTTGCCGTCACCAACGTCTGCTCCTGGTTGCTCTTTGAACACATCCCCCATGTGCAGGACAGCATCACCCAGGTCTTCCACGGCAAAATCCTGGCCACAGGCCGATTAACCGCACTGCCGCATATGTATAATGTCTTCTTCGATTTCGGCCACATGATCAATAACGGCTTTTTCTATTCCATGTACCCCTTCGGACACACCATCTGGATGGCCCTCGGCGCCTGGATCCGAAGCCCCTGGCTGATCAATCCCCTGCTCGGAGCATGCACCATCCTGCTTTTTTACCGCCTCGGCAAAGCCATGTATGATGAAGCAACCGGACGCATAGCCGCCGCTCTGGCCTGCACAGCCCCCTTTCTGATTTTCATGTCCTCCGAATACATGTCGCACACGTCCGCTCTGTTTTATCTCGCGCTCTTCATGCTCAGCTACGTGCACACCATGAAACACGACGGCCTGCCCTGGGCCGTGCTGGCGGGTGCATCCATCGGCCTGGCCCTGAACACACGCCTCCTCACCGCCTTGGCCATCGGCCTGCCCTTCGCCATCGACGCCCTCTGCTGCCTCTTCCGAGCAGGCGGCTTCCGCCGCTTCGCCGCCCGCCTGTCCATCATGGCCGCCACCGCACTCTTCTTCGGCATCCTCATGCTCGCATTCAATTACGCCACCACCGGAGATCCCCTGCTCGTCGGCTACGAGGTGGTCTGGGGCAAAAACCATCACCCC
>JAQVYB010000237.1 GCA_028708815.1 Kiritimatiellia bacterium | reverse complement strand
CGGCATTGTTCATGCGTCCTGGAATTCGGCGTTTCGCCTGATGCCTCATATGTTTACCTATAACGACATCCGCTGGAGCTATGAGGGATTCAAGATGGCCACACTCTTCTTTATGGGGGTGAGTCTGTGCTTTTTTTATGCCCGCTTCCGAAATCTCTATTTTGTCATCGGCCTGCACGCAGGCTGGGTCTGGATTATGCGGTTCGGCGATGCCCTTTTTGACGATCGAAATCAACAAATCCTGCCGTACTTCTTCGGGCCGACTCCCGGTATTGCGAAAAGCGGCGCGGCAATGGCCATGAGCATTCTCTTTGCGCTGCTGGCCGCCATCATCTATTATGTTCATGAAGGAAAACAAGAGGCGGGAACGTCGGAGGTGTTTCCGATTGAACCGTCTGAAGCCTGATTCGACCGGAATGGACCAATGATTGAACGGGGAAAAACGGTTCTGGATATTCTTTATCCGAGAACGTGTGAAGGATGCGGTAGCGGCCTGCGGGACGCCGGCGATGGGCAGTATCTGTGCTGGGAATGCATGGCGCAGGCTTCCATTATTCAGCCGCCATACTGTATACGCTGCGGCCAACCGGTTACCGGAATGATTGACCATGACTACTGTTGCCACGCCTGTATGCGAAAGCCTCCCTTTTTTGATATTGCCCGTTCCTGTGTGCTGCATGAGGGCGTCATGCGGGAGATTCTCATGACGTTCAAATACCGGGATGGCCTGTGGCTGACTCGGGATCTGCTTCGCTTCATGAGCGCGTGCCTGTCCTGTGACTTTAATGTCCCTTCCGCTGATGGCTTTATTTTTGTGCCCATGCATCATCAAAAAAAGCGCGAACGCGGTTTTAATCAGGCCGAACTGCTCGCGCGAGGGCTCGCCAAGACCTTTCATAAGCCCTTGTACACCAGATTTCTGAAAAGAAACCGGCTGACTTCCACGCAAACTAAATTGACAGCCAACCAGCGGCGTTCTAGCGTACAGGGCGTATTCAGTACGCGCTGGGCACGCTGGTTGGAAGGTAAATGGCTCATCCTGATTGATGATGTCATGACAACCGGTGCGACAGCGAATGAGTGTGCGCGTACATTAAAGAAAGCAGGCGCCGCAAGGGTGGATGTGCTGACCTTTGCCCGAGGAGCGTTGTAACCCAGTATAGCGGGATAAATAGGAATGGCTTATATACCTTTTTTTGGAAAAAAAATGAACAGCTCGATTGCTGTCAAGAAGCGTGATATGCCGGATGGACTCTGGCTGAAGTGCCCTTCCTGCGCGGAAATCGTTTTCAAACGCGAAATCGACAGCGGTGGAAGTGTCTGCCCGAAGTGCGACCATCATTTTCGCATGGCCCGGAAAGATCGAATCGATCTGCTGATCGAACCAGGGAGTTTTGTGGAATGGGATGAGCACATGACCAGTGTGGATCTCCTGAAATTCACCGCCAACGGTTCCTACGCCTCCAAGCTGGAGGCCAATATGAAAAAGACCGGCTACAAAGATGCCGTCTCTTGCGGACGGGGAAATATCGCGCATCACGAGGTTGTCTTCGGGGTCATGGATTTTTCCTTTCTCGGGGCCAGTATGGGTTCTGTGGTGGGCGAAAAAATCACACGAATGATTGAACGGGGTACCGATGCAGGCCTGCCCGTGGTGCTTTCCTGTGCTTCCGGCGGCGCACGTATGTACGAGGGACTGACCAGCCTGATGCAGATGGCCAAGACCAGTGCGGCCCTCGCACGTCACGCCCAGGCGAAACTCCCCTATATCCCCATCCTCACCAATCCGACAACCGCCGGGGTCATGGCCAGCTTTGCCACGCTGGGCGATGTGATTATTGCCGAACCCGATGCCCTCATTGGTTTTGCGGGGCCGCGTGTGATCAAGGAAACCACGCAGCAGGATCTGCCCGACGGATTTCAGAAATCCGAATTTCTTCTCGAGCACGGGCTGATTGATATGATTGTGCATCGTCACGAAATGAAAAAAGTGGTCGTGCAACTGCTTGATCATTTCATGAATGCCCGTTATGCGGAGAACAAGAGTGCCGCAGGGAACGAGGGCGCTGCTGAGGATGAGGCTTCCGCCATTGATGTGCCGGCACGTGAATCCTCCGAATCCGATAGATAGGACACGGCTATGAGCGACGGCGAAAGGCGCACGGATTCCGAGGCGTTGAACGCGATGCTGAGCGAGATCAGCCGTCGGTTGAGCGCGGGGGTGCGTCCGGGGCTGGAAGTCATTCAATCGCTGCTGCATGAACTCGGCAATCCGCATCGTACTCTGGCGGTCATTCATGTGGCCGGAACCAACGGTAAAGGATCGGTCTGCGCGTTGTTGGAGTCCATGCTGCGTCATGCGGGCATCAAAACCGGTCTATACACCTCGCCGCATCTGGTTCGCCTTCATGAGCGTTTTCGCGTGAACGGAGAGGAGATGGATGATGCTGCGCTTTGCACTTATCTGGAACAGATGCTGCAGGCGGATGCGCGCCGCTGCACGGTGCCTGGTAATCGCCCGGCCACCTTCTTCGAGTTGACCACGGCGCTTGCCTTTCAGTATTTTGCGGATGCAGGCGTGGATTTGGTGGTGCTGGAAACAGGCATGGGCGGGCGATGGGATGCCACCAATGTGATCATTCCCCTGGTTTCGGTGATTACCAATGTGACGTTTGATCATGTCGCGTTTTTGGGCAGTACGCTGGAGACGATTGCAGGGGAGAAGTGCGGCATTTTGAAAAAGGGACGTCCGGCAGTGGTCGGCGGGCTGGTCGGGGAGGCGTTGAGTGTGCTGCAGCGGGAAGCCGGTGCGCTGGGAGTTCCCGTGATCCATGCAGAGGAGCTGATTTCGATTCGCCGTCTGCGTGAAACCGCGGAAGGCCAGGTGCTGCATGTGGAAAGCGGGCGCATGGCCTACGGCAAACTGACCCTGCCCCTGAAGGGGGACCATCAGATTGAAAATCTGGCGGTGGCTTTGGCGGCGCTGGAGGAAACATCCGAGGTCATTGGCTGGACGTTTGATGTCAAAAAAGTGCGCAAAGGCATTGCCGAAGTACATTGGCGCGGACGGTATGAATGTCTTTCAGAGCATCCGCGCGTCATTCTGGATGGGGCTCACAATGTGGCGGGCGTGGAGAGTCTGGCGGCCACCTTGCGGCATGAAAAGGTTGGTTGCATCGGGTTGGTGTGCGGTTTTCTGGCAGACAAGGATACCCATCGTATGACCGAGCGGCTGGCCTCGGTGGCGGACACGTGCTGGACGGTTCCGGTGGACAGCCCGCGCAGCATGAATCACGAAGAACTGGCAGAGCAGTTCAGAAGCTTCCGGGTCACCTCCGAGCCCTGCGAAAATCCGAAACAGGCTCTGGAAAAAGCGATGTCCTGGGCACGGAAGGAGAACGGGACCGTGGTGGTGACGGGCTCCCTGTATTTAATTGGTGAAGTATTGGGCGGTTGGAAATCATGAAGGAGCATGCTGCCATGAAAATCGCCGTAGCCTGCGGAGGAACAGGTGGCCATATTTTCCCGGGCCTGGCCACGGCACAGGTGTTGCGGGATGCGGGCCACGAGGTCACGCTTTGGATGGCGGGAAAAGCCGTGGAGGCGACCGCGATGGCCCATTGGACCGGGCCGGTTCAACAAATCCGGGCCGAAGGGTTGCCCTCCGGCCTCTCCCTGAAATCGTTTCGCGCGGCTTTAACGCTGGTGCGCGCGGTATTGGAATGCCGCCGACGCATGGGCGCATCGCCACCGGATGTTTTACTGGCCATGGGCAGCTATGCCTCGGTGGGGCCGGTGCTGGCGGCGGCATCGTTGAAAATTCCGGTGGTCCTGCATGAAGCGAATGTGATTCCCGGCAAGGCGATTCACTGGCTTTCCCGCTGGGCCACCGCCGTGGGCACGGGCTTTGCCGAAACCGCGAAGCATCTGAAACATCCGCGTTTGGTGCTCACGGGAATGCCCCTGCGCAAAGAAATTGAAGCGGTCCGTTCGGCTCACTATCCGGATGATCTCGACCGACATTTGTTTACCTTTCTGGTGATGGGCGGAAGCGGTGGAGCGCATCGGTTGAATGAGCTGGCCTCGGAGGCGTTTGTTCTTCTGCATGGAAGCGGCAGGCTCTTTCAGGTGATTCATCTGACGGGCCCGGCGGATGAAACGGTG
>JAQVYB010000081.1 GCA_028708815.1 Kiritimatiellia bacterium | reverse complement strand
CCACATCGTACTGCTCTTTCTTCTGGAATCCCTCGCCATTTCCACGCTCGCCGCCCTCAGCGGCGCCCTCGGCGCCCGAGCCGCCCTGCTTCTTTTTCGCACGCACCTGCCCATCCCGCTCCCCTTCACAACCGCATCGCTCTTCATGCCCGTGGCACTCACCGTGGCACTCGGCGCCCTTTTCTCCATCTGGCCGGCCGTCATTGCCGGGCGCATTTCCCCCGCCGAAGCCCTTCGAAATGATTGAAATTGCACAGGATCACTGCTTGACGCTGAACCGTCCTTTTGGGTACCTTGCATAACCACTGGGCTGAATGTGGTGGGTCCGGGATCGGCTGCACACAGCCGGCAACTAAAATTGAGGAGTAGTTATGAAATTGTTTCGTGTCACGAAAAGTCGCGCCTTCACCTTGGTGGAATTGCTGGTTGTTATTGCCATTATCGGCATCCTTGCGGCCATCGTGATGCCCGCCATCAGCACCGCCCTCCTGCGTGGAAAAGTGCTGGCCGTCTCCGCCAACGGACGCAGCCTCTACCAGATGCTCATTCAGAAACAGACCGAAAGCATCTACACCACCACCTCCACCTTCTGGCCCATTAAAGGGAACAATGATCCGAGTATCGGTGAATTCCAGAACAGCACGGACTACTTCAAATACATGGTCACCAACGGCACCATGAACGTCGCCTTCAACTTCTTCGCCGCACCCGGCCTTCCCGCAGCCAGCGGCGCAAGCGACTTCGAGGCCGAAAACAACGCCTGGGCGATCACCAGCGACGCCGAAAACCTCCCCGAAACCGCCCCGCTCTTCATGACCAAAAACATGGGCGAAGCGTATGACACGCTGGACGGCACCATCCCGGTGGAAGGCGACCGCTTCAATGGCACCGGCCAACCCTTCGGCAACCAGGCCTTTGTATTCACCACCCGGGGCGGCGCCAGCTATTCCCTGATCAAAGACGATCTGAAAATGGCCTCCTTTACCAACATCTACAACCGTATGGATTCCAACGGCGACGAACTCGACAACGATATCCTGCAGCCTGACTCCTAAGAACGGCCCCTTTATCGCAACAATAAACCTCCACCCTCAACCGGGTGGAGGTTTTCTTTTTGCATACGGAACACGAATCCGCTAAACATCTCGCCGACATCACAAACAGAAAAACGGGAGAGCAAGCGTCTCGCGAGCCGTATGAGCGGGAGTTCAGGCGTCACGTGAGCCGTAGTAAAAAAACATGAATCGCTTCATCATCAACGGACAAAAGCCCCTTCACGGCATCTTCACCCCTTCGGGCAACAAAAATGCCGCCCTCCCCATGCTGGCGGCCTGCCTGCTCACCGATGAACCGGTCACCCTCTCCAACATACCCGATATTCTCGACGTACGCGTCATGCTCGAGCTGCTGGCCCACCTGGGGGTGGAAATCTCACAAACAAAAAAAACCGTCACCCTCTGCGCCAAACGCCTCCAAACCACCCGACTCGATCCCGAACTGTGCCGAAAAGTGCGCAGCTCCATCCTGCTGGCAGGCCCACTCGCCGCTCGACACGGTGCCGCCGAACTCTTCTCCCCCGGAGGCGACGTGATCGGACGCCGACGCGTCGATACCCATTTTCTCGCCCTGCAGGCCCTCGGCGTCACCCTTAAAACCAACCCGCACTCCTACCGACTCGCCGCAAAAAAACTCCGCGCCACCGACATCCTGCTGGATGAAGCCAGCGTCACCGCCACCGAAAACGTACTCATGGCCGCCTGCCTTGCCCGAGGCGTCACCACCCTTTTCAACGCCGCCTGCGAACCGCACATCAGCGACCTGGCCACCCTACTCAACAAAATGGGCGCACACATCGAAGGCATCGGCACCAACCGGCTGCTCATACGCGGCGTGACACGACTCCACGGCGCCACGCACCGCATCGGCCCCGACTACATTGAAATCGGCAGCATCCTCGCCGCAACCGCCGTCACCGGCGGCGCCGTTTCCATCCCCCTGAACGCCGAAAAGACCTGGCTCCCCATCCTCGCCCAGAGCTTCGCCAAACTCGGCGTGGAACTGCGCACCAAAAACCGCTGCATCTGCCTGGAGCCGATAAAAAGCCTGCGTATCCGAAAAGACCTGACCTTTGATATCCCCAAAATCGAAGACGGCCCCTGGCCCACCTTCCCCTCCGACCTCATGAGCGTGGCCATTGTACTCGCCACCCAGGCCCAGGGCACAACCCTCTTCTTCGAAAAAATGTTTGAAAGCCGACTCTACTTTGTCGACAGCCTCATCAGCATGGGCGCGCAGATCATTCAGTGCGACCCGCACCGCGTCATTGTCGCCGGCCCCTCCAAACTCCATCCGGCCCACCTCAACAGCCCCGACATACGCGCCGGCATGGCCCTGCTCGTTGCCGCACTCTGTGCCAAGGGTAAAAGCACCATCGAAAACGCCCGCATGATCGACCGCGGCTACGAACGCATCGACGAACGCCTCCGCGCCCTCGGCGCCGACATTGTCCGGGAATAAACGCCCCTCCGCGGATCTGTTTTTCCCCCAACGAATGAAGAAAGCGACGGGGAGGGATCATTCCTCTTTTGCAGCATACTTCTTCCATGCGGCGGCGGCCTTCTGATTCCCTTGCGCGGCGGCACCCGAAAGACCCACTGAAGCACCATGCCAAAGAGACTTGTGTTTGGGATTTTCAATCACCTGAACAAGAAAATCCACCGCTTCCGGGATATTTTGCTTTGCGGCCGGTTGCAGCGCAAAAACGGCGGAAGACAACAGAATTTCATGCTCCTTGTAGTTCAGCAGATAGTTCAGCGCATTGGTATTACCCATGCCTGCCGCACGCCCAAGCGCATCCGGAGTAAACCGACACAGCCCCTCTTTGCCGCGTGCAACCAGCAACGCATCAAAAGCAACCTCAGCTCCTTCTTCTTCTTTTCCACATCCTGATCCCCAGAGCGATCACAACACTCCAAAGAACAAGATCGAGAACGTATCCGATGGTCGTCGTAATCACACCGTGATTCTCCACGATTTCATCGAATCCCAGAGCGAATGTCGAAGGAAAGTGGAGCGGGGACCACCAAAAGATGGGCCCGAATCCGAAGAGATTGGCCAGAAGATCGAGCAGGCCAAGCGTGAAAAGAGTCATCGCCCATGAGCGAAAGAACTTTCGTCCTGTGGCGAAAATCCCCACAGAGGCAGCGACAAGCCCAGTCAACGCAATGTTTGTGATTGTGGGATCAAGTCTCATACTATTCCATGCCCCAAACGCTCTTTGAACCGCATTATGCCATATGTTTTACCTCTTGAAAAATAAAAAGACGGCACCCATCAAATAAGTTGACAGAACAGAACAACGAGGGTTATATATGAGTGATATATGGGTTATGTCGTTCACGTTAAAAAGAAGGCTGAAAAGAACCTGTCGAAGCTGTCGCTTGAAGTCCGGCAGCTATTCTTTCTGTTGGCGCAGGATTTGAGAGAGACGGGACCTGAACAACCGGGATGGAAAAATTATTCCAAGCTGGGAAAAGGAAAATACCATTGCCACCTGAACTATCATCATGTGGCGTGTTGGACCTACGAAAAAGAAACGATCATTATTGAGGTGTATTATGTTGGCAGTCGTGAAAAAGCCCCATATTGAGTTGTCCATCCAGGGCGAAAATCCGAGTGAATTGCTTGCGTGGATACGCAGGAAATTTGTCGTGACCATTGTTTCTCCCGCTGCATCCAGCAGCATTCCCATTGAAGAAACGGACTTCTACCGGGAGATGGAACAGAACCGCATCGGGAATCTGATCGCGGGGGCACGGCTCAAAGCGGAGTTGACGCAGGCACAACTGGCTGAAAAAGCGGGCATCCGGCAAAACATGGTTTCCGACTACGAGAACGGAAAGCGCAACCCCTCCCGCGCCATGCTGAGAAAACTTTCCGCCGCCGTTGGCCGTGATCTTGTCACCGTGCTGGACGAAATTTCCGGGGAATAACTCCACAGATGATGAAAACCCCTGGTGATTTGGGATATTCCGGGGGGGGGGGGGGGATAAAGATGGTGGCGAGGAACGGAATCGAACCGCCGACACAAGGATTTTCAGTCCTCTGCTCTACCGACTGAGCTACCTCGCCACATCAGGAATGAGTCGGGAAACTAACGGGTTCACGCGCTCGAATCAATTTCTTTTCACAGTTTTTTTAGACGCCGGGAAATTAGGCGTTGATTTCCCGCGGGGACTGTGTTACGCACACCCCCTGTTCCTTTCAGGGACACCAGGAGCGGGTGTAGTTCAATGGTAGAACCCCAGCCTTCCAAGCTGGTCGCGTCAGTTCGATTCTGATCACCCGCTCCATTTTTTTCTCTCCGCTCGATTCGTCCGGTCCATTTCTGCCGCAGGTCATTTCATTCGTAAAAGCCGGATGTTTGGCTGGTACGGCAGTTTCGCAGTCAGGCTGGCCGGCTCTCTTTCCAGGCGGAAACGGCCTCCAGCAGAAGGGCACACTGCCGTTTTACTTCGGCCACACGCTGTTCTATCTCCGTCCAATCGCCGGAAACAGCCGCCTGCTGCAACTCCACGGCGGCCTGCTCCAGCCGCTCGCCGCCGACATTGCCCGCCGCGCCGCACAGGCCGTGCGCCGCCTGCCGGACCGATTCCGCATCCCGCTGCCGCTGGGACTCCTCCAACTGACTCAGTTGACGCGGGAGCTCCTCTTCATACCCATGGAGAATGATCTCGATCAAATCCCTCTTCTCCGACATCCTCTCGGAGAGTGCCATTATGTTGAATACAAACGTTCGTGCCCCGTCGGCTTCTTCGCACACGGCGGAAGCAGGTGATTCCCCCTCCCCCTCTGCCGCCGGATTAAGCCGGCGCTTCAATGTTTGAGCCAGAACTCGCGGGTTGATGGGTTTGGAGACATAATCATTCATGCCCGCATTCAGGCAGAGTTCCTGATCACCGCGCATGGCACGGGCCGTCATGGCCACAATCGGAATGGCCGGATTGCGTACGCCGGATCCCCCCTCGCGTATTTTTCGCGTGGCTTCCAGGCCATCCATTATCGGCATCTGAACATCCATGAGAACCAGATCGTAATCACTGCACGCAAGCATCTCTACGGCCTTGAGCCCGTTGGGCGCCACGTCCACGGTTAACCCCATTCGCTCAAGCACGCCCACCGCCACCAACTGATTGGTCGGATTATCTTCCGCCAGGAGGATACGGCCTTGCAGCTTTATTTTTGCCGAGGGCGTGTTGTTTTTCGGTGCAGGCGCCACGGCTTCGGGCTGCGGGGAAGGCGGGGCCTTCAGACGCCCGGACAACAGGCCGACCAGGCCGTCAAACAGATCGGACTGCCGGAGCGGCTTGGTTAGATAGGCATCGAAACCAACGCTTTTCATTCGGGCGGCATCGCCCCGACGGCCCATGGAGGTCATCATGATCAGCCGTATATCCCGAATGGCTTCATCAGCCCGGATAATGGCGCCGAGATCCGCGCCGCTGATCTCGGGCATCTGCATATCCACCAGCGCCACCGCAAACGGATGCCCTTCACGGCATGCGCTGCGCAGCAGGTGGAGGGCACGTGTGGCGTGATCCGCCTCTTCGGGTTGTGCGCCCCAGGCCCGAAACTGGCGCATCAGCACTTCGCGGTTTGTGGCGTGATCATCCACAATCAGAATGCGGGCGTTACGCAGCAAGTCCAACGAGTCCTCGCTGCGGTCCGGTTCGGCCCGCTTTTCCATCACCACGGTAAAGATGAATTCCGAGCCGACATTCGGCTCGCTTTGGATGGTAATGGCGCCGCCCATCATTTCGATCAACTGTTTGGAGATGGCCAACCCCAACCCCGTCCCGCCATACTTCCGCGTAATGGAGGAATCCACCTGACTGAACTGCCTGAAGAGCAGTTTCTGATGTTCGGGAGCAATGCCTATGCCGGTATCCTTCACCGAGAACCGCAGAACCACCCGCTCCTCGTCCTCCGATTCCACAAACGCACGCACGGCGATTTCGCCGCGTTCGGTAAATTTCAAGGCATTGCCCGCCAGATTCATCAGCACCTGCCGCAGCCGCCCGGGATCGCCCCGCAGGAACGGCGGCGCATCGGGATCCGCCGCGCAAATGAATTCCAGCCCCTTCTCCTGAGCACGCATGGCCAGCAGCATGGCAAACTCGTCCAACAGCGTCCGCAGATCGAAATCAATCGATTCCAAATCCAGCTTGCCGGCTTCAATTTTCGAGTAGTCCAGAATATCATTCAACAGAGAGAGCAGGAGTTCCCCGCTGTGCTGTATGGTTTTTGCATAGCGCCACTGTGTTTCATCCAGCCCCGTCTCCAACAGGAGGGCCACCATGCCGATCACGCCGTTCATGGGCGTGCGGATTTCATGGCTCATGTTCGCCAGAAACTCGCTTTTCACCCGGTTGGCCCGATCGGCTTCTTCCGCCAGACAGCGGGCCTGCGAGTGGGCCACCTCCAATTCACAGTTGGCATTAATCAACTCTTCCACGGCCTGCTTGTGGGCCGTCTGATCCACGATCACGAGGAGAATGCTTTTGCGCCCCTGATCATCGATTAATTCGCCGGAAAAAAGCCCTTCCAGAATGCGGCCGTCTTTGCACATCATCCGCACATCGATATGAATCATCCGACCCTTTTCAACCACGTCATCCAGAATGTTTCCCGACAGATCGGGATCCGCCGGAAGGTTCAATTCGGCAGCGGTTTTCCCCACCACTTCATCCCGGCAGTACCCCAGCGTATTCAGAAAGGCATCATTCACCTCCGTCAACACCCGCGTGGTACAATCCACCACGGCCATCAGCGCCGGATTGCTGTGAAACAATCGGTCAAATTTTCGCAGGGCCTCTTGCAGAACGGAAATATCTTTGCTGAGACCATACAGACACTCCTCGCCGTTCCATTGGCCGAACCAGACCCTCGTATCCACCGGAATCAGCGCCCCGTCCCGGCATTGTATCGGCAACGAACACGTCTGGCGCTCCCGATTGAGGATGGATTGGAACATGGCCTCCGATTCCCCGTGAGCTCTTCTTTCGTGCAGATCGCACAGTTCCATGCCGCACAGCTCTTCCGTCGTATAGCCGGTCTTCCGGGATACCGCTGGATTGGCATACAACATACGTCCGTCCAGACGGCTCACGAAAATCATGTCCTCGGCCGTATTAAAGAACATGCGGAAGTTGTTTTCCCTCTCCTGCAACCCTTCAAACGCAAAACGCAATTGCTTCTCCGCCTGGCTGGTAACCGCCCACAACAGCGCAAAAATCCCCATGATCAGCAACATGATCAAGGTCAGTTGCTGATACCGCCCACCCCGCACGAAAGCCACCTCCGCCGTCACATTCCGCAGCACCACAAACCCGGCCACGGAGCGCCCCGAATAATCCGTCAGCGGCACAAACACTTCTTCATAAAGCTGACCATCCTCCGCCAGCCGGACAAAGGCATTGGTATCAAGCCGGGCAGGCGTACGGCCCAACTGCGCCCGGATCGGAGCCGGAACAAACCCCATCGTGGAGTGAACCACCGCCACATCGGGATAATCATTCCAGTCGCCCAGAAAGTGGAATGCCGCCTTCCCCGCCGTATAGTTCGCCTCACTGGTGAAGGTCTTGCGCACCAGCACCAGCAGGTCCAGCCCCGTATCATTCGCCATCGCATCCGTTAGATGCCCGACTTCCATGCCCAGCTCAACAAACCCATCCGGCTCACCGTTCCGAACCATGGGCCGGACATAACGCAGCGTGAATGTCCCGCGGGAGCCCAATTCCAGTCCCCAGACATCGCCGCCGCTCTTTTCGGCATCCCGCAGGGTTTGGCGGTCGATGCGCCTGCCGATACACTCGGGGGTGTGTACACGCATGAAACAATCATGATTCGGCTCAATAAAATACAGATGGGTAATCCGGCTGCGGACATTCATGTCTTCATACAGGGGCGCGGCAACCCGAAGAACTTCGTTGCTGCTCCGGGAAGCCCACGCCTCCATCAACCGCGAATCCTGCATCAGATGATCCATCTGGATGCGCATCATTTGCGCCTCACCGAAAATCAGGCGGTTCCAGAGCATTTCAATACGGCCACCCAACCGATGCACATCCCGCTGCAGCTCCTGCCGTTCCTGCCGAAGCTGATAAACAACACCTCCCCCCGTGACCAGCAGCAGCGCCCCTGTGACCGGCGCGACGACCCAAAGCTTCAGGTTCAGCACTCCCGCAGGACGCCGACGGTTCACCCGCGAAATGCATACAGATCCCAGCAACAGCGCCAGGAATCCGACCGACGCCGCCACCAGGGGAATTCGCCCCGCGGAAGAGGTCTGCGCCTGCCAGCTATCGGCCATGGCATCCATCCCGACCAACATCAGAACATGCCCCGTCAGCGGATCCGTCACGGGGGCATACGCGCTGACAAACGCACCGTATTCATCCACATAAGGCCCTTCAACGAAGGGCCGGCGGCTTTTAAACGCGTTCAGCACCCGTTCCGTGGGTTGTTCATACACGGTTCCCAACGGCGAGGCACGCGAATCCGATGGGTCAATATTCTCCGGACCGAAAACCAGCATGCCGTCGTCCCTGCGGGCAATACTGTAGACACTCAGATACCCCATCTCGCTACCCATCATCGGCAGGATGAAGTTGCCGTTGGCAATCATGTGATTGCGAATAATGGAATAGGCCGGCAAGTCCTTATCCGACGGCGTAAAAGTCAGGGTGCGCACCAGTTCGGGGTTGAGCGTTCCGGCAAATTCAACAGCCTGCCGCAGAAGCGCATCCCGCATGGAGGAATCGAGACGCAACGCGCGTTGACGTCCCCAGGCCCAAGCCAGCACAAGTAAAACCAAAAACCCCAACAGCGCTGCAATGCTTTTAACAACCCTTTTTTCAGCCTGCTTCCTCATGCCATACCGTTCCTTTTGGGCGAAACATGGAAACACTCAACCAGTCCATGCGTATATCACAGAGCCCTGAACAAAACAACCCTCAACACACCGCCCCTTCATGCCAAAACGCGCAATACCCTTCATTTCCAACCTTTCCAATCATTGGAACTTTTCCACCCGGTTTTTCCAATCATTGGAAACTTTTTTGAGCCTTTTTCCAATCGTTGGAAAAATCAGAACCACTCTTTCCAATCATTGGAAACTTTCCTATGCTTTTTTCCAATCATTGGAAAAACTTCATGAAACCCTTTTGCCATTTTTTCGACTGGTCTGCACCCGCTCTCGCTTGCGCGGCGGACTATCTGGTCCGCCCGGAACATTGGAAGGATGGTCTGCTGGACCTCTCCCGCCACCTGATCATTGTGCCTTCCAGTCATGCGGGCCGACGCCTCCGTGAGCGCCTGGCCCTCCTCGCCGCCGAGCGTCATTCCGCCGTACTTCCCGGACGCATCACCACGCCCTCTTTTCTTTTTCAACCGGAACCGAACGATCCCCGCCCCGTGGCCGACGCCACCGATGCCGCCATCCTCTGGCAGGATGTGCTCTCCCAGCTCCAAATCGACGACGCCCCGGCCCTCCTGCGCGGTAAACCGCCCGGCGCCGACCGCCGTGCCGCCGCCGCCATCGCCCGCCAACTCATCGAACTGCGCACCCTCCTCTGCGAAGAAGGCCACACCTTCGCCTCCTTTGCCGCCGCCTTCCCCGATAACCCGGAACCCGAACGATGGCGCGACCTCGTCCGACTCGAAGCACGCTACCTCGACACCCTCCAACGCGAAAACATGCGCGATGAAACCGGCGCAAAACTCGCCGCAGCCGAAAACCCCGCCGACCTGCCCGAATCCTTTGATGCCGTCCATCTTCTCTTTTGTCCCGATCCGCCGCGACTCGCCCTGCGCGCCCTCGAACACCTGCCCGACTCCCTGCCCATCCATCTTGTTATTCTTGCGCCTGAATCCGAAGCAAACCGTTTTGATGCCTGGGGCCGTCCCGCCCCCGAAGCCTGGACCGAGGGAATCATCCCCGTGGCCGACGCCCAAATCCACCGCTTCTCCACGCCGCACGAACAGCTTCGTCACATCGCCGAACAGATCGCCCCGCTCGCACCCGAGAAGCGTTCCGTCTATGCCATCGGCCTGCCCGACGGCGCCCTCGCTCCGCCCCTGCGCGATGAACTTGCCGCACGCGACATCGCCTCCTTCGATCCCGCCGGATGCGGCGCCGCACAAATCGCCCTCACCGAAGCGGTCCTTCTGCTCGGTCGCTTTTTTCTCGATCCAGCCTGGGACGCCTTCGCCTCCCTCGTGCGCCATCCCTACCTGCTCGACACCTTTCACCGTACCATCCCCGGCTTTCAAACCGCCCCGTTTCTGGACACACTCGACCGCTTTCAAAATGAACACCTCCCCGCGGATTTTGAGGCCATCCGCACCTTCGCGCAAGGTCACAACCTGCTCGAATCGGTGGTGCAGCAACTCACCGACTGGGCGCGCCGCATCGAGGAGGAATCCCCCCTTGACGCCCTCCTGCCCATCCTGTCCGAATGGTTTGCCGAACGTACGTTTGACAACCGCCGCGCCGACGAGGCCGACTTCATCGCCGCCGCACGCCTGCTGAGCGGCCTGCTCGATTCCCTGCGCCGCCGTCCGCATGTGCTGAAGCTCTCTTCCGCCGACCTCATGCAGATCATTCTCGACAGCCTCGAACACCAGCGCATCCCCGCCGAACGCCCCGCCCACGCCGTGGACCTGCCCGGATGGCTCGAACTGCACTGGGAGGACGCACCACGCCTGCTGCTCTGCGGCATGACGGATACCGCCGTGCCCGAAGTGATTGACTGCCATCCCTTCCTGCCCGATCAGGCTCGCCGCACCCTCGGCCTGCGACACAATGCCGACCGCTTCGCACGCGATGCCTACATCTTCCGCGTACTCCTCGCCTCGCGTGCCGACAACGCCTCCGCCGTGCAGTGCTGCCTCGCCGCCACCAGCCTCACCGGCGACCCCACGCGCCCCTCCCGCCTGCTCTTTCTCTGTGAACCCGAACAGCTTCCCAAACGGGCCCTGCTGCTCTTCAACGACTGCACCTCCGCGCCGGCCTCCCATCACCGCGTGAACGACTGGCTCCTCCGCCCGCCCGCGCCGGACACCCTTCCGCCCATCACCCGGCTCTCCGTTTCCGATTTCAAGGCCTACCTCCGCTGCCCCTTTCTCCACTACCTCGAACGCCGCCTGAAAATGAACCCGCGCGACGATACCCTCCAGGAAATGGACACCGCGCTGTACGGCACCTTCTGTCACCACATCTTCCAGGACTTCGCCGCCTCGTCCGCCGCCGATTCCGACAACGAAAAAGAAATCGCCGACTTTCTCCTCACCCGCACCGCCGAACGCTTTCGCGCAGCCTTCGGGCCCTCTCTTTCCCTTCCCCTGATGATTCAGCAGGAAAGCATTCAGGAGCGCCTCCGTTTTGCCGCACCCATTCAGGCGCAGGCCCGGCGGGATGGATGGAAACTCGTATCCGCCGAGCAGTCCTTCACCATGCCGCTGCGCGGGGTCGACCTCAAAGGGCGGATCGACCGCGTGGAGCGGCGCAACGATGGCGCCGTCCGCCTGCTTGATTACAAGACCTCCGACAACGCCCCTTCACCCGAGCGGGCCCATCTCAAAAAGGCCAACCTCCGCACACCGCCCTGGGCCGAAGCCCCCGAAAACCGCGCCTGGGCCGATCTCCAGCTCCCACTCTATCACCACCTCTATCTTCACGCCCATCCCGAGACCCCCTCCATCTCCTGCGGCTACTTCAATCTCTCCGGCGTACAGGAAACCACCGCCATCATCGAATGGACCATCGAACCCGAACTTCTCGATGCCGCCATCGCCACCGCCGATACCCTCGCCGCGCGCATGCTTGCCGGACGCTTCTGGCCTCCCTCCGGCGCCAAAGCCTACCCCCCCCTCGCCGACCTCTTTTTCGATACGCCCGAAGAGACCGTGGACCCCTCCGTCTTCCCGAAGGAGGTCACGCCGTGAATGATTTCATCCCCTATCAGATGATTTCCGCCTCCGCCGGCTCCGGCAAGACCTTTCAGCTCAGCAGCCGCTACATCCGCCTCCTGGGCGCCGGCGTGGACCCCGCCACCATCGTGGCACTCACCTTCACCCGCAAGGCCGCCGCTGAAATTTTCGACCGCATCATGCAGCGCCTCGCTCTCGCCGCTCTCGACCCGAAAAAACTCCGCGAACTCAACGAAACCACCGCGCTCTCGCTCAATACCGAGCACGCACGCACCCTCCTGCAATCGCTCATCCGCGCCATGCCCATGCTGCGCATCGGTACGCTCGACAGCTTTTTCGCACGCGTCGTCCGTCTCTTCGCCTATGAACTCGGCCTGCAGGGCGAATTCGGCATTCTCGAAGGCTTCGCTCTCGAAGAGGCCCGGGAAGAGGCCCTGCGCCGCACCCTCTCCACCAACCTCTCCGAGACCGAACGAAAAGAATTTCATCTCCACTTCAAACAGGCCACCTTCGGACGCGAAGAACGCGGCGTACTCCAAAAACTCGACGCCTTCATGAAGGAATTTCATCCCATTCTCCAGGCCGCACCCAACGGGGTCTGCTGGGGAAATCCCGCCCGTATCTGGCCCGACGGACAGCCCCTCCTGAACACCCCCGAAATCACCCGCGCCGACTACGATGCCGCCCTGGAGTCCCTCTCCTCCGTGGCCGGCGACAAATCCTGGACCGGCTTCCTCGCCCTCCTGCGTGCCTTCGATGGCAACCGCCTCCCGGAAGGCTCGAGTACGCTGTTCAATCAATTGCTCGAACAGTGCCCCGAATGGGATAAAAGCGCGGTGGAACTCAAACTCCGCAACAACCCCTACGCTCTCACCACCGCCCACCGAAACGCACTCGATGCCGTAGTGCGCTTCCTCTTTCAGCGCATCCTCCTCAACCGCTGCCAACGCACCCAGGGCCTCTTCAACGTGCTCCACCGCTACGAACAAAACTATGCCCAAACCATCCGACGCGCCGGACGCATCTCCTTTCAGGACATCACCCTCCTCCTCGCTGCCGGCGCCATCGACGCAATCCGCTCCCCGCTCCGCCTTACTCAGGAGCCCATCGAAGCCTCCGACGAACGCCTCTACATTGATTACCGACTCGACGGACGATTCGACCACTGGATGCTCGATGAATTCCAGGACACCAGCACCAACCAATGGGCCATTCTCGGAAACCTCATTGATGAAGTCCTCCAAGGCAACACTGCCGAGCGCTCCTTCTTCTACGTGGGCGACGTCAAACAGGCTATCTACGGGTGGCGCGGAGGCGACGCGCGTCTCTTCACCCGAATTTACGACCGCTATGCCCCCGCCATCCAAAAAGAAACCCTCGCCCTCTCCCGCCGTTCCTCCCCGGCCGTTATTCAAACGGTCAACGCCGTCTTTTCCAACCTGCAACCCGAAGAACGTCTCCCCGAAAAGGCCATCACCCGCTGGAATGAAAGCTGGAGCGAACATGGCACCGTGCGGCAGGACGCACCCGGCTATGCCGCATTCTATGAACTCCCCGCACCTGAAAAAAACAACCCCGACCCCTTCGACCCCCGCTTCGCCCTCACCGCCGACCTGATTGAGCCGATGCTGAAAAATCCGCCGCCCAACGGCATAGCCATTCTCGTGCGCTCCGCCAGAGCCGGACTCGCCGTGGTGGATTGCCTGCGGGCACGAGGAATAAACACCCTTTGGGAGGGCGACACCGCCATCGCCGATAACACCGTCGTTTCCGCCCTCCTCTCCCTGCTCAAACTCGCCGAACACCCCGGCGACGAACTCGCCTGGCAACATCTCCAGATGACGCCCCTGCGTGGCGTCATGAACTCCTTCAAAATGAACCGCTCCACCCTCTCCACTCACCTGCTGCGCGATATTCACCTCAACGGATTTCAGCACCTCCTCCAACGCTGGACCGACGAATGCGAGCGCCTCAACTCAACTGCATTCTCCCCCTTCACACGCGCACGACTCGCCCAACTCCAGCAATGCGCCCAGGAATTTGACCTGGCTCATCCCCGGCAGGTCATCCCCTTCATCCGTTTTGTGCAGCAGACCACCGGCAAAGCCGAAGCGCCGGCGGGCGCCGTACGCGTGCTCACCATGCACAAGGCCAAAGGACTCGAATTCGACGCCGTATTCCTGCCCGACCTGCAAGACAGCTCCCTGGACTCCCTCGGACACGGAGAACTCGGGCTCGTTCACCACACCGAACCGGAAAACCCGGATGCCGAATGGGTCCTCCACTTTCCGCCCATGAGTTTTGCCGAAACGGACGCCACCCTCTGCGCCGAACTGCGCGACCAGCGCGACCGGCAGGTCTACGAATCCCTATGCCTGCTCTACGTCGCCATCACACGCGCCCGCGAAGCCCTCTACCTGATCACGCACGAAACCGGAAAAAACAGCAAGGCATTCTATGCCGCCACCCTCCTTAAAAAACAACTCGACGGAAAAAGCGGAAACCCCTGCTCAGACCCACGCCTCTTCTACGAAATAGGAACCCCCGACTGGAATCAAACCATCCGCCGCTCAACGGAAACCCCGCCGCTCGAGCCAACCGTACCCGCACCCACCCAACCCGAACACCCACCCGCCACCCGACTCGAACGCCGCCTCCCGTCCGCCGAGGCCGATGCACGCCTGCGTGCCGAACACCTCTTCTCCGCACGCGGGCGCGCCGCCGCCGACTACGGCACCGCCATGCATGCCCTCTTTGAGCAGCTTGAATGGTACACCCCCGGCATCGAAACAACCTGCCTCGCTCATCTCGAACCCCTCCCGCTGGATGAAGACATCAAAGCCAACCTGCGCCGCGAATTCGCCCAGACTCTCAAAAACCAGACCATTTGCAACGCCCTGGCAAAGCCCTTGCAGGCCGCCGACCTCTGGCGCGAAAAACACTTTGAAATTGCCTTGGGAAGCCGCTGGATATCCGGCTGCTTCGACCGCGTCACCATCCTGCTGGATGAAACCCGCAAGCCCGTGGCCGCCTACATCCTCGACTACAAGACCGATCAATTCGCCGATACCCCGGAGGCCCTCGCCCAGGCCGTCGAATCGCACCGGTCACAGCTTGAACTGTATCGCGAGGTCCTCGCCGTCATGACGGCTCTCCCCCCCGAACAAATCACCCTGCAACTCCTCTTTACCCATCACGCCAAACTCTCGCAATGGCGGGCGTAAACCCGCCGTTGCGAAAGGGAAACACCACGAAAACGCTGCGGGATCCCGGCAAAACGGATCAGCGGCTCGCGGGACGCTCGCCCTCCATCGGTTTCAAGGAATTCCGGAGGTCGTGCGACCCCGCGAACCAGGCAGTACCCATGGCTCACAAACCGCCTTTATTGATTGTATGTTTCACCCTTTTTGTTATGATGTCGTCCATGGCGTTTGGGAACATAGAGTTCTTTTCTTCTCGTGCATCTGATTCGTCGCGGAGGCAAATATGAACCATTGGAATCCGGCATATTCATCAACGGCGGCATGTTTTCTTTGGGCGGCTTCCGCTCTCGCCGCCACAACAAACACCTTCACAGAAAATGCCACCATCGAGGGCACCAACACCCTGTATGAAAACAGCGTGGTGATCGTTTCGAACTGCACCGTTCTCGTTAATGGCGCACATACCTTCGAGTCGTTCTCCGTGCTGGGGACCGGACGGGTCTCGCATGCCTCCTGCACCACGAGCGAAGTCTATTCCCTGGAGCTCACGGTGACGGATACCGTGCGGGTGGAATCCAATGCGGCAATTGATGTGACGGGGCGGGGGTATGTAACGTACCGTACTGACGGTAACACCACCACCGGCGGAGCCACAGGCACATCAGGCGGGAGTTACGGGGGGCTTGGACATCCCTGGAACGACGGGCACCCCAACTGGGTGTATGGCGATTTCCGCAATCCTAACGAGCTGGGTTCCGGTGGAGCAGGCGAAAACAATCAGGGTGGGCCTGGCGGCGGTTTGATACGCATCACGGCGGCGCATGTTGAGTTGAATGGTGCGATTTCCGCTAATGGGCATGACGGGATGTATGGAGCCTATCGCTGGGGGGGCGGCGGCAGTGGCGGCGGCATATATATTGATACGGATGAGTTGACCGGGTCGGGGTATATTCGTGCAAACGGGGGAGCCCGCGGTCCGGGTGACGCAGCGGGGGGCGGCGGGCGTGTCGCAGTGTATTACGGAACAATGAGCGGCTTTTCGATTTCCAACGTCACGGCCTTCGGAGGAACCGATGCAGCTGATACACGCGACGGGTCGCCGGGAACCGTGTATCTGAAACCGGATGCGGGCGAGGATGTGCTGTGGGTGCGCAGCGAGCCGGGCCATACGGCGGCATGTTATGCCCCGCTGGGGATGAGCAATGAAACGCTGATTGAGGTGGATCGCCTGATGGTGGCGGGGTCGAATGTGGTGGCGGTGCCCAACGCGCCTGAAAGTGTTTTTCGGATTGGTTCCGCCGAACTGCTGGAGGGCGGAATGCTGGCGCACCGCTACACGACCGTCTCCCAGGAGTATGCGTTGAAAGTAGAAGCCTCGGGTTCGATTTTCATTGATGCGGATTCCTCCATTGATGTGTCCCGTCGCGGATATATTGATTTCTTCACCATAGGCAACACCACGCGGGGTGGCGCTACGAGCGAGTCGGGCGGAAGTTACGGAGGGCTTGGATTGTCGGTGTATCATCCGGGGGTGGATATTCCGGTAACAACCGGTAGAGCCAACGCCGTTTATGGGATTGCCGACAATCCGGTGAATCTGGGCAGCGGCGGTGCCGGCGAGCGCCGATCGGCCGGAAACGGCGGCGGATTGGCGCGCATCACCGCCGCAACGCTCACGAATATGGGCGCGATTCGGGCGGATGGGGAGTCGGGTTATTCAAATTACGATTCTCGCAGTGGTGGCGGCGGAAGTGGCGGCGGATTGCTGCTCAACGTGGGTTCGCTGGCGGGAACGGGTGTTTTTTCGGCGGTGGGGGGAAACGGGGCGGCGGGATGCGGGTGGTCGGATCCCAGCGGCAGCGGGGGCGGCGGACGCCTGGCGGTGTATATCTGGAAGACGAATCAGGTCGCGGCAGATCGTTTTTCGGTGGCGGGAGGAACGGGCGGCGCGGGTCCCGGCGCCACGGGTTCGCTGTATAGGGCGTCGGCTCCGGCGATGTATTGGGATGAGACACCGGCCTCTTTTTCGTTCGGCGATAGTGAGCTGGATTGGTCAGTACTGGGGTTGAATCCCTCGGGCTGCGTAGTAGCGGCGTATGCGGAATGCAGCAATACGGCAACCACCCTGGGCACGAATCAATCGCTGCTGGGGTCTCTGACCTGGGACACCTCGCTGCTCAACAGCGGAATCTACACCCTGCGCCTCTCCTGTTCGGATGTTTCCAGCACAACCAATCTGCTCGAATTGA
>JAQVYB010000080.1 GCA_028708815.1 Kiritimatiellia bacterium | reverse complement strand
GACGCGCTCGGCTTCGAAGGAGTGCGGGCGGTTGATGAAATTGCCCCAGAGACGATTGGTGACGACGTTGCCGAGGTAATCGCGCTGAACAATCTCGCCATTGAAGACGTTGGTGTAATTTCCGGCATTGAAGGGGAGTTCATACCCATCCCAATAGAGGCGCACCATGCTCGGGGAACCGGACGCGGTCACGTCGGTCAGGAAGAAGGGCAGCTTGTTGGTGGCGTTTTCCGCATGGCTGAGGGCGATGGGTTGTGCGTTGTCAGTCACACTGAATATGCGGGTGTATACGCTGGTGTTGATGACCGAGCGCGGGTTGCCCCAGTTGGCCTCGGTGGTGGTGACCCGTGCGGTGTGCGTACCGGCGGCGAGTCCGCTCAGATTGAACTTCCAGAGGCCCTTCATGACTTCGTCGGCGCTTTTTTCGGGGGCGCCATCAAGCGAAACGGTCATGCCATAGGCGGTGAAGTCGGTATTTTCAATCGTCATCACGCCTTCCCCCCGGATGGTGGCGCCTGCGGCGGGATAGGTGATGTCGAGTTCGGGTCCACGCAGGTCCACATAGACCACCTTGGTGGCGGTGTTGAAGAGGGCGGGGGCGCCATCGCCGGGCCAGTTGACATAGGCGCGGACTTTGATGGTGTTCAGGCCTTCAGGAATTTTCGAGGGGGCATTGCTGATGGCGAGCGCCCAGGATGTATTTTCGCCGGACATCTCTTCGTAGTCCGCCCGGATGAGCAAATCGTCGTTGGTGTAGTGCGTGCCGGCTCCGACCTGGGTGAGACCCTGGCCCCACTTGAGTAAGACATGACCGGCGGTGGCGGAACTCAGGCTCGCCTGGACCGTAAAGTTGGACGAGGTGATGCGGGGAATGCTTCTGGATTTAGGCGAACCATAGGTGCCGCCGGGGATGACCCAGTTCATGTCGGAGGCGCCTACGACGTTGATGGTCGGTTCCGGCGTGTATGGCGCATAACAAACCCACCCCTGTCCGTAATTTCCGGGCACGGTCACGTTTGCTTTGCCGCCGCCGTAAATAGTGATGTCCGAAAGGTTATGGCCGGTGTAGTCCTTCAGCACGGAGCCGTCGGCAAAGGCGGTTTGCAGTTCGTGTGTGATGTCCCATCCGGAATCGTTGAGGGCGACCAGCAGGATGCCTTCACCGGAATCGGGCGTGCCGTTTGTGTTCAGGTCGTCAAAGCGCTCAAGGGCGAGGAAATCAGAATCGCCTTTCCATCGGTTCCATTCCCTGCCCCAGGCGAAGTTATTGTTGATCCAGACCATGTTAACGATTTTTCCGCCGTTGTCACCCAGGGCGAAATCATCATATCCGGGGATCATCCAGGTGCGTCCGGAACTCTCGTTGAATTTCGTGGAATCGGCCTCGCTGATGTTTTTCCCGGTGGTGTAGACCATGGGAAATCCGATGTGAGTGAGGGTGTAGGCATAGCCCAGATCCACTTTGTTGGCCGGTCCTTCATCGTGACCCCAGACATACATGATGCCATTACTCGGGCCGAAATCGTTACCAATGCCGTAGTCATTCACGAAGGCGCCGATATTGCCATTGAGGGCGCCGTCGGCCGTTTTTTTGATGGCGTAATCGAGGAAGCGCATGGGATTGTGATCCGCCCAGTATTTAACGCCTTGCTGCCCGCCTTCACGATAATCATCCCATGGGCTCAATATCTCCGCAAAAATCAGGGCATGATCGCGCTTAATGTAATTGGCGAACACCTCGGACCGATCGTTATAGTTTGTATATCCCCGGCGCAGACTCTGATTGTATTGAGTCTCGTGCAGGAATCCGGTATAATCATCTCCGAAAAATTCCCAGGGGGTGTGCTTTCCGGCATCGAGCCGAAGACCGTCGTAGTCTATGGCTTCGCCGAGCCACGCGATCCAGCGGTAGAGCAGGTCGGATGCTTCTTCTCCATTGCTGTAGGTGGTTGGGTCCGCCTCGAAATAGGGATAGCGATCATATTGTCCGATATGGCGGATAAAGGAGGTTCCTGCGACGTAATTGGGGCTGTTGGGTGTGGTAAAGCGGTCGGCGGAGCCCCAGCCGCGGGTGAGCGTGCAATCTTCCGTGCGAATGTCGATGAGGGAACACAAGTCCTCATACATGGTGGCGCCATACCCGTCGCGAGGAAGCCAGTTGCCCATGCGTGGGCCGCGTTTGTAATTGAGGTCGTTGCAGTAATTGTCCTGTCTCCAGACGTGGAAGTCGGTCACTTCCATGCCGGGATATTCGCGTATATCCGGCCCGTTTCCGTTGTGATTCATAATGATGTCGGGAATGATTTTGACATCGCACTGGTGCATGTTGTCCACCATGTTGCGGAGGGAACCCCGGGAACCGTAGCGGGTTTCAATGGTTCCGCGCTGGGGGACGTCACCCAGGTCAAAGCGGTCATACAGGCTGTAGCCGACATTTCCCCAGATGGTGCTTTTCCCGACCGGAGCCTTGGTGGGCGGGGGCGTCCAGATATAATTGTAGCCCGCTTCCGCCACTTCGGGAATGCGACGATACATTTCATCCCAGTCCGTCTCGAACCATTGCAGCATCACTTCGCCGAAAAGTGAAGACGCCGAAAAGAGCAGGAGACCAAACACCATGGGTAGAACGCTAAACCTTGTTCTCGAATTCATAAACGGCTCCTCGTTTTCTTATTGGTACTGTTGCACACGCTTAAAAGAGTTGACACCACACTGAGTCTTGATAGGTACCCAGCCGCTTTCATTTTGTCGAATTATTTTTTCAAAGACCAAAAAACAAACCGACGGAAATATATCACAACATGCTGCATGGCAAAGGGATGAAAAACATGCAAAAAAAGGTAAAACGCTGTACTTTTTTCTGGAATCCCAGTCATGGACAGGCATTCAGGGGATGGGCTCATTCCGTGGGCGAATTTGTGTGCCGGGTGGAGCCTACAGTTGGTCGAGCAGTTCCCGCTGTTTCTCCAGGTAAACTTTCGAATCAATCAGTCCATCGTCATGAAGGAGTTTCAGGGATTCAAGTTTTTGGCGCAGATCCGTGGGCGAATAGGGTTGAATCGCGGAGTAGGGTGCGGGGCCGGGCGTGGGAGAGGGGGTTTCGATGGGCAGGGGATTCTCCTCTTCACGAGTTGCCTTTTCAGGCTGCGTATCCGGGACGCCGGTGGGTTCGCTGCCTGGTTTTTTTTGCATCGGGGCTGACTTGGCGGGTCGTATTTTCGGGGGCGGAATGGTGCGGTCGAGGGTTTTGGAAGGGGCTTCCCGTCCGGTGAGAATCGAGACCATTAGAAGGGCGTCGTCTTTGGAGTAGCCCCCGGGCCGGATGTTCAGAGGAATCAGCGTGGTTGCGCCTTCCTTTTCCGCGCTCAATTCCAGGGCCCACCAGGCCGTTTCAGCCTCTTCCGGCATATCGAATGCCGAGAATTCCGAGACCTCCTGCCATTTCACATTGAAATCGGCCATGCGCGACCCAAGACGCGACCATTGCACCGGGCTTTGCGAAAACTGATCAAAGGTGCGGAAGCGCAGAGCGATCTGATCGGCATGCACCTCGGCGAGTATCCGAGGGTCCACGCCCAGGTATTTGTTCAGGATGGGGTGGCATTGCCCTTCGGTAATGATCCGCTCGAGAATGCCCGCCGCCTGGGTGCGGTTGACCTGCCCGTAAAAAACGCTCTCGCGTGCCGCCTGGGCGGCATCGAGTTCGCAGGGCGTCGTGATGGGTTGATCCGCTGCGAGTGCATGCGAAAAGGCCAGGATTACGGAGGCCAGCGGGTGGGCGTGTAGCATGCGGAGCTTCATGGGGGGATTCCTTTTTCGCGCGTTAAGAAGAAGGTCAATGCATTGTTGGAACGGTAGGAATTCAGGTGTGATGCTGTCAATGGAAATAGGAACCTTTGCGAACGCCAGATTCCGCGAAACGAAACGTACCAATCCGGCTTCCCTGGTTTCGTTGCCTGTTGGAGACACGGGCGCATCTGCGATTTAGTGCATCGCCTGTATGGCCGATCAGACGATCGGCGATCCCGGGAGCGCCAATCGTCTGATTGGCGGGGAGGTGTACTAAAACGGAGATGCGACCTGGAGGCGCCCCTTTTCCAGATTTGGCTGGCTCTGCGCAGGCTGCGTCTGCTAGTGTCCGGACCACCTGCTGAACGCCGCATTGGCTGAAAGGAACGAAATGAACATCCGTCAAGTCAGAGATCTTGCTCTCAAGATTTTCGGAATCTACTATCTGTCGAACGCACTCGTCCGTGCGCCGCAATTCGCAAGCCTCTTTTTCTCGTGGAACAGGAATCCGGAGATGGCCGGCCACGGCTTTGCCATCGCATTGTCAGTCCTGTCTCCTATCGCCTTCTGGCTGATCATCGGCCTGCTTCTCACCTTCCGCACTCCCCGGGTGGCTGGAATCCTGTGGAAGTCGCAGGAGGAACCGGCGAGCAGTCCCACCGCAAGACCCTCGCTCAGCTTCTGGATTGTCCTTGTTGGGTTCTTCTTTTTCGTCAGCGCCGCAGGTGGCGCTGTTGCAGAGGCATGGATTCTGGCGTTTAATCGACAGATGCGGGGCTCCTTTGTGTACTACAAGTTCTTTCCCGAGGTGGTTACCCTTGTCCTCAGCATCGTCTGCATTTTGAAAGCGCAGGCCATTGAGGCTTGGCTGAGCAGGAAGATTGGAGAAAGCAGTCGGCTCGAGGTTGAGCCGATATCGCCTGAAGTCGCACCAAGCGCGTCTCCAGATGAACCGTCAACCTGATCCTTGGAACTTGAGAAATGAATGCAACCCTTGTGATCGTTGATACGTGCTTTTCCCTGGGCGCTTTCGACAACAAAAAAGCACTGCTTGAATCAAATGGTATCAAGGTCTACTCGGATTCTGAAACGACCGTCACGGTTTGCCCTGGTATGCGAATGCGATTGGCGGAATAAAAAGCGTTTGTCGTATACGTCTGAGCGTGTTATACAGCCAGCCTCTTTTGCGATGGAACCGGCGGCTTGATGGGTCGCGGGGCGCGTGCAAACAAACAACCGGGATGATTTCGTTATGAGCAGTTCATTTAATGAGAGCGCCGAGCATATGGATGTGGAATATGTGGCGCAATTGGCGCGGCTGCACCTTACGCCGGAGGAGCGCACTTTGTACCAGCGTCAGCTCGACCAGATTCTGGGATACGTGGATGAGTTGAAGGCGGTCGACGTGGAAGGGGTGGAGCCGATGGCGCATCCCATGCCCCGAACGAATGTGCTGCGACGTGATGAATGCGGCACACGAGGTGACCGGGAGGCCGTGCTGGCCAATGCGCCTTCTGTGCGCCATCATCAGTTTGTGGTCCCAAAAATCGTGGAATGAAGCGGGAGCGGATATGTCTGTATTAAACGAAAAAACGGTGGAAGAACTTTCCGTCCTGCTTGAATCGGGCGCCTGCACTTCGCAGGAGATTGTGCGCGATGTGCTGGCGGAAAAAAACAGGATCGACCCGGTGATTCGGGCGTATGTGGAGTTGGATGAAGAGGACGCGCTGGCGCAGGCGGTCGAGGCGGATGCCGCGCGTGCACGCGGTACGGCCGGCCCGCTGACGGGCATTCCCGTGGCGATCAAGGATTTGCTTAATGTGCGGGGTCAGTCCTGCACCTGCGGGTCGAAAATCCTGCAGGGCTATCGCTCGCCCTATGATGCCACGGCCGTGGCTCGTTTGCGGAGTGCCGGCATGGTGATGGCCGGGCGCGTGAACATGGATGAGTTTGCCATGGGTTCGTCCACGGAAAATTCGGCGCTTCAGACCACGCGCAATCCGTGGAACACCGCGTGTGTGCCGGGCGGGTCGAGCGGCGGGTCGGCATCGGCCGTGGCGGCCCGCATGGCGGTAGCCTCGATAGGGTCTGATACCGGCGGTTCCGTGAGGCAACCCGCGTCCTTCTGCGGCTGCGTGGGCCTGAAACCCACCTACGGGAGGATTTCGCGCTATGGTTTGACGGCCTATGCCAGCTCGCTTGATCAGATTGGGCCGATCACGCGCACGGTGAAGGACGCCGCGCTGCTGCTGGGCGCCATGGCCGGGCACGACCCCATGGATTCCACCTCCAGCCCCCTGGATGTGCCCGACTACGCCGCTTCGCTGACCGGCGAAATGAAGGGACTCAAGCTGGGCGTGCCGAAGGAATATTTTGTGGAAGGCATTGAGCCCGAAGTGGACGCCTGCGTGCGCAAGGCGATTGCGCAGTGTGAGTCCCTCGGGGCGGAAATCGTGGAGGTCAGCCTTCCGAACACGCGCTATGCCACGGCCACGTATTACATTCTGGCGACGGCCGAGGCGTCCACCAATCTGGCGCGCTACGATGGCGTTCGCTACGGGTTGCGCGTCGAGGGCGCCGATCCCATTGCCCTTTATATGAATACCCGCGCGGCCGGTTTCGGCAGTGAAGTGAAGCGACGCATCATCCTCGGCACCTATGTGCTCAGCAGCGGATATTACGATGCGTATTATCTGCGCGCGCAGAAGGTCCGTACGCTCATTGCGCGTGACTTCAGCGAGGCGTTTGCGCGGTGCGATGCGATTGTTTGTCCGGTGAGTCCGACGGCGGCGTATCCGCTGGGCAGTTGTGCGGATGATCCACTGAAGATGTATCTGGGGGATATTTTCACCGTGACGGCGAATCTGGCGGGCATTTGCGGTTTATCGGTCCCCTGCGGATTCACGTCCGGCGGTTTGCCGGTGGGGCTTCAGATTCTGGGCGCCCCCTTTGCGGAGCAGAAGATACTGGACATCGGATACGCCTACGAACAATCCACCGCCTGGCATACGGAAAAGCCGGCCATTCAGGGATAAGGAAACGGAAAGCACCATGAACTACCATGTGACAATCGGACTGGAAACGCATATCCAGTTGAAGACGAACAGCAAGATTTTCTGCGCGTGCGCGAATCATTTCGGGGATGAGCCGAACACGAATGTCTGCCCGGTTTGCCTGGGCTATCCGGGGGTCATGCCGGTGCTGAATGAGGAAGCCGTGCATAAAACGATCCGGGCGGGGCTCATGATCGGTTCGCGCATCGGTGCATTCTGCAAGTTCGACCGCAAAAGTTATTTTTATCCCGACATGCCGAAGAATTATCAGATCACGCAGTATGATCGGCCGTTCTGCATCGGCGGTCAGGTTGAAATCGAGGTGGACGGACGGAAGAAAATCATTCGCGTCAATCGGATTCATCTGGAAGAGGATGTCGCCAAAAACACGCATGCGGCGACCTCGAGCGAAGTGGATTTCAATCGGGCGGGCACGCCGCTGATGGAGGTGGTGTCGGAGCCGGATATGGAAACGCCGGAGGAGGCGCTGGCCTACCTGCAGGCGCTGAAGCAGATCATGGTGTATGGCGGCATCAGCGAGTGCAACCTGGAAGAAGGCAACATGCGGTGCGATGTGAACATCAGCCTACGCCCTGATGGGCAGGAAAAACTGGGCGTGAAGGCGGAAATCAAGAATATGAACACCTTTAAGGGCGTGTTTCAGGCCTTGCAGGCCGAGACGCGGCGTCAGGAGAGCATTTTGGAGAGTGGGGGAAGCGTTCGGCAGGAGACCCTGCGGTTTGATCCCGATGCGGGGGTGACGCTGCCCATGCGCTCCAAGGAATACGCCCATGATTACCGCTATTTTCCGGAGCCGGACCTGATGCCGGTGGTGCTCGATAAGGACGTGATTGAGCGTTGGCGCAGCGAACTGCCCGAGCTTCCGCAGCAGCGGCGCGAACGGTTTGTGAGTCAATACGACCTGCCGGAATACGATGCCGCCGTTTTGACGGCGGATAAACACCTGGCCGACTACTATGAGCGCGCAGCCGCCGGAACAAAAAATTTCAAGGCGGTATCGAATTGGGTCATGACCGAGGTCATGCGGGTGCTTTCCGAAAAGGGATGGACGATCGAGCAGTTTCCGATACAGGCCGATGCCCTGGCCGAACTGGTCGCGCTGGCCGATGGCAAGGTGATTAACAGCAATTCCGCCAAAGAGGTGTTTTCCATCCTCCTCGAAGAGCCGGGCGCCAGTCCGAAGGCCCTGGTTGAGAAGCGCGGCATGGCGCAGGTCAGTGATTCCTCGGCCATTGACGCCTTCGTGGATCAGGTGATCACCGAGCAGACGAAGTCGGTGGAGGATTTCCGAAACGGCAAGCAGGCGGCCCTCCAGTTTCTGGTGGGGCAGATCATGAAGTTGAGCCGGGGCAAGGCCAACCCGCAAATGGCTGCACAGGCCCTTCGGGATAAAATCGGGTCGATGGAATAACCCTTCGCGGGTAAATCGGCAGACGTCGCCTGACACTCCCGCCCGGAAACGGTTTTTCGGTTGAGGCGGGAACGAGGAATGCGCCGCTTGTTTTGAATGGATGCGATGTGTGAAGAACAGACCATAAACAAATCGCTTCGGTTGAGCCGTTACGTGCTGAAGCATTGGCGTAAAATCCTGTTTGGTTTTGCGATGTCCCTGCTGACGGTCGGTTTCAATCTGGCGATGCCGTACATCACCCGTTACATCATTGATGGCCTGACGCAGGGGGATTTAGCGCTGCGCCATCTGATTCTGCTTCCGGCGCTGTACGCGCTGACTTCGCTGCTGGCCGCCGTCACCTCGTTCTGGATGCGCCATACGCCCCTGCGGATTGGCCATGCGGTGGAGGCGGATCTGCGTGCGGATGTGTTTCACCATCTGACCCTGATGGATCGCGCGTGGTTTCGAACGCAGCGCACGGGCGACCTGATGAACCGGATGTCGTCGGATATGCGCCAGGTGGCGATGACGGTGGGGCAGGGGTTGATGCAGGTCTGCCGAATGGTCTTTGTGTTCTTTTTCGGGTTTGTGATTATGTTCAGCATTTCCGCGAGGCTGGCGTGGCTGATGGTGCTTTTTGTGCCGGTGATGAGTTGGTCGTTTTCGCGTTTTGCCCGCCGGACCAAGCAAACGCATCTGGCGGTTCAGGAGGAGCTTTCGCGCATGGCGGGTTTTTCGCAGGAGGCATTTGCGGGGGCGCAGACGATTAAGTCGTTTGCTGTGGAGTCGCGCTGGAAGGGGTTGTTTTGCGCGTTGAATGATGCCCTGGTGGGGCGGAATCTGGCGCTGGCGCGGGTGCATGAGGCGATTTGGCCGGTGGCGGCGTTCTGGCTTTCTGCGGGTTCGGTGATGATTCTGGTGGTGGGTGGGCGCTCGGTGATCCGGGGAGAAATGACTCTTGGGCAGCTCGTGCAGTTCAATCAGTATCTCTTGTATCTGCAATGGCCGTTGCTTTCGCTGGGCTGGATTCTGAGCCTGTTCCAACGCGGGAAGGCAAGCTGGGAGCGGGTTGGCGAAGTGCTGAAGAGCAGGCCGTCGATCGGCGATGGCTCTCGGACGGATGCCTCGCTGGAGGAAGTGCGTGGAGAGCTGGTGTTTGATCGGGTCGGGGTGACGATGGAGGGGCAGACGTTGCTGCATGAGGTGTCGTTGACCGTGCCCGAGGGTGCGCGTGTGGGCATCACGGGGCCGACGGGGAGCGGCAAGACGCTGCTGGTTTCGCTGGTTCCGAGGCTGATGGATCCGGCGTCGGGCCGCATCACCATCGGAGGGCGTGATCTGCGGGACTACCCGCTTTCGGTGCTGCGCGCACAAATAGGGATGGCCGAGCAGGAGGCCATGCTCTTTTCGGATACCCTGGGAAAAAATATTGCCTTTGGATTGAATGAGCATTCGGAGGAGAAGGTGCTGGAGGCGTCGGGCATTGCGCATCTGCACGGGGATGTGGAAGCCTTTCCTCTGCGGTATGAAACGATGATCGGCGAGCGGGGGGTGACGCTTTCGGGCGGCCAACGTCAGCGCGCCTCCATCAGCCGGGCGATTGTGCGCGAGCCGCGCATTCTGATTCTGGATGATGTGCTCGCCTCGGTGGATACGTCCACCGAAGCAGCCATTCTGGAAAATATGCGCCCGCTTTTTCAGGGGCGCACGACACTTTTTGTGAGTCATCGGGTGAGCACCCTGCGCGACATGGATTTCATTGTGGTGCTCGAGGCCGGGCGCATCACGCAGCAGGGAACGCACGGCGAACTCGTGCGAAGGGATGGATACTACAAACGACTTTGCGAAATACAGGAGCTGGCCGCACGCGTGAATTGAGCGAGCGGACACAGGAGTTATGAAAACAGGACCGGGAACATTTGATGAGCAGGAAGGCCGGGGGACGCCGCCGCCGTTTTCGGTGCTGCGCCGGTTGCTGCGCTATACCCGCGCCTATCTCCCGGCCCTGTTACTGGCCTTTGCGCTGATTCTGTTGATGACGGGCCTGTTCAATTATCTTCCCGTGATTCTGCGCAATGCCATTGATCGTTATGTGGATGCGACGGGGGCGGCGGAAGCGTCCCGCATTCAGGGTCTGATTCATTTGGGGGTGCTGTATTTTGTGCTTTCAGGGCTTGGGAGTGCGGTACGCTATGCACAGGGTCTGGTCACGGCATGGACGGGTCAGCGTATTGTGCGCGACATCCGGCGGGATGTCTTTAACAAGGCCATCGAGATGCCGCGTGAATTTTATGATCATACGCCGGTGGGGCGCATCATGACGCGGGTGACATCGGATGTGGATGTCATTCAGCAATTCGTATCGGAGGGGGTCGCCGGTTCCGTTGCGGACCTGTTTATGTTTATGGGCGTGGTGGGGTTCATGCTCTATTTGAGTCCATTCATGACGGGTTGTCTCTTCACCGTGATTCCGTTCATGATTGCACTCTTTGCCTTTGCCAACACGAAGTTGCGGCGTGCCAACCGGGAAATACGCCGTGCGCAGGCGGCCATGAACGCCAACACCCAGGAGAGCCTGGCCGGCATGACCACGATCCAGCTGTTCAACCGTGAACCGGTGGCCTGCTCCGTGTTCGGGGAGTACAACGACGCCATGAAAAAGGCCTGCTTCCGGGAGGTGCGTTGGTTCAGCTTCTATTTTCCGGTGCTGGAGTGGGCACAGGCCCTTTCCACCGTGTTGATTCTTGCCGCGGGTGGCTGGGTCATTCTCTCCGGAAAGGGACATGTCACCCTGGGTGTCCTCGTGGCGTTTCTATCCTATCTGCGGGAGTTTTTCCGTCCACTCGACAGCCTTTCCAACCGCATCGGAAGCTTGCAGCAGGCGCTGGTTTCCTGCGAGCGAATCTTCACCCTGATGGATCGCGACATACGCATTCACGATCCGGAACAGCCGGTTGCCGCGACGCATATCGAGGGGCGCCTGAAGCTGGATCACGTTTGGTTTGCCTATAATGAAAACGACTGGGTGCTGAAAGATATTTCCTTCGAGGTGCAGCCCGGCGAATCCATGGCCATTGTCGGTGCCACAGGGTCCGGGAAAACCACCATCATCAATCTGCTCGCCCGGTTCTATGATGTGCAGAAAGGGTCCGTCTCCATGGACGGTCACGACGTGCGGGCCTATCGCAAGAACGATATACGCCGGCACATGGGGATCGTGACCCAGGATCCCTTTCTTTTTTCCTCGAGCGTGGCCGACAACATCAGCCTGCGGGACCCCGCCATCACCCGGGTGCATATTGAGGAGGCCGCCAGATATGTCAATGCACATGCCTTCATCGAGGCCCTGCCGAATGGATACGATACCGTGCTCAACGAGCGGGGCGCCGGCCTTTCCGCCGGACAAAAGCAACTCCTCGCCCTCGCGCGCGCCCTGGCCCAGAATCGCGACGCCATTCTGATTCTGGATGAGGCCACCGCCAACGTCGACAGTGCCTCCGAGCTGCTCATACAGGATGCTCTCACGCGCGTGATGAAGAACCGAACCAGCATCATTATTGCGCATCGGCTGTCCACCATACGCCATGTGGACCGCATCATCGTGCTCTATCAGGGGCGCATTACGGCGGTGGGTTCGCACGAGGAATTGATCCGGCAGGATGGTTACTACCGTCGGCTGTACGAATATCTTTCCGTGAGCGAATGAAGAGCGTCGCGCGTCATGGCGGGGGCCATGCGGTGCGTTATGCGGGAAACGTTTCCCGACAAAGCAGGCGCACGTCGTCCAGCCATTTGCGGCGCTGCTCCGGCGAGCTGGTGATGATCGTTTCAAACATGCGGCGCTGCACGGAATGAATGCCGCACAAATCAAAGATACAACGCTTCCAGATGTTTTCAAGGGGATCGCCGAAGATGTTTTGTTCCCGTTCCGCCGAGGTATTTGAGGTGTTGAAAATCAGTGCCGCACGGGCTTTGAGCAGTCCGATCGGCACGCCTTCACCGCTGTCGTGTTCCAGAAAACGATAGGCGATTCCGGGACGTATGACTCGGTCGATCCATCCTTTCAGGATAGCCGGCGGCTGTCCCCACCAGTTGGGATGAACGATGAGGATGCCGTCGGCCTGCTGAAGTTCACGGCCGTGCGCGGCAATGACGGCCGGTAGCGGAGCGTCGATAGGAATTTCTTCTTTTTGGAGAATCGGGTCGAACTGCTCCTGATAGAGGTCATGCAGCAAAACGTGGTGTCCATCCTGTCGGAGTGCGTGGGATGCGGCGTTGGCAATGGCGTGATTGAAACTGTGCGGATCGGGATGAGCAAGAATGATTAACACCATCATCGGTTACGTCTCCAAAAGTCGGTTGCGGGTTAGGGAGTATCGGCTGGACCTCCTGCCTGACTCCATGTCGGGAGAGTATACGGCGGGAGAGTAAGCCTTTGCAAGGTTTCGAGGCAAATGGCTTGTTCCACGGCGGCCTGTTGCTAAAGTACGTCGATTATAAGGTTCTTCTCCCGACATGCAGCCGGGAGTTTCATGGAGAGATGTCTGATGTGTGGAGTAGGGGTACGCCAATTGATCTTGTTGACCGCATGCGGTGCTTTTCTTGCGTGCGCCGGATCCGGTTTCGGGGCATCGAATTATCTTCAGAATGCGGGTTTTGAAGAGGCGGGTTCTTCCTCGTTGACGGCGGCGCATTGGGAGTGGGGCGTGCCGGATGAATATGGAGATATGTGGGGCACTGCGTCGCGTCGTTCCTGGCGTGCCCGAAGTGGATCGTATGAGGGGGCGATTTGCGGAACGTGGGCGGACCCGGATACCGATCATGGCATTGTGCAGCAGCAGTTTCGTATTGAGGGTGGGCGCAGTTACACGTTCAGCGGCTGGTTCTGGTCGGACAACGCGCCAGACAACACGTTTACGGCTGGAACGATGGGGATCTGGATCAGCTATTACACCAATTCACCGGATTGGGATAATTTGGTGGAATCGGACGTGCTCCGGTTTGAAGAGCCGGGCTCGATCTGGACGTATCATGAATTGAGCGTGGAGGCCCCCGTGGAAGCCGAATGGGCGGAGGTGTATATTTATGCTTATTCTTTGGGGTACCACGGTGCGCTTCAGTTTGATGATTTGTATTTCGGGGAGGAGGATGAAGAGGAAGGCGGGAGGCCTGCGCCCGGTCCGATGAACCGGCGCACCCCGTTGATTTTTTCGGAAATCATGTATCATCCGTCGGATGCGGAGTTGGAATTTATCGAGTTGTTTAATTCGGAGCCGTTCACGCAGGATTTGGGCGGCTATTCGCTGAAGGGGGATATGGCCTATGATTTTCCGGAGGGCACGCAGATTGGCCCCACGGGCTATCTGGTGGTGGCGGCTTCACCGTCGGCGCTGGCGGCGGCGTATGGCCTTTCGGTGGTGCTTGGGCCGTACGAGGGTTCTTTGCCGAACGGGGGCGGCACGGTGCGTTTGCTGAATGAGTCGGGGGCGGTGTTGCTGGAAACGGAGTATGACGATCATGCGCCGTGGCCGGCGGCGGCGGATGGCGCGGGTTTTGCGCTGGTGCCTGCGGAAGAGTCGTTCGGGCCGAGTGATGTGCGGTCGTGGCGGTCAGGTACGTATGCGGGCGGTTCGCCGGGCCGGGTGGATCCGGTGTGTGAAGAGCCCTTCATGCAGGTGGTGATCAATGAGGTGTTGACGCATACGGATCCCCCGCTGGGGGATTATGTGGAGTTGTATAATTGCTCCCCGGTCGCGGCGGATCTGGCCGGATGCGTGCTGACGGATTCAAAGACCAGTGATGTTTTTGTGTTGCCGTCGGGTACGGTGATTCCGGGATACGGTTTTCTGAGTTTTGATACCAACGCGCTGGGTTTTAATCTGAGTTCCTACGGGGAAACGGTTTATCTGAAGGGGCCGGGCGGGACGGGCCTCGTGGATGCAGTGGAGTTCGGGGGGCTGCCCAATGGAATGTCGTATGGCAGGTATCCGGATGGCGGAGCCCATTGGGGCATGCAGCAGCCCACGGAAGCAGCGGCTAACTATCCGTTTGAATTGGGGGATGTGGTGATCAATGAAATCATGTTTCATCCGATTTCGGGGGAGGATCGTGATGAATACATTGAGTTGTATAATCAGGGGGAAGCCGTGGTTGACGTGAGCGGGTGGCGTTTGAGCGGCGGGGTGGAGTTGGTGTTTCCTTCGGGTTGTGTGATTCCGGCGGACGGGTATCTGGTGGCGGCGAAGGACCCGGAACATGTGAGTGCGGTTTATGAGGCGCTTTCACAGGCCAACACGGTGGGACCCTATGAGGGCAAACTTTCGGACCGGTCGGAGCGGATTGTACTCGAAGCGCTGGATGATCCGATGGATCCCGAGCAGGCCTGGGTGGTGATGGATGAGGTGACGTATTATGATGGCGGGCGCTGGGGGGAATGGAGCGACGGCGGCGGGAGCAGTCTGGAACTGAAGAATCCGGATGCGGATAATCGCATGGCTTCGAATTGGGCGGACAGCGCTGAAACCGGCAAGAGTGTGTGGGTGACGAATTCGCTGACGCGGGTCGCGGCCAACGGGATGCTTGTTTCGGGTGAGAGCATTTCCCGTGTTGAGTTGTTTATGTTGCGCAAGGGGGAGTGTTTGGTGGATGAGGTGGAGATGATTTCCACGGGGGGGGGGAACCGGGTGGTGAATGCCGGTTTTGAATCGGGCTCATCGAATTGGGATAAGCGGGGAACGCACCGGCGTTCGGCATCGACGGATCGGGATGCGTCGGAGGGTGAGCGCTCGGAATGGATATGTGCCTCCGGAGGCGGGGATACGCGGGGGAACGGACTTTCGGGAGAACTGAGCGAGGCGGTGAATTACGGGGATACGGTGACGTTGTCGGTGTGCGCGCGTTGGCTGCGGGGTTCGCCGTTTCTCTATATGCGGTTGTTGGGCGGCTATCTGAACGAAGTGATCGAACTGCCGGTTCCGGCTGCGCTGGGTACGCCGGGTGAACGGAACAGTGTGTGGGAGGAGGCGGGATGCGGTCCGGCCATCAGCGGGGTTCTGCACGAGCCGCCGCTGCCGCGTGAGTATGAACAGGTCCAGGTTTGTGCGCAGGTGAGCGATCCGGATGGCTTGGCGTCGGTGATGCTCCGTTATCGTTATGATTCCACGAACGATTTCTCGACAAGTGAGATGTATCTTCAAAGCAATGGTGTTTACTCGGGCGCGGTGTGGGGCGGTGCGGTGGGCACGGTGGTGGAATTCTACCTTAATGCGCAAGATGGATCGGGGATGACCACCACGTTCCCGGCGGATGCGCCGGCGCGGACGTGTCTGGTGCGTTTCGGCGAGTCGGATGCGGGCGGGGATCTGGGTGCGTATCATATCATCACCACGGAAGAGACGATGAATACGTGGAGCAACCGTTCGCCTTTGAATAACGAGTTGCTGGATTGCACGTTTATTGCCGGAAACCGGGTGATTTACAATGCGGGCATACGCTATCGGGGGAGTCCGTTTCTGCGGAAGATGGAGGATTGGATCAACGATCCGCAGAATGCGTCGGCGGCGTACCGGGTGGAATTTCCGAAGGATGACCGTTATCTGGATGCGGTGGAGATGAACCTGGACTGGCAGGAGCTGGATCGTGACCGCACCTACCAACGCGAACGTACCGCTTTTTGGATGGCGCGGGAGATCGGGCTTCCGGCGATCAATCAGCGTTATGTGGTGGTGTATCTGAACGGGAAAAAGCGCAGTGTGCTTTATACGGATTCGCAGCATATAGAGGAGGATTACATCGAATCGTGGTATCCGGATCGTGCGGAGGGGGATCTGCACAAGATCAATGATTGGGTGGAGTATGCGGCAAATCCGGATGTGCGGAATTTTGTTTCGCGGGATGCGAGTCTGACGGATTATCGGGTGGACGGGGTGCGCGATGTGGAGCGTTATCGTTGGTGCTGGGAGCGGAACAATTGCGGCGGATACGATCAGGATTACGGGGCTCTGATGATGCTGGTGGATGCGGCCAATCTCGAAACGAACCGGACGCAGGCGCTCGAAGCGGTGATGGATGTGCGCCAGTGGATGAAGACGATCGCACTGAGGCATGTGGTGGACGATTGGGACAGCTTCGGCTTTGAGCGGGGCAAGAATATGTTTGCGTACCGTCCTGACGAAGGCAAATGGGATCTGTTGAATTGGGATATTGACTTCGGGTTTGGCGCGGGCGGCGACCGTGGCGTGGAGACGGATCCTTTCAGCGTGGATCAGAAGGTCATGCCGATCATGTATGATCTGCTGCATCACGATTATGCATTCCGGCGCCTGTACTGGCAGGCCCTTGAACAGTTGGTGAACGGGCCGATGGCGGACAGCGCGCTTGCAGAACGACTCGATGAAGTGCAGGCGGCGCTGACCCGATGCGGCTTGACGGATGTGTACGGCGTGGATGATTTGCTGGATTGGATTGCCGGGCGTCGCGCTTTTCTGCTCGAACAACTGGACGCCGTGACCGGTATACCCTTTGAATGTCTGGGCACGGAGCAGGGGGCGGCGGCGAATTCGGCGCGCATCACGGGACGGGCCCCGATACTGGTGTATCATATCACGGTGGATGGTGTGCGGTGTTCTCCGGTCTGGATTTCGGATACGATCTGGCAGATCGATTGGCCTCTCTCGCAGACCTCGCAGACCGTGACGGTGCAGGGCTTGAATGGCGCGGGTCTTCCGTTGGTCGATATGATCTTTACGCAGGAGTGCCTGGTCGGTCAAAGCGCTGCGTCTCCGGAAGAGTCACTCGTGATCAACGAGATCATGGTTCATCCCTCGTCGGGAGGTGTGGCGTTCATCGAGTTGTTCAACCGCTCTTCGAATACGGCGTTTAATCTGTATCGGTATCGTCTGCAGGGGGTGGATCTGACCTTCGAGGAAGAAACCGTTATCCAGCCGCTCGCTTATCTGACGGTGGCATCGGATCGCCAGCGTTATGTGCACCTCTACGGGGTCACGAACATTCCGGTGGCGAGTTGGAGCGGCACGCTGGCCAACAGCGGCGAGCGCCTGGCGCTGGTGCGGCTGAACAGTACGGGTGGCGTGGCGTTGGTGGTGGATGAAGTGGTTTATGAGGATGTGCCGCCGTGGCCTGCGGAGGCGGATGGCGGGGGCGCATCGCTTCAGCTTATTGATGCGTCGCAGGATAACAGCCGGGTGGGGAACTGGGGTGCGGATTCGAAGGTGGGGGCGACGCCGAATGCCC
>JAQVYB010000236.1 GCA_028708815.1 Kiritimatiellia bacterium | reverse complement strand
GAGGTCCTCGATGAGAATGGCGCGTTCGAGTCGTGTTTGGATTTGGGTTGTGGTTCCGGGGGTGAAAGGCGGGAGGGCGAGTGTGGCGGGGTGACATTCTGGATGCCGGAGGGTAAGTTCCAGTGGTTGGAAGGGAGGAACAGTGATCGGATTGCCGGCACGACCGAGTTTGGAGCTGTTCTGATAGAGGTCGGCGTCAGAGGGTGTGGTGAGGATGGTTACGGTGACGGGGAGCGGGTGCAGGATTTGTTCGAGTCGCTGCGTTTGTCCATCCTGAATCATCACGCGAAGGGTGTTTTTGTCCGTCAGATAGCCGGGCGTTTCGACCGTGATGTTCTGCTCCACGCAAGGGAGGGATTCGATCAGAAAAAGGGCATTGGTTTGGCGAAGGGTTTGCTCGGCGAGGGTGATGGCTTTGGGGGCCTTGGCGAAGAAGGTATCGTTCGGCAGGGACGAGCGGAGGAGCAGGGCGAGGGCGCCGCCCGACGAGGCGGGAGCGGGCGCGGTCAGCGCGACGAATCCGTTGGGGGGGAGTTGCGCGGAAAGGGGCGTGGGGCGAAAGCCGTCGGCCTGGAGGGTAAGGGTGTGGTTACCCGGAGACAGGTTGGTGATGACGGCGCCGGTTTGCCCGAGTAAGCGATCGCCTTCATAAACAGCTTGTGGAATCGGGCTGTGAATCACCAGGCCGGACGGGCGTCCTTCCAGCACGGTGTCGAGATACGCGGGCTCGGTTTGTCGGATCAGGATGTCGCGTGAGACGGGATAGTAATCTGTTTGAGAAAGAGTGACGCGGTAGGCCCCTTCCGGGAGCCGCGTTTCGAAGAGGCCGTAGACGGAGACCACGTCCTTGCGGGAGAAATCTGCGTCTGTGGATTCGATCAGGATGTCGGTGCCGGCGTGGCATTTAATGTGCAGGTCGCCGTGGAGGCGGCGCAGCGAGTAATACAGAGGCCTTTGATTGGCGCGGATGATGAGTCGTTCCCGATACGGTGAATAGCCCTTGGCGTAGAGATGGAGTTCGTATTCACCCGGCGCGAGATCGAGCGAAAGTCCGGACGGCGGGATCCCATTGGTCTGCAACAGGAGGTTGGCGCCCTGCATGAGTATAAGGTCCGCCTCGGGCGGGGTGACTTGAATGAACCAGGGCTCGGGCGTCGGTGTGGGGATGGGGGCCGGGATGATTTCGGGCGTTAGGTGTTCGATGGGTTGGGCTTTCTGATTCGGGATACGGGTGGCGTTGGTTTCCGGGGAGGCCGGCGCTGGTTCCGGTTGGCGTCCGCAGCCGTTCGCGCCAAGGAGGATCAAGAGTGTCAGAAGTATTTTCCCGTGTGGTCTCATCGTTTTGCCGTATTTCTATCTGCGATTTATGGCAGGTACTGCAAATCCGTCAATGATATTTCAACAATTCTGCAACAGGTGGCGGCATGTGTATTCCTCCGGGCAGCAGCATTCTCCGCAAAGAACATGGAAAAGCATGCAAGGCAGTCCGATCCGCCGCCTCGGGGTGCCCCGTCCGTCGTTTTGCCGGGAAGAAATCTTGAATGGGCGACCAATCCGTGCTAACCGACATGCATGGAATACGTCCTGTGTTAAACACAAGCCCACGGCAAAAGTCTGTTCCGAAAAAGGAGGCATTTGGGATCATGCACGTTCTTGGTTGTGCCGCAAGGAATATGAAGGAGGATGTAAAACCTCTGCTTGGTTGTGCTTCGGAAAACAGAGTACACGGGGGGCAATATCGGGTGGTAAAGCACCTCTCTTGCGGTTCATTCCTGCTGCTTCTGCTGGCATCAGGTTGTGTGTCGCAGGTAAAACTCCTGCCGGTCCCCGATGTTCGCCAGGCCACGGACTATACCTGCGGCGTGGCAGCCTCGCAGGCCATTCTGAGGTATTACGGCATGGATTTCCGCGAAGACCTTTTAGCGTCCGAGTTTGGCACAACAGAAGCCGCAGGCACTTCGCCCGAACAAATCGTCGCCGGGTTACAGGCGCGTGGCTTGACGGCAACGATCAGGGAAAATACGACGTTGGAAGACTTGCGTGTAAATCTGCAACAGGGATGGCCAACAATGGTTCCGATTCAAGCCTGGCATGGAACCTATCCGCCCCCCGATTGGAGCAAAATTTGGGAAGATGGGCATTGGGTGGTTGTGATCGGGATGGATGCGGAAAAGGTCTATTTTGAAGATCCCGCGCTCCTTGGTTCGCGAGGCTGGCTGACGCCGGCGGAATTCCTTGCACGCTGGCACGATTATCAGGGAGAACCGCCGTGCTGTGATGCCCGGGACACGTTGGTCGAGCAGTTGAGCATCACGGTTAAGGGCTCGTTCATTGAGAACGCGGCATACATCCATATTGATTAAAAACGGGATGGGAATCTGGTTTTTCGCCTCCTAAACCCGGAAACACCAAAAAAAAAGGCGGTCTGTAGACCGCCTTTTTTCAACCATGATTTGGATGATTATTTCCGAACTTTTCTACGAGCAGCATAGATCGCTACAATACCCAATCCAAGCAAGGCTGCGGATACCGGTTCGGGAACGGCGGTCAATGAGGCGCCATCCACATACAGATTGCCGGCACTCGTAATATTATCCACAAAGATATTAATCCGTGCCGCCGTGGTACCAACCGGCGCCACTCCGGAAACCTCGCTATACGTCCAGGTTCCGGAAGAAAGTGCGCTGAACGCATTGGTAACGCCGGTAAGAAGAGTTCCTCCATTGTAAAACTCCAGTTTTACTGCGGCAAAACCATACGACGTAGCCGCATCCACCGTGGCATAAGCCGATGCCGTATAGGTTTCACCTACTGTCACCGAGCTGCCATCCTGATAAAAGCCGCTCCATTCAGAACCGGTATTTTGTAATGCTCCGGCTTGAATGCCACCGGGATTTCCAGCGTTGTCCATATAGGACCCCGCTGTGTCGGAGTACATATAATTACCCCAAGCCGACCAATTCTCCCAACTCGTCTCAAAACCCGAGTTCGAGATTAAATTAGCGCTGACGTTCATTGCACATGCACACAGAACGGCAATCGCTCCATACCATATTGCTCTCATAATACTGACCTCCATTTTCCTTTGTTATACCCATTTTCCAAACACAAACAAAACCCACTAGTATCCAACTAGATCTGATTTGTTCGTTTTATACGCCAGGGGGATGGATTGCGCAAGTGGAAAAAGAGACGTTCTGTCGCTTTCGTTGTATTTGCTCTTAAAAATCGCTGATTTATTAAGAAAATGACCGTCACAAAGGCGCTTTTTAAGGAGCAATACGACTTGATGCAGCGGCCATTGCGGCAAGCCGCCACATGGGAAAATCAGTACAAATTCTGCGTCCGATGAGCCAAGAAGCGATACTCAAAATATAGATCCGTATTCGCAAGAAACAACCAGACAAATCGACCTAAGGCGTGCTTATCCTGGTGCTATTCCGGTCCGATCGTTTCCGTTGCGGGACTCTGTCGGTCCAGTCCGTCCGGGACTTTTGTTTCATTTTCCAGCTGGTGTAGGCCCTGTGCATGAGCGGTTTCCTGTTCGTGTATGGTTTCCGCTGTTTGAGATTCCTTCTTTTCTTCCCGTTCCGCTGTGTTTGTTTCGTCCTGGTGCATCGTTTCGGATACGTGGACTTCATCCGCGATTCGCTCGATATTTCCGTCGGGGTTCATGTTCTGGATGGCTTGCTGAGTCGGTGTTTCAAATTCCCTGTGAAAGGTTGATTCCACAGCGGGATCTCTTTGCGCATGCACGAGACCCGGCAGGGCTATGACGAGGGAAAGCGTAAGGCTCATTGTTGAAATACGGATTATGCTGTTCACCGGCGTTCTCCTGTTTTTGAACACTCCTGGGCTGATTGCTTCTTTTTTGCCCCGGGTGGTGTTTTTGGAAAATTAGTGGGAATGGGGAGCAATTACAAGAATCGTCCGGAAGAAGATCATAGGCGCATGTTTGCCGGCATTCGCTTTGATCTTTGTACCGTCAAGACTCACTGTTCCAACCTTCTTCATGCATTTTTCCTGCGCGGCCATTTGCAGCACATCAACAAAAGCCGCTTTGAAGGCCTTCGTGTTCATTCTCCGAAAAGTGCAGATGGTATCATGGTCAGGATGTGTGTTGCCGCAGATATAACGGCCTGCCACATCACTGTGGGTGGCTTCTTCAATACGACGGGAGGAAAAACGCCCTGTGATGTAGCTGTAAATCAATAACGAAAGCATCATAGAGGGC
>JAQVYB010000079.1 GCA_028708815.1 Kiritimatiellia bacterium | reverse complement strand
TGGGAAAAAGCCGGGGCCCTCGGCCTACCCATTTCCGACATCCACAACACCATCTCCGCCGCCTTCGGAAGCGCCTACGTCAACGATTTCATCCTGCGCGGAAGCGTCAAGCGCGTCTATGTTCAGGCCGAGGCATCCGACCGCATGCTCCCCGAAGATCTGGATAAACTCTACGTCCGAAACACCTCCGGCAAAATGGTCCCTTACGCCTCCTTTGCCGCCGGACACTGGACCAACGGATCGCCCCGGCTCGAACGCTTCAATTCCTTTCCGACCATGAACCTCTGGGGCGAACCCGCCCCGGGTAAAAGCTCCGGTGACGCCATGGCCGCCATGGAAGAACTCACCGGCAAACTACCCAAGGGGTTCGGCTACGACTGGACCGGCCTCTCCTACCAGGAAAACCAGGCCTCCAGCCAGACCGGACTGCTCTACACCTTCTCCATCCTGATCGTCTTCCTCTTCCTGGCCGCCCTCTACGGCAAATGGGATGTCCCCTTCGCCGTACTTCTGATCCTGCCGCTCGGCGTGATCGGCGGGTTTGTCGCCACTCATGGTCGCGGCTATCCCAGTGATGTCTACTTTCAGATCGGACTGCTCAACACCCTCGGACTGGCCACCAAAAATGCGATTCTCATCGTTCAGTTCGCCATGGCCGGCGTGGCCGAAGGCGCGGGCCTGATTGAGGCCGCCCTCCAGGCCGTGAAGCTGCGGCTCCGCCCCATCATGATGACCTCGCTGACCACCGGCCTCTCCGTGCTGCCGCTGGCCCTCAGCGCCGGTGCGGGCGCGGGCGCAATGAACGCCATCGGCACCGTGGTCCTCGGCGGCATGGTCAGCGGTACCCTGCTGGTCGTCCTCTTTGCGCCTCTCTTCTTCGTCATGATCGAAAAACGATTCGGCAAAAAGAAACAACACGTCTGACCGAGGCGGCGCGAAACGCATGTAGCGAACGGGGCGGCGGATGTCTCCATCCCGCCGCCCCGGCTCAATCAAACCATGCACAGAAACAACGCGCACACCCAATGCAACGTTCGCCGCACGGACAGTCCGCAAGCTCCGGCGCAGAATCTACACGCGCTCGCGTTTGGTGTACTTCGTGTGCAGGATGTGATGCGACACCTTGCCCAGCGGAACCCCGAGGTATTCCTCGTAGAGCTTCTTCACCGCAGGATTATCGTGTGACTTACGCAGCGTCTTGTGCTCATCTTCCTCGTAGATGGCCTTGATGCGCGCCAAACGGACGGAATCATCCGTGAGGCGCGGCTGGCCGCCACCGCCGATGCACCCGCCGGGGCACGTCATCACTTCCACAAAGTGATACTGCGCTTCGCCGCTCTTGATGCGCTGAATCACCTTGCGCGCATTGCCCAGCCCGTGCGCCACCGCCACATTCACTGTGACGCCTTCGAGAAAACTCCAATCCGGGGCCGCGCCTTCAATCTTGATCGACGCCTCTTTCACCCCATCGAGCCCGGCCACCGGCGTCACGTGCAGATTGCCGAAAGGCAACTCACGGCCCGTGATAATTTCATACGCCGTGCGCAGGGCCGCCTCCATGACGCCGCCCGTATTCGCAAAGATGTCCGCCGCACCCGTGGAAATTCCCAGCGGCGCATCCATCACGGACTCGGGAAGCGCCCGGAAGTCAATGCCCGCCTGGGTAATCATGCGGCCCAGTTCGCGCGTGGTCAGCACGATGTCCACATCCTGCACGCCACTGTCGTTCATCTCATCGCGGGCGGCTTCATATTTCTTGGCCGTACAGGGCATGATCGAAACCATACAGATGTCCTCGGGCTTCTTCCCGATCTTCTCCGCATAATAGGTCTTCACCACGGCGCCCATCATCTGCTGCGGTGATTTGCAGGTGGACAAATTGGCCAGCATCTCCGGATAGAAATGCTCCATGTAACTGATCCAGCCGGGAGAACAGCTCGTGAACATCGGCAACGCCACCGAGGCATCCTTCTCCACCAGCGCCTTCTTGAGCCGTGTCAGCAGTTCCGTGCCCTCCTCCATGATCGTCAGGTCGGCGGAAAAATCCGTATCAAACACGTCATCGAATCCAAGCCGTTTGAGTGCGGTGACCATCTGGCCGGTTACCCGTGTACCGGGCGGATAGCCGAAGCACTCGCCGAGCGCCGCGCGAATGGCAGGCGCCGTCTGTACGATGCAGTATTTATTCGGATCTTCCAGCGCTGCCCAGACCTCCTCGATCTGATCCTTTTCGGAAATCGCGCCCACCGGACAAACCGCCGCGCACTGCCCGCACTGCACGCACGTGACTTCGTCCAGCTGCCGCGTAAAGGCCGGGCCGATCACCGTCTTGAATCCGCGCTTCTGCGGAAAGAGCGCACCGACACCCTGAATCTCGTTGCACACGGTCACGCACCGGCGGCACATCACGCATTTGCCCGAATCACGCACCAGACCGAACGTGCTGGTATCCAGCGTAGCGTTCGTCTTCTCGCCCTCGTAGGCAATGTTCGAAATGCCCAGTTCACGCGCCAGTGCCTGCAGCTCACAGTTATCGTTGCGTATGCAGGTCTGGCATTCGCCGTCGTGCTCCGATAGCATCAGCTCCACCACGGTGCGGCGTGCCTCGCGGACGCGGCGCGTATTCGTACGCACCTTCATGCCTTCGCCCGCCGGCATCACGCACGATGCCGCCATGTCACGCTGCCCATCCACTTCCACCAGACAAACGCGGCACGCACCGACGCTGTGTATTCCGGGCAGATGACAAAAGGTGGGAATCCTCACCCCCGCAAGCCGCGCGGCCTCCAGGATGGTCGCGCCTTCCGGCGCTTCGACGGGTATATTGTTTACTGTCAGTTTCATGCTCTCTCCTCCTTTAGCGGGCGCAAGGTTGTTTGCCGTAATCGCAACGCAGACACCGCGTCGCCTGACGCACGGCGGTGGCTTCATCCCACGGCTGCTCGACTTCATCAAAGTTGTTCCGACGACGCTCCACGGAAATCAGCGGCAGCTTCTGCCTCGGCGTATCCGATGGATCGGCATCCGGATCAAACTCGACATCCAACGGCTTCTGCTCCCGCCAGAAATCGTGTCTTTCTCCGGTCAGCATCCAGTCGATGCCAATCGCCGCACGCTCGCCATCGGCCACGGCCTCAATCACCGAGGCCGGACCGCGCACCGCATCGCCGCCCGCGAAAATCCAATCGGTCGAGGTTCGCTGAGTCACCGGATCAACGCGAATGAATCCCTTTTCGGACAGATTCAGCTCCACGCCGTCCAGCATGCCCTTGGCATTCAGTTCCTGGCCCACCGCCGAGATGACCTGCTCGCAGGGAATCAGCACTTCCTCCTCGTCGGAGGCTTCGGGTCGGCGCCGCCCCGAGCGGTCGTAATCGCCGAGCTTCATGCGCTTGCAGCGGATTGCCGTGAGCTTGCCGTCCTTGCCGATCATTTTCACCGGCGAGGTCAGCATCATCAGCTTGACGCCCTCGTTTTCGGCCTCCTCGATTTCCTCGGCATAAGCCGGCATTTCCTCACGCGTGCGCCGGTAAATAATCGTCACGCTTTCGGCATCCAGGCGTATCGCCGTACGGGCGGCATCCACCGCGGCATTGCCGCCGCCGCACACCACCACGTGATGCCCCACCGGCACCGATCCGCGTGTATTGTAATGCCGCAGAAATTCCAACGCCCCGGTAACGCCTTCCAGTTCCTCGCCGGGAATCCCCAGCTTGGTGCAGTCCGGCGCCCCTACGCCGAAGAACACCGCCTCGCAGCCCTGATCTTTCAGCTCCTGAAGGTGAAGGTCCGAGCCCAACCGCTTCCCGGTTTCTATCTGGACACCGATTCGCTCCATCATGCGCACTTCGCGCGCCAGAATTTCGCGGGGCAGACGGTAAGCCGGAATCGCCTGCGTCATCATGCCGCCCGGACGCTGCTCCGCCTCGTACACCACCGGCTTGTACCCCAGACGCGCCAAAAAGTACGCACAGGAAAGCCCCGCCGGACCCGCGCCAATCACCGCCACCTTCCGCTTTGCGTTTTCTTCGTTCTCCCACACATCGGGAACCTGCACGGTGACTTCCTGGTCCACCATGAAGCGCTTCACGCCGCGAATCGAAACCGGCGCGTCCAGCGTAGCCCGCCGGCAGTGATCCTCGCAGTAATGGAAGCAAACCCGCGCGCAGGCCGCCGCAAAGGGATTCCGCTCACGATGCAGGCGCAACGCCTCGGCATAGCGCTTCTCTCCCACCAACGCCACAAAACCCGGAACATCCACGCCCGCCGGGCATGCACTCTGACAGGGCGCACGCACCAGATTCGGGCAAACACCCGCGGGACAGTGCTTGTCACGGATATGCGCCACGTATTCCTCGCGAAAGTGACGAATGGTGGAAAGCACGGGGTTCGGCGCCGTCTTGCCCAGCCCGCACAGCGCCGTTTCCTTGATGCGCTCGCTCAATTCCACGAGACGCTCAATATCGCCTTCCTCGCCCTTTCCATCGCAGATGCGCGTCAGGATTTCCAGCAGGCGCTTGGTGCCCACGCGGCACGGCACGCACTTGCCGCAGGATTCCTCCTGCACGAACTCCAGAAAAAACCGCGCCACATCCACCATGCAGGTTTCATCGTCCATCACAATCAGGCCACCCGATCCCATGATGGCGCCCAATTCAATCAGCGACTCGTAATCCAGCGAAACATTCAGATGATTTTTCGGGATGCATCCGCCGGAGGGCCCGCCAATCTGCGCCGCCTTAAACGATTTGCCGCCCGGAATGCCGCCTCCCACATCGTAAATCAACTCGCCGAGCTGAATACCGATCGGCACTTCCACCAAACCGGTATGATTCACCGCGCCCGCCAGGGCGAACACCTTGGTTCCCTTGCTCTTTTCGGTGCCCAGCTTCGCATACCAGTCCGCACCGTGATGGATGATCGGCGGTACGCTGGCAAAGGTTTCCACATTGTTGAGCAGAGTCGGCAAACCCCAAAGACCCTTGTTGGCCGGAAACGGGGGGCGTGGACGCGGCTCGCCGCGCTTGCCTTCAATAGACGTCATCAGCGCCGTTTCCTCGCCGCACACAAAGGCACCCGAACCCATCCGTATCTCGATGTCAAAATCAAAGGAACTGCCCAGAATCCCCTGACCGAGCAGGCCGTATTCGCGTGCCTGTTCCAACGCCTTCGTGAGTCGTGAAACAGCAATGGGATACTCCGCACGGCAATAGACATAGCCGCGCGTGGCTTCTATCGCATAGGCGGCAATCGCCATGCCTTCGATCACGCTGTGCGGATCGCCCTCCAGGACACTACGGTCCATAAACGCACCCGGATCACCTTCGTCGGCATTGCACACCACGCTTTTGGGTTTACCCTCGGCACGGCGCGTCAGCTTCCATTTCAGACCGGTGGGGAACCCGCCGCCGCCGCGTCCGCGCAACCCCGACTTCAAAACGCTCTCCACCACCTCGTCCTGCGCGACACCCTTCAAGAGGGTGGCCAACGCCTGATAGCCGTCGCGTGCAATGTACTCCTCGATGTTCAGCGGATCAATCAGGCCGCAGTTGCGCAGCACGATCTTCGTCTGCCGATTGAAAAATTTAATGTCAGTCTCTTTCGGAACCTGCTTGCCGTATTCATCCTGATACACCAGGCGCTCGACCACGCGCCCGCCTTTCAGATGCTCCACCACAATCTCTTCCGCGTTTTCCGGGGTAAGTTTCTGGTAGAACACGCCGTCGGGCATCACCTTGGCCACCGGACCACCCGCGCAGGGGCCCATGCAACCGGTATGAACCAATTCAACCGACGTCCCGAGCCCGTGCCGCTCCACCGCCTCTTTAAACGCATCGCACAGTTTCTGCGAACCGGAGGCCAGACAACTCCCCCCCACGCAAATCAATACGCGGCGTGCCTTGCCGGCAGCCTTCCCCTCACGCAGAGCCAATTCCCCCGCCCATTTCTCTTTAATGGCATTCAAATCCTTCATACTGCTGATTTTATTCGGCATGGGCGGCCTCCCCGGCTTCCTGTTGTTTGTATTGGCACAGTATTTCGCGCAGGCCGGACGGCTTAACCCGCTGGTGCACTTCGTCATTCACCGTAATCACCGGCGCCAGACCGCACGCCCCAAAACAGCGTGCCACTTCCAGCGTGAATTCACGGTCTTCCGTGGTCTCTCCCACATCCACACCCAGTTCCTTCTTCAAGGATTCCAGAATCTGCTTGCCGCCGCGCACGTAACACGCCGTACCCAGACAAACACGCACGGTGTTTCTGCCGCGTGGCTGCGTCGAAAAAAAGGAGTAAAACCCGACGACTCCGGCCACCTCGCTGTAGGACTTGTCAAAACCGGCGCTGATCTTCAAGAGCACCGCTTCCGGTAAGTAACCAAAAATCGCCTGCGCAGTCTGCAGGGCCGGAATCAGCCCGCCCGGCTTGTCCTTGTATTCCGCAATACATTCATCCAGACGGAGCATCAGCTCCTCTTCCGAAACGTTTTCTCCGCAGCAGCAACCTGCCGCTTCTTTGCATTCCACCATGAGGGTTCTCCTTTTTCCAGGGCATACGGGGCCACCGCACGGCACCCCTCCAAAATCGAAGAGCACCGGCCAATCGCCCCCACTCCAACTTGCTTAATACGCCTGATAGATGTACTGCTGGTAATCCCGAATCGCCGCAGCCTGTTCCGAAAGCCGGAATTTCACCAGGTCGCCAATGGATACGATTCCCGCCAGCTCATTGCCGTTCATCACCGGACAATGCCGAATGCGCTTGCCCGTCATCAGTTGCAGGCAATCCTCAACCAATGAATCCGGCTTCTCGACAAACACCTGGCGCGTCATGATGTCCGCCACGCAGGATGATTCCGCATCCTTCCCGGCCACCACCACCTTGCGAATGAAATCCCGCTCCGAAACAATCCCGACCAACTTGCCGTCCTCCAGCACAACCGCTGTCCCGATGGCCTTCTCCGTCATCTGCCGAATGGCATCCAGAACCGATTCTTTCGGCGAAACCGTGAATACTTCATATCCTTTTTTATCCAATACATCGCTCAGTTTTGACATTCGAGCCTCCTTCTTTGTGTTGTCCCGGCTGCGGGGAAAATACGCCCGTAATAAGGCATCCAGTGTGACTGTTTGACATTATTTTGTAAAGTGTTATGTCAACTCATCCTGCGAAAAGCCGATGAATATACCTGACAAACTCCGGCAGATCCCCCAACATAGCGGCGCCTTGCACGGCGGACACGTACAGACCAAGAAGGCAACAATTCATGACGCAAAAAGAGAGGGTTCATCATGCGAAATAAATGGTGCGGAATACTGGCTGGAATCGGAACAATCACGCTGGCTCTGTCGGCAACGGCGTTGGAAGTTTCCGACGAATTGCGATTGCGCGTTGAAAAGGATATCAAGTTGGTCGAGCAGGAAGGCCCGCAAATGGGGGATCTGATGGCCGGCATGCGCGAGGCGGGCGCCTCCTACCTCCCGGAACTTACCGCACCATGCGATGCGACCCGCTACCAGGCCCAGGAACGCCGCCGCATGATGGTTGGCGTCTATCTCATGGACCTGACCTACGCCGCTACGTTCTATCAGCAGCAGGATGCCGCCCACTACGGACAGGCCATCGCCACCCTGCTCGAACAACTCGGTTTCCCGCAACCCGACATGGAACGTGACTACCGCGAAGCCCTCGATCAAATTGATCTGCCCGGCGGCGAAGCGCGCCTGCAAGCTCTCCTGGAGGCCGAACAGCAGGATACCGCCTGGCAGGAAATGCTGCGCAACGGCGACGGGGCGGCCCTCGTGGTCGGCGGCCTCTACGGCATGTTGATCGAGGCGCTCTACCTCACCTGCGAAACCTGCGTTCTCTCCGATTACAATCCCACCTTCATCCGTTTTGTCTCCGATATGCGCGACTCCTTCCGCATCTTCAACCGCGTCCTGCTTGACTTCGACGACGCCCCCGAATTCGCCGAGCTTATCGACCGTGATGAACGCATCACCTTTGTCACCACGCTGGTGAGCCTGCTCAACGACATCCCCTCCCTGGGCGCGGAACAGATCCGCCAGCTTCGCCCCATCATCGCCAAAGCCCGGGCCGACATCGTAGAATGAAGCGCCCCGAACACTCCCCCCGTGCATCATGCATGAACATACGCTGAACGGCGTGATTCATCTCTTCGCCGCCTTCGCCTCCCTCAAGAGGCGAAGCGGCGCGGGAGTGAACCGCCCCGTGGAAGACTATCTTAAAAGCACCCTTGGACTCAGCGACGCCAAGGTGCATCTGGGCCTCTTTCAGGATCTCCTCGAATACTACACGGAAGCCGTCGAACCCGATGCCCCCGAACAAGGCGTCGAAGCGCTCTGCGCAAAACTCGACCCCCTTCTCTCCCGAAACGACAAACAAACCTTCCTCCTGCACGCCCTGACCATACGCCACCTCCTCGAAGCCGAAGGAACCCGCGCCGACGCCCTCCTGAACCGCGTCTCGACCCTCTTCCACATCCCCGAATCCGAACAAGCCGATCACGCACGCTTTATCACCGCCACCCTCGATACACCAGACTTACCCAACTGCCGAAACATCACCCCCGAAGGCCGGCGCACCACCGTGGCCGTCCTCTACAGCCCCTGGACCAATCACTACTTCCTGCGCGTACTCTCCGGCTGTTGTTCACTCGATGAAAACCCCCTCCATCCCGACCGCTTCTACCCCCTCGAACCCGGCGCCATCTTCCGCGATTCCGCCGGAGCAACCCTCTACCGATGCGAAATCGAACGCCTCTTCACCCAACCCGATCCCACCACACCAATCCTCTTTCAGGCAAACAACGTTAACTTCCGATTTCCCAAAAGCGATAACGGATTGCACAACCTGAGCTTTCGGGAAACCGGCGGACGCCTCATCGGCGTCATGGGCGGAAGCGGGGTCGGGAAATCCACCCTGATCAGCCTGCTGAACGGCACACTCCCTCCCAACTTCGGCACCATCACCATCAACGGAGTCGACCTCTACCACGCCGGCAAACAACTCGACGGTGTCATCGGCTATGTCCCCCAGGACGACCTCCTCTTTGAAGATCTCACCGTCCGCGAAAACCTCGACTACAGCGTACGCCTATGCCTGGCCCATCTCTCCCCCGAAAAACGCACCGAACGCGTCCACCGCATGCTGACCGAACTGAATCAGGCCGAAACCGCCGATCTCAAGGTCGGCAACCCCCTCTCCAAAACCATCAGCGGCGGCCAACGAAAACGATTGAACATCGCGCTGGAACTCATCCGCGAACCCGCCATCCTGCTGGTGGATGAACCCACCTCCGGACTCTCCTCCACGGATTCCGACGTCGTCATGGGCCTGCTCAAGGCCCAGGCCGCACGCGGACGCCTCGTCATCGTCATCATTCACCAACCCTCCTCCGCCATCTTCCGACTCTTTGATGCCCTCTGGATTCTGGATCGCGGCGGATACCCCGTCTACACCGGCCATCCCCTCGAAGCCCTGCGTTGGCTTCGCGAACAAATCCATGTCGCCGGCGCCGACCGAAGCATCTGCCCGGAATGCGGAAACGTAAACCCCGAACAACTCTTCTCCATCCTCGAAACACGGAATATCGACGCCGATGGACACTTCTCGGAAGACCGAAAATATCCCCCCGCCTTCTGGCACGAGCGCTGGAAACAAACCACCGCAACCGAAGAATCCGCACCCCCTCCCGCGACGCCGGAAGCCCCCCCTCCATCCCATCTCGCACGACCAACCTGGTTCGGACAACTCGCCACCTTCTTCACGCGCACCCTGCGTGCACGCTGCGCCAACAAACCCTACCTCCTCATCAACCTCCTCGAGCCGCCCCTGCTCGGCGGCATGATCGCCTGGCTGTGCCGGGCCTCCACCGACAACACCTACGTCTTCGCCGACAATCCCTACCTGACCATCTACTTCTTTATGGCCGTTATCACCGCCCTCTTCCTCGGGCTCAGTGTCAGCGCCGAAGAAATCGTCCGCGACCGCCGCATCCTCAGCCGTGAACGCTTCCTACACCTCCATTGGAGCGCCTACGCCGGCGCCAAAATGGCCTATATCGCCTGCGTGGCTCTCTTCCAGGCCGCCCTCTGCGCCCTGCCGGGCATCCTCCTGCTGCAACTGCCCGGCATCAGCCTCAAGCTCTGGGCCGTCCTCTTCACCGCCGCCGTCTTCGGAGGGTTTCTCGGGCTGAACGTCTCCGCGCTCTTCAAATCCGCCGTAACCGTCTATATCCTGATCCCTCTCCTGCTCATCCCCCAAATGCTCCTCGGCGGGCTCATCATCTCCTACGATCACATGCGGTCGAGCAACACCCCGAACGCCTATCCACCCCTCGCCGGCGAACTCACCGCCACGCGCTGGGCCTTTGAAGCACTCGCCGTCGAACAATTTCAGGCCAACGCCTACCAGCATCACTTCATCCAAACCGACCAGGCCCTCTCGCAACTGGACTACCAGCGGAACGATCTTATCCCCGCCCTGATCGCCCGCCTCGATGCCCTCTATCTCGACAATCAGTCTGCCGCCCAGCGCGCCGACACCCGCCGTCTCCTCGAAGTTCACTTCAACCAACTCGAAGCCAACCACACCTTCACCAATCAACTCCGCGCCGCGCTCGACTCCCTGAAACCGCCCGACCGCACCGGACTCGATCCCCTCAAAGCCTCCCTCCGCGAACAGGCCCGACAACTCCAAAAGAACCGCCAAACCATCCAAACCCAACGCCACGCCATACAGAACGCCCTGCTCGAACAATACGGCGAAAAAGGCCTGGCCGACCTGGCCCGACGCCACGCCAACCGGGCCATCGGCGAACTCGCCCGCAACAAAAAACAACTGGCCGCCTGCCGCATTCAGGCCAACCGCATCGTCCAGCTTTCCGATCCCGTCTACCAGGCCCCCGACTCCCCGCTGGGCCGGGCCCCCTTCATGGCAGGCGCCAAACGCCTCGGTCCCCTCACCCTCAGAACCTACCCCTTCAACCTCGCCGTACTATGGATCATGAACACCGCACTCGCCCTCCTGCTCCTCACCCCCCGACGCAAATGATTCAGAAAAGATTCGCCAAAAACGACAATAAAAAAGGGAACGAACGCCAAAGCGTCCGTTCCCGATAAAAACAGCTGTTATAAGTCTTTTACCTGCGCATTTTACGACGGAACAACGTCACTGCCGCCAGTCCAATTCCGAACAGGGCCAATACGTTCGGTTCGGGAACCTGTGTGACGGAAGCCAGATCATAATAAACGGCACCACTGGCAGAAGCCCCGCCGGCCGTAGTGATCACGATCCGACCGTGCACCGTTCCGGCCACGGCTTCCGACTGCCCTGAAAGTTGCGTCCAGGTATCCACCGTGCCGGCATTGAACTGACCAATCACCGTGGAACCCAACTGGCCATACCCTGCGTCCAGCCACTCCGCCTTCAATTCAACATGGCGGTCCACCAGGGGCTGCGAATTGTCGTCGTAGCACCACAGGCTGAAGTTGTAGGTAATGCCCGGGGTGGCGCTGAAATCACTGTAGATGCCTGTATCATTATCCCAACGCTTAATGGCATAGGTGCCATCATAGACCGCGCCGGCATCCGAAGCCCACCAGCCAATCCCGGCATAATTTACCCAGTCCGTCACGCTGGCGTCCTGCAATGCACCACCCTGACCCGTTCCAAGTTCGAAGCTCGGATTGGTCAACAAATCACCCGAAGCCGAAAACACCATCCCTGCAAACACCGCCATCCCTATCCATGTTCCTGTTTTCTTCATGTTAGGCTGCCTCCTTTACTATGCCATCGGCATAACTCCGCTGTAAGCGTGTTTAATATAATGTAACCGCCTTCATCCGTCTAGAAGAATCTTCCTGATTTCTTTCCTTTTTTCATCCCGCGGGGAGACCGCATTCAGGGGCGGCGCCTCTTTGCCTGGCGACTCGGTTCATCCCGCGCCAACCATCCGACCACCCCATCAAAGCAGGTAAGAGGTGGTGAAAAAAAAGTAGAGGCTGTTTTCGGAAGCGCTGACCTTGGTTTGATGGATGTCATCCGGATGGTCGCAATCCCACCCCTGCGCATCACCCGATCCGAAAATGTAGTTCACGCCCATGTTGATATTCACGCGTGACGTTTCCCTGCCCACGGAGAACGTGACGCCATACAGATCAATCTGCGGCGCCTGCGAATCCGAAAAAGATTGACTCTCGTCGTCCAGCTCAATGTCCGGTGCCGACGAATACGACGTGAAAAAGCCCGCACGCACCGGGTAGATCCCCCGGACGTAATATTCCCCGCCCAGACTGAAATCCAGCACGCTCTCCCGGCGCATATATACCGAATCAATCTCCGCCTCTGAATCGCCCTCCACCGAGCGGTACGAGGCAGAAAAATGATAGCTCACATCCATCTCGACGGCCCAGTTTTTGAATCGGTTATAGGCGATGCCCACGGCCAGCTTGGCGGGTATCTGGTTGTTGGCTTCCAATCCATCGGCATAGACCATCTCATCATAGGTGCTGTCCGGCGCCGTTGAAATCTGATGCACCTGAATCTTGCCCTCGCCCTGCAGGCTTGCCGAAGGCGTCTGAGCCACGAATCCGAAGCGCCAGTGTTCCGTGGGAAGATATTGAATGCCCAGCGTGCCCAACAAACCGTAATGATAGAATTTTTTACTGAAGCTGTAGGCGGTGTGATAATCGCGCCAATACATGCTGTCGAACTCACTGTTGTCGCGATAGGTCACATACGCACCCGCACCGATCAACCACCGTTCATTGAGGCGATGCCCGAGCGACGGACCGATCCAGAGCGTCTTGTCGGTCGCACTGAAGTTGAAATAGTGCTGCCCATCGTGATGCGACTGAATTTCCGAGACGGTACTCTGTTCGGTAATAAACATCGAAAAGGCCGCCGCCGTGTTGGACCCCAGCATCAGCACCGAGCCCGCCGTGGCCGGCACGATCTCGAAGGTATCCGTTTGCAAATCCTCCCCGGTCGAAAAAGAGGAATCCACCCCGTAACGACGAAAACCATACAGCGTGGCCATGAAAGAGACACTGTCGTACCGGGCACGCCCAAGACCCGCCGGATTGTAATACGGCGCATCCGGGGAAATAGAATCCGCCACCCCCACGCCACCCATACCCGAGGCTCGGTCACCCAGCGCAAACTGATTGTAGTTGTATTCGCTGCCCACGGCCTCCATCAGACCCAACAACCAAAACGCACAACACATCCACACGCCAAGGGCCCGGATCAACGCACGCCTGATTGTAAAACTCATGGACATCTCTCCTGCTTTTGCACATCGAATGAAGGCGGCATAGTAAGCAACCGCCCCGCACGCTTCAAGCCCGCATTCTTTGGCCTGATCGAATAGAGCAGAGTCGCGGAATAAGCGCATCACAGACGCGCGGACTTCCAGCCTGCATTCTTCATCCGGATGGGCCGTTTTGCGTCCAAAATCCTTCCTCTTTTTGGACGGCGCGTGCTTGCGATCCATAGCCTCGGCAAAGGATGAGCTCCCGCGCCTTAGGCGGCAGAGGCCTGCCGCCCTCCAGGAATATCCGGTTAAACGCAGCTTCTTCGTCTCATTCGGCGGGATGTTGTTGACGATGTTATTCGTTGCTTTATTCATTCGTTGGAATAATTCCTCTATAGGCCAGGTGCCCGCGGGCCGCGGGCGCTCCCACTTGCCTCATGCTCCGTGTGCTCTGTGATCTCCAGTGACTGAAAGGAACGGGTGGTTAACTTCTTTTTCTACCACCCGCTACGCTAGAGGACACGGAGCGCACGGAGCTTGGGCTTTGCGGTCGGTGGCTTGCCCGGGAGCGCCGATCGTCTGATCGGCGCTCCCAGGAAAGCCCTTTTTTGTCCGTTTTGAGGTTTTTGACGGATTTTTTGACGTTTTTTTCGATTTTTGGCCGTTTTTGGCCCGTTTTTTGGCATTTTCGACGTTTTTTATGCCATTTTTCGTCCAAAATCCTTCCTCTTTTGGACGGCGCGTGCTTGCGATCCATAGCCTCGGCAAAGGATGAGCTCCCGCGCCTTAGGCGGCAGAGGCCTGCCGCCCTCCAGGAATATCCGGTTAAACGCAGCTTCTTCGTCTCATTCGGCGGGATGTTGTTGACGATGTTATTCGTTGCTTTATTCATTCGTTGGAATAATTCCTCTATAGGCCAGGTGCCCGCGGGCCGCGGGCGCTCCCACTTGCCTCATGCTCCGTGTGCTCTGTGATCTCCAGTGACTGAAAGGAACGGGTGGTTAACTTCTTTTTCTACCACCCGCTACGCTAGAGGACACGGAGCGCACGGAGCTTGGGCTTTGCGGTCGGTGGCTTGCCCGGGAGCGCCGATCGTCTGATCGGCAGCATTCATTCATCGCTTTGCCTTGAAGAAAACACCGAGTGCTCACGAAATTCCCGGAAGAACCCATTTTTTGATGGTTTCTACGTGGTTTTTGGCGTTTTTCTCGATTTTTGGCCCGTTTTTCGGCCGTTTTACCGGAAAAATCGTAAAACGTGCACAAACCCCGAAAAATGCACCCCAAAGGACCTCAATGACCGGCTAGGCCGACATGCAACGTCCGGCAGCGTACCGGATCCGCGTTATCGGGATTGCCCACACGCTGAAATAGCGCTATACAACAAAGCGTCCCAGGCGTCCTGGCTGATGTGGATGCACGCCGTCAGGATGAATCCTGTATAGTGTGACGAAAAGGAGACTGCGGTATGGATACGGCTCTTGATTTCAGAGATCATGACAAACCTTTAAGCGGAGAAAACGAAGAAACGCTGATTGCGGAAATGCGCCCAACCCTGCGGGCATCCGCCGGCATGATCCTGATCGGGATTCTGCTCATTCCGTTCTTTCTGATCGGCGTCCTGATCCTGCTGGCCGTTGCCTACCGAACGGCCTCCCGGAAATACCGCCTGACCTCGAAACGCCTGTTCGTGGAACTGGGACTGCTTGCGCGTCACATCGAAGAAATCGAACTCTACCGCCTGAAGGATCTGACCGTCCGCCAGGGCCCCTTGCAGCGTCTTTTCGGGGTGGGCACGGTCATTGTCCGCTCCACCGACCACTCCAACCCCTGCGTCGCGCTGAAAGGAATTGTCGATCCGGTAGAGTCGAAGGAACGAATCCGGCATGCCGCTTCCTCCGCACGGAAGTGTGAAGGTGTGCGCACCGCTGAATTGATCCGGAATTGACGCCGCGCAACGCTTCCGCTAGCCTCACCCCGCTCAATGGAACAACACCACCTCTGACAAATCACCTCGCCAGACGATGTTAAGGAGACCGAAAAATGCGAAACAAAACAATCAGCAGAAAAAACATGCGATGGATCCTGGCCCTGGCCGCGCTCGTCTTCATGATTGTCTGGTCCGGAGGATTTCTCAACCGGAAACTGGCGCCCGCCGTCGGACCGGGCATCAAAGGCACACCGCTGCCACCCGATGCGGAAACGGTGACGGTCGAGATAAAGGAACAGGCCCCTCTCATTGATATTGCCGGAACGGTGGAATCAGAAGAAATCATCCACCTCAGCTCCCGCATTTCCGCCTACGTGAGTCAGGTCTTCGTCTCGGCCGGCGATGCCGTAAAGAAAGGCGACGTGCTCGTCACACTGGATGACCGCGAAATCAAACAGCAACGCGACATGGCTCAGGCAGATGCCGTGCAGGCCGAAATTGAATTCAACCGGACCAGGGAACTCTTTGAAAAAAAGGTCTCCACCGATCAGCAAATGACCGCCGCACGCGCCACCTACGACCGAGCTAAATCCGCGCTGGAACGCATGAACGTCATGATGACCTATGCACAAATCATTGCACCGATTGACGGCATCGTCACCGATCGCCGCATCGAGGCGGGCGACCTTGCCAACCCCGGAGAACCCCTGCTGGCCGTCTACGACCAGCACCGCATGCGCATCACCGTCCCCGTGCCCGTCCGTCTGGCCGACCGCTTGAGCGTCGGCGAAAAGACCACCGTAACCCTGGATGGGTTCGACGACTCGCAAGGAACCGTCACCGAAGTGGTCGCGGAAATCGACCCCAGCAGCCGGACCCGCCAAGTCCGCATCCGCCTGCAGCCCTTTGACCGCCCCCTCCTCCCAGGTACGTTCGGGCGGGTCTGGGTGCATGATCACGCCCGGAACAGCGTCGTGATCCCAACTTCCTGCGTCTATACCATCGGGCAACTCGAAATGGTACAAGTGGTCCGGGAAAACCGCCTTCTGCGCCGCCTGGTGCGCACCGGCCCGTCTACCGATGATTCCGTGGAAATTCTCTCCGGCCTTTCCGGCGGCGAACAGATCCTGCTTCAACCCATCCGCTAATCAACCGAAAAAGACGGAGTCGGCATCATGGAACAAAAACACGCATTTTTCACCGGACTGGTTGAAACCTTTCTGAAAGGCAACATGGCCATCCTGATGATCATCGTCTGCCTGACGGCCGGCGCGCTCGCCCTGCTGGTCACGCCGCGCGAAGAGGACCCCCAAATCGTCGTGCCCCTGGCCGATATTATGGTGTTTTATCCGGGCGGAAGCGCCGAAGAAGTGGAACAAATGGTCTCCTCCCGCCTCGAACGCTATCTCTACCAAATTGACGGCGTGGAATATGTCTACTCCATGTCGCGCCCCGGTATGGCTGTAGTGACCGTACGCTTTTTCGTGGGCGAAGACCGCGAAAACAGCCTGATCAAACTCTACAACAAACTCCAGCAGAACATGGACCGCGTCACCCCCGGCATTACCGGATGGATCGTCAAACCCCTCGAGATCGACGACGTACCCATCGTCAACATCGCCCTCTACAGCGACCGCTACGACACCCACGAACTCTACCGCGTGGCCGAAGAAGCCGTGGGCAAACTGCAGCACATTCCCAACAGCTCGCGCATCACCATCCACGGCGGCGAACGCCGAATCGTACAGGTCGCTCTGGACACCGAACGCCTGGCCGCCTACGGCCTCTCCCCCGCGCAGGTCATGCAGTCCATGCGCGTCAGCAACGCCCAACTCGAAAGCGGAACCTACCAGCAGGCCAATGAAACAATCCAGGTGCAGGCAGGCCCCTTCCTGGGCGGCGTGGAGGAAGTGCGCAACCTGCTCGTTGGAGTCTACGAGGATCGCCCCGTATATCTCCGGGATATCGCCGTGATAGAAGATGGCCCCGCCGAACAAACCTCCTGCACACGCCTCGGCTTCGGCCCGGCGGGTGAACCCGAAGCCATCGCCGGCGGCTCCCTCGAAACCGCACGCCAAAACCTGACCGAACCGATGGACGACCTGAGCCATCCCTCCGTAACCATTGCCGTCGCCAAAAAGAAGGGCAGCAATGCCGTCTGGGTGGCCGACAAAGTGGAAGACGTCATGCGTGAACTTTCCTCCTCCGTTTTCCCCGACGAAGTGAGCTACCGCATCACCCGCAATTACGGCGAAACCGCCAACGACAAAGTGAACAACCTCGTCGGTTCGCTCACCCTGGCCGTGATTTCCGTGATTGGCCTGATCGCCTTTGTAATGACGTGGCGCGAGGGCATCGTCATTGCCATTGCCGTACCCATCACCTATTCCATCACCCTGCTCTTCAATTATCTCGCGGGCTACACCATCAACCGCGTCACCCTCTTCGCCCTTATCCTTGCCCTGGGCCTGCTCGTGGATGATCCGATTGTCAGCGTGGACAACATCACCCGCCACATCTCCATGGGCCGTGTACCCCGCATGCAGGCCGTGCTGAACGGCATGACGGAAATCATCGGCGCCCTC
>JAQVYB010000235.1 GCA_028708815.1 Kiritimatiellia bacterium | reverse complement strand
GAGCTGATCAACCGAAAAGAACTTTATCTCATCCGAAAGAAACCCGCTGCGCCCAGGGCGAAGCCACGTACGTAACGCAGGCGGTACGACGGGCAAATTTCATCCCGGACTTTTTCAGCAGAATCAATAATTACGGCCTGACCCCGAATGTAGCATTAAGCAATCCGTCATGATGTCCCGGATAGTATCGAAATCACAAATGTTGAGTAGCGTGGTCGGGTATAAGAGTACCTGAAGTCCGACGGATTGCTAGGGTTCCACGACGATGCGATAATACAGCGCCGCACTGGAACTGGCCGGATTGGTCCAGGTGTTATTCGGAGGTGTTGCCGCGATATTCGTGAACACCGGCACAAAGGACGCTGCCGCCAGCAGGTTCGTGCTGCGTTCGATGGCATAGGTTTTTCCGGTGACGCTGCTCCAGCGAATAACGGTATCACTGCCGACCGAACTGACGGTGAATCCGGCAATGGCAAAGCAGGATGCTGCATTGGTTGGATCGGTTCCGGCGCCGTATTCGTTGGCGTTGTCCGCCAGGTCGCCATCGGAGTCGCCTCCGGGTACGCAGTTGGTGCGCCCGCCGAAATAGTGATTTTCCCACCAGTCCGGAATGCCGTTTCCATCGGTATCCCCGGTCAGATCGGTGAGCCGCAGGTTGCCTGCGGCATCTTCCGCAAGCTGAAACGCCGATGCCTGTGGAGCAAACAGACCCAGGGAGGAATAGTCGCTGTCGGCAGATGCTGCGATGATGGTTTGACTCAGCGGAACGGCATTCAGGTTGGTGAATACCTTCACGCGGGCGTTGCCCGAGAACGCCCCGGTGGCTTGAAGCAGATCCAGATCCGAGTTGGCGTTGGCTTTGCAATGATAGAATCCGTTCAGCTCGACATCGCCGTTGAATTGGAGTGTTCCTGTTTCCGCCTCGTATTCCCCGCTGGGGGCGGTAACCCCGTTCAGAAGAATAGTGGTGGATTCAATCACGCCGTTTCCGCACAGGGAACCGGACGTGATCTGAAAGGCGTCGGATTGAATTTTTCCGCCGCGCATCAGCAGGGAGCCGGTATTGACGTCCAGCCCGGCCCTGGCTGTGGCGGCCAGTGCCATTCCGGCCAGCAGAAGATACGTTGTTGATTTCATCGTTCAAGCCTCCCGTGAATTAACGGCCTGTGACCATGAAGAGGAAATCGTTGTTGGTGAGCGAATGATTCCCGTCGGTGATGTAGACGTAGAAGTTGGTGGAGGAATTGATCTGGTCGACGTAGATATTTCGTGCTTGGGCGGCATTGGTGGGCAGGAGGGCTGAATCCACTTCCGGCACGGCCATCGGAATGAGCGAGTAGCCGCTGGTCATTCGGGCATCCAGCGAGATCAGATAGGTGCCCTGAGCCGTGTTGCTGAGCGAATGCACGCCAAAATGATCGGTCGTGATCCCGGTGTTTTTGTCAATACGCGCCCAGGCGACGATGTTGTTGTCGGCATAGCGGGATCTTCTGTTGGGCAGTGCGTTGGTTCCGAGTTGGGCATCCAGCCGCACGCCGCCGACAGCGCGGATGACGACTTCGTTGTCATTGCTGCTCGCGACATTGGTTGCGGAGGAATAGTCCGCCCAGACAAAGGAACCGTTGTGCAGGGCTCTGGCATGGTAGCCGGCCGCCAGAGCATTGGTCCCGGATACATGATTGTATTGCCCGCCCAGCACCGTGCCGTAACTTTCGGTCACCTTGTTGTTGAACCCGCCGATGATGACGGCACCGGTTCCGGCATTGGTAATGCTGTTGTATCCGCCGCCGGAGATGGCGGAGCTTTGTGAACCGGTGATGCCGTTGTGCTGCCCGCCGGCAATCACACTGAAGTAGGGCATGCTGTAGAATCCTCTGCAAGATCCCGCGGAAAGGTTGTTGTCGCGCCCGCCCAGAATGGCGGCGTTTGCGGCGGACTGCATGGTGTTTTCGTACCCGAACAGTTCGCACCCCCAAATAGAAGAATACGTGTTGGAACCCACAATCAGGTTGGCCATGCCGAAATAGCTTCCCAACGTCATTTGCACTTCATTGGAAATCACGAAGCTCAGGTTGCCGCTTTGCGCTTCGATGGGGATGCCGCTCCCGATCAGGATGGCTTCATTCTCCACCCGAAGCAGCGCGTTGGAATCGGCATCCTCCACCGTAAAGTGTTCGCCCGCTCCCACCGGCAGCGTCACCGTGGTTTCGCCACGGCTTGTTGATGATCCCATCCATCCCAGCATCCCCACCAACACAACAACCATCCACTTCTTCATATCGACTCCCTTTGAACTTGAACGATTTATGACTATGCGGCCGCCCCCCCGGCGGCAATCGCCTCCTCAACACTGAATCAGTTTACACTGATTACAGAATTTCGGTATTCAAAAAAATGACAAGAAGTATAAGGCAAATTCTCCGTGATGCCGGCCTGCTACAGGCCGGAAAAGGGATTGGCGGAGAAGGAGGGGCGTTGGGGTGTGCGCGGAGCGGTGCGTGGGGGGCGTCGTTCCGGGCCGCTGCCGCCCTGGCGTTGGGCGCCGGGTTTGGCGCCGGCATCCTGAAGGGCCTTTTCTTTTACGGCGGAAAGGGCAATGCGCTTGCGGTTGATATCGACATCGACCACCCAGACGGTGATCCGGTCACCGGCCTGAACGACTTCCGAGGGATCGTTGATGAAGCGGTCGGAGAGCTGGGAGATGTGTACGAGACCATCCTGATGGACTCCGATATCCACGAAGGCGCCGAAGGCGGTGACGTTGGTGACGATGCCCTTGAGTTCCATGCCGTTTTTCAGGTCGGACATTTCCTGTACGTCTTCGCGGAAGCCGACGACCTCGAAGGACTCTCGCGGGTCGCGTCCGGGTTTGTTGAGTTCCTCGAGAATATCACGCAGGGTTGGTTCGCCGACGTCTTCGCTGATGTATTTTTTGATATCGATTTTTTTAACGGTCTCGGGTTTTCCGATGAGGTTGGCGAGGTTTTTTTCACCGAGGTCGCCTGCCATTTTTTCGACGAGGGAATAGCGCTCGGGATGTACGGCGGAGGCATCGAGGGGGTGGAGTCCGCCTCGGATTCGGAGGAAGCCGGCGGCCTGGAGGAAGGTGCGCGGGCCGAGTCCGGGGACTTTCTGAATGGCCTGGCGATCGGGGAAGGGGCCGTGGGCATTGCGGTATTCCACCATTTTTTTGGCGAGGCTTTCGCCGATGCCTGCGACGCGTGCGAGGAGGGGTGCGCTGGCGGTGTTGAGTTCGACGCCGACGTGGTTGACGCAGCTTTCGACCACTTCGTCGAGCTTGTCTTTGAGGAGTTGCTGATAGACATCGTGCTGATATTGGCCTACGCCGATGGACTTCGGATCGACCTTCACGAGTTCGGCGAGGGGATCCTGGAGGCGGCGTCCGATGGAGATGGCGCCTCGTATGGTGAGGTCGAGGTCGGGAAATTCTTCGCGGGCGATTTCGGAGGCGCTGTAGACGCTGGCGCCGGCTTCATTGACGGCGACGACGGCGATGGTGCTGATTTTGGCGAGTTTGAGCAGGTCGCGCACAAAGGCTTCGGTTTCGCGTCCGGCGGTGCCGTTGCCCACGGCGATGGCCTTGGGCTGGTATTTCTGGATGAGGCGCCCGAGGTCCATCATGGCGGATTTTTTTGCGGCGTCGCCCTGGGTGAGGTAGAGGGTGGTGTTTTCGAGGAATTTTCCGGTGGCGTCGAGGGCGACGCACTTGCAGCCGGTGCGCAGGCCGGGGTCAATGCCGATGACGGCCTTGCCGCCGAACGGGGCGGCCAGCAGGAGGTTGCGCAGGTTCTTTGCGAAGACCTCGACGGCGGAGCGGTCGGCATTCATTTTGAGTTCGACGGCGACATCCACTTCCACGCTGGGCGCGAGCAGACGCTTGAAGCCGTCTTCAATGGCGAGGGCTTTTTGTTCGGCGAAGGGCGAGGTGGGGTTGATGGGGAGCATGGCCTGCATCTGGGCGACGAGTTCCTCGACCTGGACGCGGATTTTTTTGCGCAGGAAGCCTTCCTGTTCGCCGCGTCGGATGGCGAGAAAGCGGTGTGAGGGGATGTCGGCCACGGGTTGCTCGAATTCGCAGTATTGTTCGAATTTCGATTTTTTGGCTTCGTCGTTGACGCCTTCGGAGACGAGTACGCCTTTTCGGGTGAAGTGTTCTCGGACGAGGTGGCGGACGTCGGCCTGTTCGCTGACGCGCTCGGCGACAATATCGCGTGCGCCGGCGAGGGCTTCTTCGATGG
>JAQVYB010000234.1 GCA_028708815.1 Kiritimatiellia bacterium | reverse complement strand
GAAATCCCAAAAGGCGTTCACAAAAGCGGAATCCAGCGCCTCAATACATAAAACGATATCCAGATCCTTGGTCACTCGAAACTCCTCGCCGACTTCCTCCATCGCCAGGGAAGATGCCACCCCGCCAATCAACACATACTGATCCGAGCACGTCGAGAAGTTCCTGCTGTCATTGACCAACATCGTCCAAAGTCCACACTGCGGGCAGTAAAGCACCTGTATCGTCAGGGGCTTCGTAGCGCGTGCGCCATCCGCCGACTCAATCAATACCCATGCCCCGTCCTGTCACCGATCACTCAAAGTGTACCGCCTGCGGTAACGACCCGGCTGGCTCTGCTGACAAAAAGACCTTCCTGACCAACCTCGCCGAAACCCGAATGCACCCGAAAACTAAGCCGTCCCTATCCCGCACCACACAGGAACATTAACACAGAGGACCGACTCCGCGAATCCTGACTCCGCGCCGCGTGTGCCAGGACTCTGACTCCGCGACGTGATGAGCCGTTCTGTGGCATTCAACCGCATCTGCGGCGACGCAACATCGTCAACCCCAGGCCGCCTAACGCCAAAAGGGCGAGCGTACCCGGCTCCGGTATGGAGGAGCTATCCACGGCAAAAAGGGAGATACTATAACCGCTAAACGGCGTGTTCACCCACTCAGCCGAAGTGTTGAGATGCATGGTTCCGGCATAGGAGTACCCCGAATCGTTAAACACCGATGGAGCCGTGTTGGCCGAATTAAGGTACCAGGATGCCGGCCCTCCCGGAACAACCCAGTAGGTTGAACCTGCCGTCAGTATCGCGTCCTGAAAGGAGAACGTATAGGTGCCCTTGACGCCAACCTGCACGGCATCCGAAGTGAACAATAACGTATTCGGCCCTGAATTGTGCGAATAGAGACTGACCGTTCGGAGTGCGGACTCTTCGGTATACAATCCAAGGCGGACAGATTGAAGGTTAAGCAAAGAGGAACCAACGCCTACGGTAAATCCCTGGGCAAGCGAAAGCTCCGTTTCATCTCCGGGGCCATAATCCGTGCTCGTGTTGCTGAGTGGGCCCGTTCCGTCTGCGCCCAGGTTGCCGTATACAACCGCAGCAAACACCTGAGGCATTCCCGGCGTCAGGGCCAGCGCAGCAAGAACGGCCATTCGCATCAACCAACGACGGCAGAATGCCACAACGGTATTCCCATAAAAAAAGGCCATAACAAGTAACTTCATGACGACATTCTGCGTGAACGGCCCTACGGCGGTCAAGGGGAATATGACGCTGAAACCCACCAGGATCGCAGAAAAAAGAATAAATAGGATCGGACCAAAAAACGATGAACTCCCTTTGGGTTCATGTGGCCCCTCTTTAGAAAACGTAATCGTTAACGCCCTGCCATCTTCATAACACCGATCAAGAAACAATGACTTGAAGTCTTGAAATGAATCGAACAGGACCACCGACAGATCCCGCACCACACAGGAACATTAACATAGTGGACTGACACCGCACGCGTGACTACGGAGCTTTTTCCGGAACACCATATAACGATGACTATCCGATCGCGCCGGGAAAGGACGGCTACTCATAACATCGCGTCGAAAAACGCCTTTCACCTAATCGCATCAGACACCGCGAATGCTCAACACAGCCCGATCTGACTGGCCCGACGCCTCAGCAAGTCCCGGTATTCTTCCTGACGCATCGTCTCTATTTGCCCCTGTCCGATAAAGTCCAACGCCTCGGGATATGTGCGCCGGAAGCGGGCATAAATCGAATCCAACTGGGAATCGGTGATTCTCAAATGCGTAGCAAACGACTTGAAGTCAGCCCCCTGAATGCGACGTTTTCGACCATTCATCGACAAGGCCAGTTCTTCTTGATCTGTCGAAAGCAGAAGGTGTACCGCAAGCAGGTCATAAGCCGGAGCAAGAGTCACCAGGCCATTCGGATGATACAGCAACGAAAAATTCTTCAGGTGCATATCTGAATTTCCAGTCAAAAATGAAAAGAGCGTCATCTCAAACAGACGCTGAGCATCCAGTTGCGGATGGGAAGAAAACAGCAGGATGGCTTTTCCAATCTGCTCCATGGACCCCCGGTATTTCTGTTCCGTCAGCTTATCGGTCAACTGGCACATGTCTTCCATATGCAGACAGCCTCCCCCCTTCATGCGATCCATTCGACGGGTGATATAGGCGCGTGCGCCATCCGCCAACTCAATCAGTCCGCATGATGCAACAGGAATATGAAACAGCTCCGCCAGTCTCATGGTTAGATGCTCCAATTCCGGCATCCCGGGATAATCCGACACCGCAGGCTTCAAAATGAAATCACCCGCCAATCCCGTTAATTTCAGACACGGACGAACGCCCCTGGATTTCTCCAGGTGAAGCGACAGCTTCGGCTGCACGCCCGGCACCGACACACTTCGCCGAACCACCTGCGCGGCCAGTTCATTCAAGGCGTCCATGGTATATTCAATCAACGGCGGGCGATTCGATCCAAACAGCCTTCGTACACAGGACGCATGATACCGCTCCTCACCCTTCCCCAACGCCCGACAACAGATCCAACAGAATGTCATACGCCCTCCTCGGGCACAGGACGAATACAGACCGCCCCGATGCAATCCTGACAGCACGCCAGAAGCAGCCCCATCCGATCCCGGGCATCCAGTTTCCAAGTCTGCTCCGCAATGTCCAAAAGCCATCCCTCTGGAATCAGTCCATCAAAAAACGGAAACAACCGTTTATCCTGATAGGCTTCCTTGCACAACGGCAACAGCATGCTGACGGCCCGCGCATCCGCCTTTTGAAGATATTCCTCCTCGTAGATGAAACAATACCCATGCTCATCCTCCGAGATTCGTCCGGCCAGACGCCCCTCCATATACACCAATCCTTCACGCCTCATCATCCACCTCCGGACGATAAGGTATCGGGCCCGACCGGTGTCCAAAAAGCATCAGCACCTGATCCACCTTGTCCAATCGCAAAGTATGCTTGCCCTGCTCAAGTTCCCGGAGGAAGCGCAATCCGACCTCCGCACGTTCCGCAAGCTCCTGCTGCGACAAACCCGCCAACGCCCGATTGCGTTTTACAAAATCACTAAAAGCATTCATTTGAAAGCCCCCGTTCGGGTATAAAACTAACACATGGAACTCTATTTATACCTGATCGGGTATTATTGCAAGAATATAGTATACTTTTATACCTGATCGGGAGCATCCTGTTCGTCCGATTGAAAACGTTCCTGTTCAAGCAGAAACTGCCATACCGGAAGCGTCTGTATTATACCTTCCGGCGTTTGAATGGACTGCGGTGCATCATCCAGGGTAACCAGCAAGGCTTTGCTTTCCGGGTGCTCGGCGAGGGCTTCTCGCAAAGCCGTCAATTCCCGGGCCAATGTGTCACTTCCCTCAGGTGCCTGAAGAGCAACCTGAACCAGGGTTAGTCGTCCATCCGGTGTTCGCCAAACGAAGTCAACTTCGCGCCTGGAGTGCGTACGGTAATAATGCAGATTCAACCCGCGGCGGCGGCCATCGATAAATACAAGGTTTTCGAGCAGATGCCCGTCATTGACCAGAATTCCGGTGGAGGTTGAACGAACCAGAGCATGGTCGATGGCATAGATTTTCTTTGGATTGGCATTTTGACGGCTTAACGAGGCGTCGAAAAGGCGAACCGTGAACAGGGCAAATGCATCTTCAAGCCAGGTCAGCGCATCGCCAACGAATGTCTTGCTGATCCGATGATCCAGCGACTTGAGATAGCCGGTCAGGGCATTAATCGTATAGAGGGAAGCCGCTGAATTAAGCAGGCGATAGGCCATGTCCCGGATGGCTCGAGGATGCAGCGCATCATGGCGGTCCACCACATCCCGGAAGATCATCGTCTTGAAATAGTCCTGATGTATCATGACACGGAACGAAGCATCGACATCCATAACCTCAGGGAACCCGCCGGTTTGCCAATAGCCTTCAAAGGCCTTGCGAACGCGAAGCCGGGCTTGCTGTCCGCGCAAATCCGCATGTATCCCCTTGGCATCGAGGTATTCGGCAAACGAAAACGGGAAAAGCTCCCAGGCCAGAGCCCGCCCGCGCATAGCGGTGCCCACTTCGTGCGCCAGCATGCCGGCGGATGAGCCGGTCAGATAGACAGTCATATTTTCCGCACGCATCAAGCGGTCCGCAAACAGCTCCCATCCGCGTGCCATCTGAACTTCATCCAGAAAACAGTGCAGGCCGGGACGTCCCTTGCGCTCCGGATAGAGCGCAAAGTAGGCTTCT
>JAQVYB010000078.1 GCA_028708815.1 Kiritimatiellia bacterium | reverse complement strand
GGAATAATTCACGCGCAGCGGCATATAGGTGCTCTGCCCGCCGTAGACCTTGCGGCCCACCACCCGTTTGGCATACTGAACCGGTATCTTACGCTGAGCCTGCGTCACCGCAATCACCCCGGCAATCACCACAAAAATCATCACCAGCATCCCGACCAGATGGAAGATTGTGAACCGGCGGATACCATCCACCTCCACAAACATATTGATCGTGCCGCCGACCGCCTGCGGCAGACGACTTATAATGTTGATCGTGATAATCAGCGAAACGCCATTGCCAATACCGCGGGCGGTAATCTGCTCACCCAGCCACATCAACAACATGGTGGCCGTCGTCATCGTGATGATACTCAACACGATAAAAGCCATTGGATTCATACGGACGATCTGTATGCCGATGCCCAGTCTTTCCGGGTGCAGCAACGTAGCCGCCATCGCATACGATTGCACCACACAAAGAACCACGGTCAGATAGCGGGTATACTGGCTGATTTTCTGGCGCCCCGTATCCCCTTCCCGTGCGAGCCGCTCCAACTGAGGAATGACCGCCGTCAGAAGCTGCAGAATAATCGAAGCACTGATATAGGGCATAATACCCAGCGCCCCGACCGCTGCATATTGCAGCGCACCGCCGCTGAACAGGTCAAACATCCCCAGAAAACTGCCTCCTGCCTGACTCTGCAGTTGAGCAATCAACTCCTGCAGCGCCAAGGCATCCACGCCGGGCGTGGCTAAGCGTGCCAAAAACCGACAGATGAAGACCAGGCCCAGGGTAAAGAGAATCCGTTGTCTCAGTTCCGGAATTTTCAGGCTGTTTGTGAAGGCCGATAACATGTTTTTATTCCACTTCTTTATTTAACGGGATGGACGACTTCGCACTGCCCGCCCGCCTGCTCTATTTTTTCACGGGCCACGGCACTGAAGGCCTGCGCCTGCACCGTCAGCTTCTTGCTCAATTCACCCATCCCCAGAATTTTCGCGCCGCAAACCACCCCGTTGGCCAGGCCCGCTTCACGAAGCTGATCAAACGAAATGACCGCGCCATCATCAAACCGGGAAAGAAGGCCTACGTTGACCGTCGCCAACGGGCACAGCTTCTCATGGTTGAATCCACGCTTCGGAAGGCGGCGATGCATGGGTGTCTGACCACCCTCAAAGGCCCGACGATGATTCGCGCCCTTTCGGGCCATCTGCCCCTTGTGTCCGCGTCCGCTTGTTTTACTTTTTCCGGAGGCTTCCCCCCGGCCCACGCGCATCCTGCGATGACGCGCACCTGCCGTATTTTTCAACGAATGCAAATTCATAGTTGGAATCCCCGCGTACGATTTAAGAATTTCTTCCACTTCTTCCCGGGTGCGCAGGCTTTTCAGCGCTTCGACAGTGGCCCGGGTAACGTTCAACTTGTTCTTACTGCCCAGCGATTTGGCCAGCACATCGTGCAATCCGGATAAATCCAGCACCGCCCGCATGGCGCCACCCGCGATGACTCCCGTACCCGGAAGCGCCGGCTTGATCAAGACGTGCCCACCGGCAAACGCCCCGGTCACTTCATGCGGAATGGTCTTTCCCTTCATCTTCACCGGGAACATATTCCGTTTCGCCAAAGCCGTACCCTTGCGGATTGCATCCGCCACTTCATTAGCCTTGCCAAGTCCATAGCCTACGTGCCCGTTCTTATCGCCCACGACCACCAGTGCGCTGAAACTGAAACGACGTCCGCCCTTGACCACCTTCGAGCAGCGGTTCACGTGAACCACCCGCTCCTGCAATTCCATATTTTTCTGGGATTCCTTCTTATCCATAGCTTATATGCTCCTGCCCGTTCCCTGTTTAAAATTCCAATCCACACGCCCTGGCGGCATCGGCCAGCGCCTTCAGGCGCTTACCATAGGTGAAACCACCCCGGTCAAAAACCACCTTGGACAGCCCCAGTTCCTTTGCCTTTTCACCCATCATGCGCCCGATCTCCGTCGCCCGCTCAGCCGTCAGCGCCGGAGCCGATCCTTCGCCCGCCACCGTGGATACGGACGCCAGCGTGCGGCCTTCCGCATCGTCTATCAACTGCACATAGATATGGCGGTTTGAAACAAACACGCTCATACGGGGACACTCTTTCGTGCCCTGAATTTTCTTCCGCAGCCGAAGATGCCGACGCACCCGATATTCTTTCTTCGTTTTAACCTTCATGATTATGCCACCGTCTTGCCTGCCTTGCGGCGGATTCGTTCACCTTTGTATTTCACGCCCTTGCCCTTATACGGTTCCGCCGGATAATAGGCGCGCAAACGGGCACTCACTTCGCCCACCTGCTGCTTGTCGCAACCTTCGATCACAATATTGGTCTGATCAGGAACCTGCGCTGTAATTCCTTCCGGAACGTCGAACAGAATCGGGTGCGAATAGCCCAGCGACATCGTTATCCGATTGCCCTGCAGCTGCGCCCTGAAGCCGACTCCATTGATTTCCAGTTGCTTTTTAAAACCGTTTTTCACCCCTTCCACCATGTTGGCAATCAGGGTGCGTGTGGTGCCATGCACCGAACGGGCTTCCTTGGTCTCCGCCTTACGCGTCACGACCACTTCGTTGCCGCCATCCAGGACCACCTCGATCAACGGCGAAACGGACAGATTCAGATCCCCTTTGGGACCTTTTACGGTCACCTGCCGACCATCCACTGAAACCGTGACTCCGTCTGGAACGGCTATCGTCTTTTTTCCTACTCTTGACATTGTATTACCTCTGCAAATGCTTGATTTACCAAATCTGACAAAGCACTTCGCCACCCACGTTCTTTTTACGGGCTTCCCTGTCAGTCATCACACCCGACGAGGTACTGATAATGGCGGTTCCCAGCCCGTTCAATACCCGCTTGATTTCCGAGGCGCCCACGTACCGGCGCAAGCCCGGCTTACTGATGCGCTTCAGCCCCTGAATGGCCGGCTTCTGATTCTTGTCATATTTCAGATACACACGAAGCGTCCGCTTATTGGCGTGCCCCTCCGTAGTATAATCCACAATATAACCTTCCCGTTTCAAAATACGTGCCAGCTCACTCTTCATCACTGAATGCGGCATTTCTACCGTATCAATGCCGGCGCCAAGCGCGTTTCGAATCCGGGTCAACATGTCCGCAATGGGATCTGATACACTCATGCTCTAACTCCAACCCTGGGCCGTTACCAACTGGCCTTGATTACTCCGGGAATCTTGCCATCCGATGCCAATTCCCGGAAACAAATACGACACAACTGAAATTTTCTCAGATAGGCGCGCGAACGCCCACACCGCCGGCAGCGATGGTAATTTCGCGCCGAGAATTTCGACTCTCTCTTCGATTTCGCTATCAATGATTTCTTAGCCAACGGAAGATCCTCCCTTATCAATTCGCAAACGGCATGCCAAATTCCCGCAGCAGTGCTCTGGCCTCGTCGTTTGTTTTCGCTGTTGTAACTATCGTGATATCCATCCCTTGGACGGCTTTGATGTGATCCGGGTCAATTTCAGGGAAGATGCCCTGTTCCTTCAAACCCAACGTATAATTCCCGCGCCCATCAAAGGACTTGGCCGACACCCCGCGAAAGTCGCGGATGCGCGGCAGTGCCGAGTTGATGAGGCGATCCAGAAATTCATACATGCGATCTCCGCGCAATGTCACCTTCACTCCGATCGGCATACCTTCGCGCAATTTGAAATTCGCAATGCTCACCCGCGAATTTATGATGACCGCCTTCTGTCCGGTAATACGGCCCAGGTCTTCCGACACGGCCTTCAGCACGTCCTTGTCCACCGTCGCCTTGACTCCCATATTCAGTACGATCTTCTGAATCTTCGGAATCTGCATCGGATTCGCATAGTTGAAACTCTTCTTCAACCCGGGCGCGATGCTGTTTTTGTATTTTTCTTTTAACGTCGTCATGTCGGCAAACCTTTCCTACCTCTGACTGCTCAAACTTGTTACTTGGACGCCTCGACCGGCTTCAGATTCGAAAGCGCAATCGGCGCCTCTTTTTCCACGATGCCGCCGTTCGGATTATCCTGTGACTTGCGCAAATGCTTTGTCACCAGATTCAGCCCCTCCACCACGGCACGTCCCTTCTGAGACATAATCTGGAGCACCTTGCCGGTCTTGCCGGCGTCGTCACCCGTGATGGCAACAACCATATCGCCTTTTTTTATCTTCTGTTTCGGCATTTTTACCTTCTTCATAATCAGATCACCTCTGGCGCCAACGATATGACTTTCATGTAGTTTTTCTCGCGCAACTCGCGGGCCACCGGCCCAAAGATACGCGTGCCCTTGGGATTCATCTGGTCGTCCACCAAAACCACGGCGTTATGATCGAATTTCAGCACGGAACCATCCGCGCGACGGATGGCCTGCTTCGTCCGAACGATCAACGCCTTGAATTTCTCCCCCTTCTTCACCATGCCGTGCGGCTGGGCTTCTTTGACGGCTACGCGGATCACATCCCCGATGTGCGCATACCGCTTACGCTGCCCCAACACGCACATGCAGAGCACCTCGCGGGCACCCGTATTGTCCGCCACCTGCAATCTCGTTTCTTGTGCAATCATCTTTACAGCTCCAGTTTCAAAATCAATTCGCCCGCTTGGTGACTTCTACCAGACGCCAGCACTTCGTCCGGCTGATCGGTCGCGTTTCCATTATCCGCACCTCATCGCCCACCTTGGCGTCATTTTGCTCGTCGTGCGCATAAAACTTGGCCGACCGTTTCATTTCCTTGCCGTACAACCGATGCCGATACCGACTCGACACCTTCACCACAATGGTTTTATCCATCGTGCTGCTGACCACCACGCCTTCACGTTCTTTCCGTAATCCCCGAGTTTCGTTCATGATCCTTACCTCACCTCTTTGCTGCGCTGGGTCATTACCGTGTTGACTCTGGCCAGATCGCGTCGCAGTTCCTTGATTCTTGAAGGCTTCTCCAGCTGGCCGCTCGTCTGCTGAAGTCGGAGATTGAACATTTCCTTCTTCATTTCCTCGCTCCGCTGGACCAGTTCCTCTTTCGTCAGATTTCTCAATTCCGTTGCTTTCATATCGCTGTTTCCACCTAATTAGTGCGCGTGACGCGTGATAAACCGTGTACGGATCGGCAACTTGTTTGAAGCCAGGCGTAGCGCTTCCCGTGCTATCGACTCCGGGACACCGTCCAACTCAAACAGCATGCACCCCGGCTTGACGACGGCCACCCATTCTTCCGTGGCTCCTTTTCCCTTGCCCATGCGCACTTCCAAAGGCTTCTTGGAAATCGGTTTGTCCGGAAAGACGCGAATCCACACCTTCCCTTTACGCTTCATCGCGCGGTTAATCGAAATACGGCAGGCTTCCAACTGAATGTTCGTGATCCAGGCGCGGCCCAACGACTGCAATCCGTATTCGCCAAACGCAATCGTGTTGCAGGAGGTCGCATTGCCTCCCATGTTCCCGCGCTGCTGCTTGCGAAACTTCGTTCTTTTAGGCATAAGCGGCATGGGTCTTCTCCTTCGTCAATTTCTCTGGTTCCTCTTCTTTGCAAATCCAGACCTTGATGCCGATTGCCCCGGCCACGGTGTGCGCTTCCGCAAAACCATAGTCAATGTTGGCACGCAACGTATGCAGGGGAACTTTGCCTTCCTTGTAGCTTTCCCGGCGGGCCAACTCGGCCCCGCCCAGACGACCGCAGGCCTCCACGCGCACGCCCAGTGCACCCAGTTCCATCGCCATCTGAATCGCTCGCTTCATCGCACGCCGGAACGAAACACGCCGTTCCAGCTGAAGCGCAATCCCCTCGGACACCAGCTGTGCGTCCAAATCCGGACTGCGTACTTCCTTGATGTCCACATAAATTTCCTTGCCCGTCATCTTGGTCAGTTCTTCACGGATACGCTCGATGTCCGTTCCCTTACGACCAATCACAATGCCGGGACGAGCCGTGAAAATGGTGATCCGCGCTCGATTGGCATACCGCTCAATCAATACCTCGGGAACCGCCGCATCCTTCAGACGATTCAACACCACTTTCCGAATCAACAGGTCTTCGTGAAGAAGATTCCCGAAGTCCTTCTTGTTCGCAAACCACCGAGACCCCCAATTTTTATTGACGGTCACTCTTAACCCAATGGGATTTACCTTTTGGCCCAAAATGATCTCCTTTCAAGCGCCGTTATTTGCGCTTACCCCGTTTTTCATCCGTCAGAACAATCTTGATGTGGCAGGTTTTCCGTTTAATCGGACTCACCATTCCGCGTGCCCGGGGCCAAAACCGCCTCATGCGCGGGCCATCGTCCACCACGGCTTCTTTGACCATCAGATCGTCAGCCGACAACCCTTTGTTGTTTTCCGCATTGGCAATCGCCGATTTCAACGTCTTGGCAATCTGCAACGCCGCTTTTCGCTTACTGGCTGCCGTCAAGCAGACCGCCTCGGAAACCGGACGTCCCTGAATGGAACGCGCCATATCCCGCGCTTTCGTCGGTGACAGCCTCACATATTTTGTTATCGCATTTACTTCCATAGCAACCCACTTACCACATTATCGCCGTTTCATAAATCGCCCGCCCATCTTCGCCTGTCTGAAAAATGGAGGCGCTCAGTTTAGGAACTCGCTTAAAAATTGCCAGCCTTTCCTTAAAAATTCTCTTCGCGGTACCGCCAGCCTCTTTTTTTCCCGAATCCCAGTCCAATGCACACGGTTATTTCAGCATCACCGTTTTGTCGGTAGCCGTGCCGTGGCGGCGGAAGTTACGTGTAGGCGCAAACTCGCCCAAACGATGTCCCACCATGTTTTCCGTCACAAACACGTTGACAAATACCTTGCCGTTATGAACCGCCAGCGTATGGCCGACAAATTCAGGAAGAATCATCGAGCGGCGCGACCACGTCTTGATCATACGCTTCTCACCCGACAGATTCATCCGCTCTACCTTCTTGAGCAGTTTATCCTCTACAAAAGGCCCTTTTTTAATTGAACGACCCATAACTTACTTCTTTCTCCGTTGAACAATAAACTTGTTACTGGTTTTCCTTTTGGCTCTGGTTCTCTTGCCCTTGGCCAATTTGCCCCAGGGCGAAACCGGATGGCTGCCTCCCGAGGTCCGGCCTTCGCCGCCGCCCATCGGATGATCCACCGGATTCATCGCCACACCGCGAACCGTCGGACGGATACCCTTGTGGCGTGTCCGACCGGCCTTCCCGCTGGAGATATTCTCGTGATCCACGTTGCCGATCTGCCCAACCGTCGCATAGCAACCCGACGGTATCATCCGGATTTCTCCCGAAGGCATCTTTACATTGGCCACGCTCCCTTCGCGGGACATCAACTGAGCCGATCCACCCGCCGTGCGGACCAACTGGCCACCCCGTCCGGCATACAGCTCAATATTGTGAATCGACATGCCCAACGGAATCTTCGAAAGCGGCAGCGAATTGCCCGTCACCGGTTCGGCTTCCGGACCGGCCATCAGCACGGCATCCGCCGCGAGGCCGAGCGGAGCGATAATATACCGCTTTTCCCCGTCGGCATAGGCCAGCAGCGCAATACGCGCCGAGCGGTTCGGATCATACTCGATGCCCACCACTTTCGCCGGAATACCATGCTTGTCCCGTTTGAAGTCGATCAGGCGGTAGTGGCGCTTATGGCCACCCCCGCGATGGCGCACCGTGATACGTCCCGCGGAATTGCGGCCCGCCTTGGATTTGCGCTTGCTCAGCAACGAACGCTCCGGCTCCTTTTTCGTGATTTCCTTGAAATCCGAAAGGGCCGTAAAGCGGCTGCTCGGCGTGGTTGGTTTATTGTTTTTTAAAGCCATGGCGTACTCATTCTCCTTTTATGTCAGATCGATCTTGTCACCTTCTTTGAGGGTGACCACCGCCCGATGGACCGCTGCCGTCATTCCAAAATTCCGGGTACGTTCACGTTTCTTCTTCCCTTTTCGGTTCATCGTGTTCACGTTCATTACCTTCACACCGAAAAGCTGCTCCACGGCCCGTTTGATGTCCAGCTTGTTCGCATCCGCAGCCACATTAAACAAATACTTGTTCTCTGTCTCCCCAAGTCGGGTGCCCTTCTCTGTCAGCAAGAGCTTCTTGATTACCGAATATGCGTCTTTCATGCCTCGCTCCCAGTCTTTTTCTGCAACCGGCTCTCCAGGTCGCCCATTCCCTTCTTGGTCACCACCACCGTCGGATAGCGCAGTACCTGATACGTATTGGCCATCGTGACCGACGCCAGCTCCACGCGCTGCAGATTTCGCGTCGCCAGCGCCACGTTGGTATCCAGATCGCTCACCAAAAACAGCGCACCGCGCTGTACGGCCAAATTCTTCACCACGGCCTGCATCTCTTTGGTCTTGGCCTGGTCCAACGATAACTCATCCAGAATCAGCATCTGACCCGCCGTCACCTTTTCGCTGACCGCCCTGCGGAATGCCAGTTGAGCCATTTTCTTGGTCAGCTTTTTCGTGTGCCGCCGCGGCTTCGGCCCGAAGGCCACGCCGCCACCACGCCACACCGGCGACTGCCGACGCCCCGTACGGGCGCGACCGGTTCCTTTTTGCTTCCACAGTTTCCGGTTGCTGCCGGCCACTTCGCCCTTCGACAGCGTAGAAGCCGTAGCGTTCCGCTGGTTGGCTAAATAGGCTACCACGGCGTCATGCATCGCCTGCAATCCCTTGTCAAACTCGAGCAACGAATCGGCCAGTTCATACTCGCCGAGCTGCTCGCCCTTCATGTTGCGTATTGGTATCTTACTCATGACGGCTTATCCGCTTTCTTTAATGATTTCCTCACAAAAACAAACGCGCCGGAAGGACCGGGAACCGACCCGCGAACCAGCACAATATTATCGTCGTTCCGAACCTGAACCACCTTCAGATTCTGCACGGTCACGCGATCCGCACCCATCTGCCCGGGCATCGCCTTGCCCTTCAACACGCGAGCGGGCCATTCCTTCATGCCGATCGAGCCCGGCCGACGGTGCATGCCCGAGCCGTGCGTCGCACGCCCACCGCTCATGCCATGGCGGCGCACCACACCCTGAAAACCGCGCCCCTTCGTGACGCCGATCACGTCCACATAAGAAACCCCGTCAAACACAGAGGCCGTGAAGGTATCCCCGACCTTGAAATCCGCCCCGGACGTATCCAGGCGCACTTCCCGCAGAATCCGCTTGCCCGGCAACTCGTTCTTTTTAAAATGACCCGCGCACGCCTTCGTCTGCCGTTTCGCAGGCTGATCCTCGAATCCGATCTGGACGGCGTTATAGCCATCTTTTTCGGCGGTCTTTAATTGAACCACCACACACGGCCCCACCTCGAGAGCCGTCACCGGAATCTGCTGACCGGCGTCGTTAAACACCCGCGTCATTCCTATCTTTTTACCAATCAACGCATTCATAGTACCACTCAGATCTTAATGTTGATGTCCACACCCGCGGGCAGGTTCAGTTTTTTCAGTTCATCCACCGTCTTCGCGGTCGGATCAATAATGTCAAGCAGACGCTTGTGCGTTCTGATCTCAAACAGCTCCATGGATTTTTTGTTCACATGCGGGCTGCGGTTCACCGCATACCGCTCAATACGGGTCGGCAACGGAATGGGTCCCGCTACGCGGGCGCCCGTACGCTTTGCCGTTTCCACGATATCGCCGGATGACTGATCCAGTATCCGATGATCATAACCTTTGAGTCGTATCCTGATTCTCTGACCATTCATTGTGTATTATCCTCACCGGCTTAATAGGCTTTGCTGAATTGTTTCCGGCACCGTTTCAAACTGCTTCGGCTCCATGGAATAGCTTGCGCGCCCCTTCGTTAACGACCGTAATGCCGTGGCATATCCAAACATTTCGGACAAAGGAGCTTCCGCCAATACAATCTGAGCCACGCCCTTGTTATCCATTGATTTAATCTTTCCCCGACGCCCGCTGACATCTCCCATCACATCCCCCATATATTCTTCAGGGGTGATGATTTCCAACAGCATTACGGGCTCGAGTAATACGGGCAAAGCCGACCTGACGGCCTCGCGTGTCGCCATGGCGGCAGCTGTGCGAAAGGCCACTTCCGATGAATCCACCGGATGAAATCCTCCGCCCACAACCTGCACGCTTATGTCAACCAGCGAATAGTTGCCCAGCACTCCCGTAACCAGACTGTCCGTAATGCCGTCCAGAACAGCCTGATGATACTCCGCAGGTATAACGTCCTTGGAGACTTTCATCTCAATGTCATTGCCTGCGCCGCGTTCTCGCGGAGTCACTTTCAGTACGACATGCCCGTACTGTCCGCGACCGCCGATTTCACGCTCAAAAAGATGCGAGGCTTCCGCCTCTTTCGTAATCGTTTCCCGGTAGGCCACCATCGGCTGACCCGCGTTGGCCTGTACCTTGAATTCCCGGAACATCCGATCCTTGATAATTTCCAGGTGCAGCTCGCCCATCCCGCGGATGATGAGCTGACCCGTCTCTGCGTCACGCGACACCTTGAAGGTCGGATCCTCCTCCTCCAGTGTATGCAGCGTCGATTCCAGCGCGGCGCGGTCCGACTGCGTCTTCGGCTCAATCGCCATCGCCATCACCGGTTCAGGAAAGATGATATTCTCCAACACCACCGGATGATTCTCCCCGCAAAGCGTATCCCCGGTGGTTAACTGCTTCAGTCCGGCCAGTCCACCGATCTCCCCCGAATACAGCACATCCACATCCTCGTGATGGTTCGCATGCAACTGCAGAATGCGCCCCAAACGCTCCCGCTTGCGGGTCCGCGTATTGTAAATATTCTGCCCCTTCCGGATCACACCTGAATACACGCGCACAAACGAAAGTTTGCCGTAGTAGGGATCCGTCTTGATCTTGAACACCAGCGCACTCAGGGCAGCGTAATCATCCGTCTCGCAAAGCACCGGACTGTGATCCTTCGGATGAAATCCCTTCACAGGCGGCACATCCACCGGTGAGGGCAGGTAATCCACCACCGCATCCAGCAGCAGGCGAACACCCTTATTCTTCAACGCCGATCCGCACAACACCGGAACCGCTTCATTCCGAATCGTCAGCCGGCGCAGCGCCTGGGCCAGCACCTCCGCTGAAACCCCCGGGTCCGCTACATACGCTTCCAGCACCGCCTCGTCCTTCTCCGCCAGAAATTCAATCATCTCCGTACGCCGCATCTCCGCCTCAATCAGCAGGTCGGAAGGAATCTCCGTCTCCGTCATATTCAGGCCCGGCGTATCCCCGTCAAACAGATAGGCCTTCATCCGCATCAAATCAATAATGCCTCTGAAATTCTCTTCCTCGCCAATCGGCCATTGCACCGCCACGACCGGCGCAGCCAAGCGGTCGCGCATGGATAGTAGTACCTGTTCCATGTCCGCGCCCTTGCGGTCCAGCTTGTTGACAAACGCCAACCGGGGCACCCCGTACTTGCCCGCCTGATGCCAAACCGTCTCCGATTGCGGCTGCACCCCCGCCACACCACAAAAAACGCCCACCGCGCCATCCAGGACCCGCAGCGAGCGTTCCACTTCCACCGTAAAATCCACATGCCCCGGGGTGTCGATCAAATTGATCTGGTGATCGCGCCAGAAACACGTCGTCGCCGCACTCGTAATCGTAATGCCGCGTTCCTGTTCCTGCGCCATCCAGTCCATGGTCGCCGTGCCCTCGTGCACCTCGCCTATTTTATAGACGCGACCCGTGTAAAAAAGGATACGCTCGGAGACCGTCGTCTTCCCCGCGTCAATATGCGCCACAATGCCGATATTCCGAATATCGGCAAGCGCACTGCGCCGTTCCGCGGCCTCATTGGGCTGCGGATCGCGCACGCGGGTCTGTTGACTGTCTGCCAGGGCTACCATAAATAAATTCCGTTCCGCCTACCATCGGTAATGCGCAAATGCCTTGTTCGCCTGAGCCATTTTGTGCGTATCGTCGCGTTTCTTAACGGACGAGCCCTGGCCCTTGTGTGCATCCAGCAGTTCAATGGCCAAAGCCTTCGCCATTGGAACGCCCTTGCGCGCCTGGGAATACTGAACGATCCAGCGCAGCGCCAACGAAACCTGACGCTCCGGGCTCACTTCCAGCGGCACCTGATACGTCGCACCACCCACGCGCCGCGATTTCACTTCCAACCGAGGCTTGATATTCTCCAAGGCCTCTCCGAAAATCTTTACCGGATCCTCACCCGTCTTCGTGCTGATCTCTTCCAACGCGCCGTAGACCACGCGCTCCGCAACCGAGCGCTTCCCGCATTGCATAATCGTGGAAATCAAACGGGCTATGATATCGCTGTTAAACCGCGTATCCGGAATCACCTCTCTCTTGACTGCGCTTCTTCTTCTCATGGAGAATTTCCTTATGCTTTGGCTTTGGGCTTCTTCGCCCCGTATTTGGAGCGGCCCCGGTTACGACCGTTCACGCCCAGACAATCCAGCGTACCCCGTACAATATGATAACGCACGCCGGGCAGATCCTTCACCCTGCCACCACGCACCAGCACCATGCTGTGCTCCTGCAGATTGTGCCCCTCGCCCGGAATATACGCCGTCACTTCCTGGCCGTTCGTCAGGCGGATACGGGCAATCTTCCGCAACGCGGAATTAGGTTTCTTCGGAGTCTGCGTCTTGACCTGCAGGCAAACACCGCGACGCTGAGGACAACCAGCCAGCGCCCGCGACTTGCTTTTCTGGACCGTAGTTTTACGCCCCTTCTTCACTAATTGATTAATGGTCGGCATACCTTATTCCCTTTTTTTGACAACGTGAGCGCGCAAGGTATCAAACCAAACAAGCGCTCTGCAATAGAAACCTTCGCTTTTTTACATAATTCTCAATTGCACAATACTGCGTGAAAAACCGGACCCCGATTTCTCACGAATGGCAGACGCAAAAAACCGATGGGTCATTTTGCGGTTATGGAACCTGCCGGCCTGATTCGTTCGCGGAAAATCCCGCACCGGCAAAACCCTGAACGATCAGCCAACCCCGTTTGCCCTGCTCAAGAGGAACAACAGAGAAATAACTAAAAACACAAGGGGGGCAATTACAAATTCTCCATACCAAAGTCAATGCTTATGTCTCACTTTTTCCAACCAGTGGAACTTTTTTTCCGCTTTTTTCCAATCATTGGAACTTTTTCAGGCCCGTTTTCCACTCATTGGAAAAAGGGATGACAGCGGGGAATCCGGGAAAGATAAAGCCCCGCATCCCAAGTGAATTCCCTGGCCAGACTCCGCTGCAAAACACCCGTGGACCCGTATTTTCACCCCAAAACAGCTTGAATATTAGCTTCGCCGTACCTATAGATAGAAACGACTTTTTCGACGCAATATAAATACAACGCATCAGCAACCAAGGAGGGCATACATGGATTATCAACTCTATTTCAAACAACAACCGGACGCGCAGGGCTTTTTCGGAAAATTCGGAGGAGCCTTTATCCCTCCGGAACTGGAAAAGTCGTTTCGGGAAATTGACGAAGCGTATCACGACATCTGTCAGTCGCATCGCTTTATTGCCGAACTGCGCGACATCCGAAAACACTATCAGGGCCGCCCCACCCCGGTCTATCACGCCGAACGCCTGACCCGCCACGCGGGCGGCGCCCACATCTACCTGAAACGGGAAGATCTGAATCACACCGGCGCCCATAAGCTCAATCACTGCATGGGCGAAGCCCTCCTGGCCAAATACATGGGCAAGAAAAAACTCATTGCCGAAACGGGCGCGGGCCAACACGGCGTCGCGCTCGCCACCGCCGCCGCCTACTTCGGCCTGGAGTGTGAAATTCACATGGGTGAAGTGGATATTGAAAAAGAACACCCCAACGTCATCCGAATGAAACTGCTCGGGGCCACCGTGGTGCCGGTCTCCTTCGGACTGAAAACACTCAAAGAGGCCGTCGATTCCGCCTTCCAATCCTACATGGCCGATTATGAAACCGCCATTTACTGCATCGGTTCCGTCGTGGGGCCCCATCCCTTCCCGCTGCTCGTGCGCGACTTTCAGTCGGTGGTCGGCATCGAGGCGCGCGAACAGTTTCTGGAGATGACCGGTCATCTGCCCGATACCGTATGCGCCTGCGTGGGCGGTGGAAGCAATGCCATGGGCATCTTTTCCGGCTTCATCAACGACCCCGTGCAGCTGATCGGCGTCGAACCCTCCGGACGTTCCCTCAAATACGGAGACCATGCCGCCACCATGTCCTACGGGCGCGAAGGCGTTATCCACGGCTTTAAATGCTATCTGCTTCAGGATGAAAAAGGTGAACCCGCCCCCGTCTATTCCATCGCCAGCGGACTCGATTATCCCGGCGTCGGGCCGGAACACTGCATGCTGCGCGACGAGAGCCGCGCCTCCTACGTCACGGCATCGGATCAGGAAGCCCTGGCGGCCTTCTACACCCTCTCGCGCAAGGAAGGCATCATCCCCGCTCTTGAGAGTGCTCATGCCGTGGCCTACGCCATGAAACTCGCCAAGGAAATGAAACGCGGCTCCATTCTCATCAACCTGAGCGGACGCGGCGATAAGGATATCGACTTCATCGCCGAACAGTACGGCTTCGGAACTCCGTAAAAAAAATGCGTATGGGTAACGCGGCGCTCGCCGTCCATACAAAAAAGAACGCGCGGTCAACCGACCACGCGTTCTTTTGTTTTGAATCAGGTTGCGCTGATTTCTACAGGCTGGGCTCCAGCATTTCGCCGAGAATTTCATCGCCCATGAGTTCATCAGCTGTCAGCGGCTCCGCCAGCGGAACCAGCTTGATATTCCGGTAGATATGGAACCCTGTTCCAGCCGGAATCAAATGACCCATAATGACATTTTCCTTGAAGCCGCGCAGATAATCAATGCGTCCAAGCGTTGCCGCATCGGTTAGAATGCGGGTGGTATCCTGGAAGGAGGCCGCCGAGATGAAACTTTCCGTTTCAAGAGAGGCCTTGGTAATACCCAGCAACACCGGCGAAGCCTCCGCCGGGCGCTTGCCTTCCTGCATCGCCTGCTGATTCACTTCCTGGAAGTGATAGCGTTCAGCCTGCTCGTTCCACAGAAATTCCGTATCACCCGGATCCGTGATGCGCACCTTGCGCAGCATCTGGCGGACAATTACTTCAATATGCTTGTCGTTGATTTCCACCCCTTGCAGCCGGTACACTTCCTGCACCTCGTTCACCAGATATTCCTGCAGTTCCTGCGGTCCGCAAACCTCCAGAATTTCCTGCGGAACCACCGGGCCTTCAGTCAATTGATCTCCCTTTCGCACATGATCGCCCTGGAAGACCACCACATGTTTTCCCATCGGGATCAGATGCTCTTCCGCCTCGCCGGTCACCGAATCACGCACCAAAAGGCGGCGCTTTCCTCGGGCTGAGCCGGCAAACTCCACCAATCCGTCAATCTTGGCAATCTCTGCGGCATCTTTCGGACGACGTGCTTCAAACAGTTCAGCCACGCGGGGCAAACCACCGGTAATATCCTTCGTCTGCGCTGCTTTTCGGGGCGTTTTGGCAAGCATTTCGCCGGCCGTTACGCTCGCTCCTTCAGCCACAATCACGTGGGCGCCGGCCGGAATGGAATAGTAGGCCAACGGGGCCTTCGTCTCCGGATTAACCAGCACGACCTGCGGCTGCAAATCCTCCTTGTGCTCCATCACCACGGTGGCATGCAGGCCCGTCGCTTCGTCGATTTCGCGTCGAATCGTCACGTCCTCAATAAAGTCACGGAACTGAAGGACACCATCCTGTTCTGAAAGAATCGGCAGATTATGCGGATCCCACTTAACAAAAGCGGACCCTTTCTTGACCTTTTCACCATCGGCCACGGAAATAACCGCTCCGATCACGGTGTTGTAATGTTCCAGCTCGCGGCCTTCATCGTTCACCACGGCCACGGCGCCGTTCTTGTTCAACACGACGTGACTTCCGTCACGTGCCTGCACCGTACGAATATCCATATATTTCAGGAACCCGCTGTTTTTCGCTACAATTTGCGGTTTTTTGAACACCGAACTCGCCGTTCCACCGATATGGAACGTACGCATTGTCAACTGCGTGCCCGGCTCACCGATGGATTGTGCGGCAATAATACCCACGGCCGCACCCAATTCCACATCCTGTCCGTTGGCCAGATTGCGCCCATAACAGCGGGCGCAGACGCCGCGACGCGACTCGCAGGTCAGTACGCTGCGGATACGCACACGCTCCAGACCCACATAGCTGATTCGGTCTGCCGCACGCTCATCAATTTCCTGTCCGGCCGCCACAATGACTTCGCGCGTACCTGGATCACGGATGTCATCCAGCGCCGTACGCCCGATGATACGCGTCTTCAGCGGAACCAGCTCCTCGTCGCCCTCCACAATGGCCTTGACTTCGATGCCGTTAAGCGTGTTGCAATCCTGTTCTATCACGATGATATCCTGCGCCACATCCACCAGCTTGCGCGTCAGGTAACCCGAGTCAGCCGTTTTCAGCGCCGTATCCGCCAAACCTTTACGCGCACCGTGCGTACTGATGAAGTACTCCAGCACGCTCAGTCCTTCGCGGAAGTTCGACAAAATGGGGCGTTCAATAATCTCACCGGAAGGTTTGGCCATCAAACCACGCATGCCGGCCAACTGACGAATCTGCTGACGGCTTCCGCGCGCTCCCGAATCCACCATCATGAACACCGGATTGGGCTCCTTACGACCTTCATTCTGACGCATCACATCAAACATCACGCGGGAGATTTCCTCCGTGGCGTGAGTCCAGATATCAATAATCTTGTTGTAACGTTCCCCGTCCGTGATCACACCCTTGTGATATTGCGATTCCACCTCGGCAATCTGGCTGCGTGCATCCGCAATGCACTTTTGCTTCTCGGCGGGGATGATCATATCCACCATGCCGATGGATATGCCGCCGCGCGTCGCATGGAAGAACCCAAGGTTCTTCAAGAGGTCGAGCACGCGCACGGTCACATCATGCCCGGCGATCTGATAGCATTCCCAAATCATATCACCCAGCGTCTTCTTGGTCGCCGTCTTGTTTTGAAAACCAAGTGAATCCGGCCAGATCTCGCTGAAAAACACCCGTCCAACCGTGGTCACAATGACCGATTGATCCTTCTTGCCGTAGCGGGTATCCCGTTGATAGTCCGGATTTTTGAAGCGGATAACACTGTGAATGGAAACCGCGCCTTCATCAAAAGCCGTGTGCACTTCTTCCACATCGCCCAGCAGAGGAACCCGAATCCGCTCCGACTCTTTCACGGCGTCGTGATCCTTCCGCATCGCCTCCACCTGGTGCATCACCTTCGTTTCAAGGGGATTTTCCATCGTCAGGTAATAACAACCCAGCGCAATATCCTGTGTCGGGGTGGTCACCGGCTTTCCACTCGACGGCGCAAAGATGTTGTTCGGAGCCAGCATCAGCAGGCGCGATTCCATTTGCGCTTCGATAGAGAGCGGAACATGCACGGCCATCTGGTCCCCATCAAAGTCCGCATTATACGCCGTACAAACCAGCGGATGCAGGCGAATGGCTTCCCCTTCAATCAGAATCGGCTCGAAGGACTGAATACTCAGTCGATGCAGCGTCGGAGCCCGGTTCAACATGACGGTATGTCCGCGGGTCACCTCTTCGAGGATGTCCCACACCTCGTCCGCCTCGCGCTCAATCATTTTCTTGGCGCTGCGTACCGTATGAACCACGCCCATTTCCTTCAAACGCCGAATAATGAACGGCTCAAACAGAACCAGGGCCATCTTCTTCGGAAGACCGCACTGCTTCAACTCGAGATCCGGACCCACGACAATCACCGAACGACCGGAGTAATCCACGCGCTTGCCCAACAGGTTCTGGCGGAAACGCCCCTGCTTGCCCTTCAGCATATCGCTCAAGGACTTCAGGGGGCGGTTGCCGGCC
>JAQVYB010000004.1 GCA_028708815.1 Kiritimatiellia bacterium | reverse complement strand
GTGTGCTCTTCCGATCTTGGCATTAAAGGGCTTGGTGATATAATCCGCGGCACCGAGTTTAAAGCCGTTGGCGATATCCTCCGGCTCGGTTTTTGCGGTGAGGAAGAGGATGGGGATGGTGATGGTTTCGGGGGAGTGCTTGAGGTGGTTGCACACGTCGAAGCCGCTCATGCCGGGCATCATGACGTCGAGGAGAATCAGGTCGGGGGGGGCGGTTTTTACGGCATCAATGGCCTGATAGCCATCGGTGGCAAAGGAGAGGTCGCAGGGTAGGTGGCGGGCGAGAATCTCCGCGAGCACCTGCAGGTTCTCGGGGGTATCATCGACCACGAGGATGTGGGGCAGGGGTCGGTTTTCAGGTGGGTTCATGACGGATCCTTTTCCGGCAGGATACTTTTTTCGGTTTGGTTAGATGGCTTTTGGTCCTTACCGCATTGCAGGCGGGCGACATCGTTTTCCAGGTCGAGGAGAATGCTTTTCATGCGGTCGATACGGAAGGATTCGGCGGCGAGCAGGAGGTCGTCGCACAAGAGACGCATGCGGTGCGCGCCGTGTTCGGCGGCGATGGCTCGGAGTTCGGTGGCGAGGGGCTTGACCTGGTTGATGCGGAGGGTTCGGCGTATCGTGGCGAGGCGTTCGGGGAAGTGTTCGGCGAGTTTTTCCAGGAGAGCGGAGCGCTCGGTGATGGCGTCGGAGAGGGTGTTCGGCGCGGGGGAGGAGTTCTCTTTGGGGAGGAGGCATGACTCCTGAAGGGTGTGGGGGAGAAAGGCGGCGAGGGCGTGCAGGAGGTCCTCCCGCAGTATGGGCTTGACCAGGATGGCATCGAAAATGGCGGGAAGAGCCTCGAGTTCTCCATTCGTGGCGGCTGCGGTGATGGCGATGAGGGGAATGCGTTGTGTTTTGGGTGGCGTGCCTTTGCAGGCACGATTCAGTTGGGTTGGGGAGAGCGTCTGAGTGATTTGAATGTCGGCCAGAACCAGGGCGGGTCGGTGTTGCCTGATCAGCTCGATGAGTTGGGCGGCGTTGGTGGTTGCAGAGAGGGTGAAGCCAAAGGGTTCGAGATAACTGGTCAGTAGGTGTTGATCGGTTTCTGTTTCAGCGGCGATCAGGAGGGTGGCGGGTTGGTTGAAGACCATGTGTTTGGCCTTTTTCTCGTTCTCGTTCGGGGTGTCGGCTTCAGGGGCAATAGGTACGGAGGGGAGGTGAAGGGTGAAGAGGGCGCCCTGACCGGCGGGGTTGTCTTCAACCGTGATCTGCCCACCGAGTATTTTGGCGAGGCGTTGGGAGATGGCCAATCCGAGCCCGGTCCCTCCGTATTTGGCATGGTCCTGTCCGGGTGGTTGCTCGAAGGGATCAAAGAGGAGCGTTTTAAACGTATCGGGGATGCCGATTCCTGTGTCGGCCACGGAGAGGGTGACGTCGCAGCGATGAGGTTCGGACCGTTGGGTTGCGCAGGCGGCGAGGGTAATATCGCCTGTCTCGGTGAACTTAACGGCATTGCCGAGCAGGTTGAGGAGAATTTGCCGCAGGCGGGTGGCGTCGAGGATGAGCCTGTCGGGTATGTCCGGGGTGATTTCGAGGTGAAGGGATAGGTGTTTGTCGTCGATTTTTTTTGCGAAGACAGAAGCCATTTCGCGGAGCAATTCGGAGAGGGAGAAGGTTGTGGGCTGGAGGTTGATTTTTCCGGCTTCGATTTTGGAGAGGTCGAGGATGTCGTTGATGAGGTGGAGGAGGGCTCGTGCGGATTGCAGGATGATGGCGGCGTGCTCTCGTTCGCGTTTGTCTTGCAGGGAGGTGGCGAGGAGATCGGCAAATCCAATAATGGCATTCATGGGGGTCCGGATTTCGTGGCTCATGTTGGCGAGGAATTCGGATTTGGTCTGGTTGGCGGCTTCGGCGCGGAGGGTCATGGTGTTGGCGCGTTCTATGGCGGCTTCCAGTTGGCGGTTGGTTTCCTTGATTTCCTGTTCGGCCTGGCGCTGGGCGAGGGTTTCGCCGATGTGATTGGCCATGTTTTCGAGGGCCTGGATCAGATCCAGGCTGAAGTGCCCGGTTTTTCGGCTGTTGAGTTGAATGAGCCCGATGATTTGCTGCTGTTTGCGGATGGGGATGAGGGCGACGGATGCATACCCGCTGTGAATGCATTTGTTGCGGGGCTTGCTGCGCGGGTCGTCGGATTCGGGGAGTTCGAGGAAGGGGTAGGCGTTGTTGGTCCAGGCGCTTCCGCCGGGGGTGAAGAGGGGGTTGGCGGGGTCTGTTTTTCCGGAGAGGACGAGGCCGCAGGTGCAGGCGAGGTTCGGGGTCCCGTCGGGATTGCGGCAGATGTCGTTATGTTGGCCGCGGGTGATGAGTGAGTTTTCGGTGCGGAGGAATTCGGGGGAGAAGCCGTCCTGGGTGGCGTAGGGGAAGTCTTCGCCCTGTTGCAGGCGCATGCCGACGGCATCACAGGCGGTGTGGCGTTTGATTTCGGCGAGGATATGCTGGAGGGCCTGCTGGAGGTCGGGGGTGGCGTGGAGGAGCTGAAGAACGGTGACGGTCAATTCGCGGTAGTGTTCCTGCCGTTTCCGTCGGGAGATGTCGTGGGAGATGCCTTGGAATCCGATGCGTGTGCCGTGGTGGTCGCAGAGGGGGGTGATGCTGACTTCGGTCCAGATGGATGAGCCGTCTTTTCGGAGTTGTTCGAGTTCGAAGGTCAGGACGGTTTCGGGGGTTTCCAGGAGCAGGTGCTCGAGGCTTTTTTCCCGTGTGGCCTGTATCCGGGAGTTGCTTTCGGGGGAGAGGAATTCCCAGGCGGAGTGTCCGATGGTTTCTTCAGGGGAGAAGCCGCGCAGTTTAAAGTCGGCGGGGCTGACGTAAGTGAGGCGGTAGTCGCGGTCCATCTGCCAGATGACATCGCTGGAGTTTTCGGCGATGAGTCGGAATTTTTCTTCGCTGTTTCGCAGGCTTTCCGTTTGTTCGGTCACGAGGAATTCGAGTTCTTCGCGTCGGAGGTCGATGGCATAGGTGGCGAGGGTGATGGAGAGGGTCATGACGAATCCTGCAAGGAGGACGAACCAGGTGGAGAGGATGGGGTTGGCGCGCAGATAGTCTTCCGTGGGGTATGCGGTGACGGTGTATAATTTGTTGAATGCGGAGATCGGGCGGGAGATGACGGGGTGGCGGGAATAACGCGTTTTCCATTGCGCGTTGTCCGGGTATGCCGCGAGGAGGAGTGGGGGTTGATTGTTGCGGAGTTGGTGAAGGGCCATTCCCATGGAGGAGGAGTAGATGGGTGCGGTGGCTTCGTGAATGTGTGCCATAAGCAGGGCTTCGGGCCGGAGTGCCGCCGTAACAACGCCTCTGGCCTCGTTGGGTTGGTTTGGATGAAAGACGGACTGGACCAGCAGGATGCCCGTTTCGTTGTTGGCGCCGATGAGGAGGGGGATGGGTGCGGTGGCGGCGATGAGCCTGCTTTGCAGGGCGGTTTCCAGGGCTTCCCTGCGCCGGGGGTCGGAACCGAGGTCGAAGCCATACGGTATCTGATTGGTTGCGGCGGGGATAAGATAGCGCACGGGATAATAGATTTCGCGGGGTCGGACGGGGATGGGTTGGCCGGTTTCGTCGCGTTCCCAGATGTGGAAGTCGGGCCTGTCGTCGGCCTTGCGCACGTCCTGTTCGAAGCGCTCTTTTTCGGTTTGGTTTACGGCGGGCGCCCAGGCCCAGGCCCATACGGCTTTTTCAATGCCGAGGAATTCAGCGTAAGCGGTGAATTCGTCGCGGGCGATGTGCTCGCTGTTTTCAAAAAAGGAGACCAGGCTTTTCATCTCGAAGTCGCGGAGATTGCGTATGGTTTGCAACACGGAGAAGGTCTTTGAATTGGCCAGGTGAGTGAAGATGTCGCGTTGGGTTTGGCGTTCCTGTTCGTAGATGAAAAAGGCGAGCAGAAGGGTGAGGATGAGACCGCAGGCGGACGTATTGACCAGAACAATCAGGCGTTTGTATTTACGGCGTGCGGGATCTTCGCAACGGGGTAGAAGGGTGCGCCCGAGTGCAAGAATCAGGATAAGCGCCAGCATGGCGGCGGGGGGGATGAGCATGTTGCGCAGCAGGCGTGGATGCCATTCGTGTGTGTCAAATGTTACGCCGATCAGGGCGAGCGGCGTGTGACGGTTTGCATCGCCGAGGGGGATCAGCATGGTGGCGGGCCTGCCGAGCAGCGCGTCGGCGGCACGGAGGGAGAGGCGCGATTCGTTGCGGTCAAAGGCTTCCATCCAGGCGGTTGGCACGGGTTGGTTGGTGGCGAGGCCACTCTCGTCTGCCACGGAATACGGGGTGCCATCGTGCAGGCGTCCAACGACAAAGAGGGAAAGCCAGTCCGGATTTGCCATGCGCAGCATTTTCCCGGTGGCAAGGATGCGTTGTCCGATCTTGGATTGAGGGTCCATGTTCTGCTTCAGGGCCTTCTGAAACAGGTTTCGATTGGCGGTTTCCATCACCAGTCCGATCTGATTGCGCATGTCCTTGTGCATTTCATCGAGCGACTCGCGCACCGACCAGATTGAGAGCAGCATGCCGGCCAGTAGCAAAGCGGTGCAAAGCAGGCCGAAGCGGACGATGCGAATTCGGGGTGGGCTAAGGATGGGTGGGTTCGAAATTCTCTTTCGTTCCCGATCCGCCGGATCCCGGTTGAGTTGGTTGTCGCCCTGCATCATGCTTTTCACCCCTAGACTCGGTGGAAGCCTATCGTATCAGGGGTGGGCAAGGCTTGTAAAAAATGAAATTATTCTACGAGAACGCGGTAGAAATACGGGCCTTCGGCGGTTGCGGTGAGGGTGGTATGGGTGTTTTCCGCCGGCAGGAAAGGCATTACAGCGGGACGTGTGGATCGGAATATTCAGAGGGAATCTCTCTTTTCGTTGGGCGGGGCGGACGGTATACTATTGCGTGGTTTCATTTGAAGTTGGTTGCGGCCCGGCCGTTATTGCGGATCGCCTCAATCGGTTGTGGCTGTATCCAATGTTCGGCAGATGGCCGGATCGTTGGAAAACGGGAAAGGAACGCGATGAAGATACTCGTAATTCATGGAAGTCCGCGTGCCGAGGGGACGACCACGCAACTCGTCCGCGCCTTTATCGAAGGCGCGCAGTCTCTCGGTGCCGAAACGAATTTGATCCTGCTGCGCGAGAAACACATTGCCCATTGCACGAATTGCCTCCACTGTTATGCGTATGAAGGCGAGGGGGTCGCGCCGTGCAGTTTGCAGGACGACATGGATGCGGTTCTTGCGGAGATAGTATCGGCGGATGGCGTCTGCTTTGCCTCGTCCGTTCACTGCGGATTTGTGACCAGCCTGATGACCACGTTCATGGATCGTCTGGCCTGGCGTGCGATGCGCCCCGGTCCGCCGCTCAATCACTGCTTCAACCTGGAAACGCGTCTGGGCGACAAGGTGCGTGCGCTGGCCTCGATTGTTACGGCGGGCGGAATCCCCGGCCTGTTGCGTCGGTTCTGCGATGACGGGACCCGCTGGATGAAGAGCAATACTCCGCTCGAATTGAATGGGCAGTGGATCGGCGATATGTATGCCGCCGCCGAGTTGGAGCGTCTCCCGGAAAACGATCGCGACTGGAAACGCCTCTATACCCTGCGCCGCTTGAGTATGACTCAGCTCGAAGAGGCCCGTGCTCTCGGCGTCCGTATGGCGCGTGCCATCGAATCGGGCGGACTGAAGCCCGAGACGATGGAAAACGCCCTGCCCGCCCTCATTCGCTGGGCCATGAATCTTTGCTTCGCCTGGAAATCCCCGTACACGATTGCGCGGATGAAATAAACATCATATTCGGTGCATATCAGTAGTGCGCGAAGACTCTCCGGCGGGTTGTTCGGGAGGGAAGATTTCCCATTCCGGCATTGCCACCTTTGCGTGGGCGGGGTACTCTTCTCATCGGCCCTCCAACCCAGGAGTAGTTTGTGGATACGAAGCGCATGCATCGGGTGTATACGCGGTCCGGACACAACCGGATGCTGATCACTTTTAAAACCGTGGTTTCCCAGCCTTTGATTGAGCGCCTGGCGCAGACGATCAAGGAGCAGTGGGGGCCGAAGAAGCTTTATGCGGGGCGGTTGCAGGCCGTTTTTGTGGAAATGGCCCAGAATGTTCTGCATCATTCCGCGGAAAAGGCGGATGCCGGGGAAGGCGGAACGCCGTGCGGGGTGGGGATGATGGAAATCAGCGAAGAGGAGGGCCGAATTAAGGTGCAGTCAGGCAATCTGATTCTTCGGGATGAATCGTTGCGCCTGGCGGAGCAGGTTGACTGGTGGACTTCGTGTGAGGCGGAAGAGCGGAAGCGGCGTCAGGACCGGCAGCGAAAGGCGCCGCGCCACGGCCCGCACGCCGGATTGGGCCTGGCCGAATTGGCCGTTAAAACCGGCGGGCGTTTTTATGTGAATTTCGAAACCGTGAGTGACCGGTATGATTTTGTGGTGATTACCGCCATTCTTGAGACGGGAGCCGACCATGAATGAGCTGAATCTGGAATCCGGTGTATCCACTCCCGGCGTTCTGCTGAGCGCAGACAGCGGCGCCATGCGGTTGACCGGAGAATGTTATCCGGAAAATGCGGTGGAATTTTTCCGTCCGGTGTTTCAGTGGTTGGATGAATATATGGATGGCAGGCATCGTCCGCTGAAGGTGGAGGTGTCGCTCTCGTATTTTAATTCAAGCTCGTCCAAGTGTCTGCTGGATGTGGTGGAACGGTTGGATGAGTACGCCCGCCAGGGTGCTTCGGTCATGCTTTGGTGGCATTATGCCGAGGGCGATGAGGATCTGCTCGAAAGCGGAAAGGAGCTGGCCGATGGCGTCTCTTTTCCATTTCATCTGGTAATGGATGAGGAAGCGTAGGCCGTTTATGCACGAGGAGCGAATCAGCCTGTTTTTTCAGGACCACGAGCATGTGGCCAAGGCGCGTGCACTGGCGCGCAGCGGGAAAATCACGGTCGAAGATTATCTGGGTTTGCTTCAGCACTATGCGTGTCTCGTGGATATCTCAGACAAGTTGGTGCACATCAGCGATGCCATCCAGAACAAACTCCTGACCGCGCAGCAGGCCCTGAAGAAAGCCACGGAGGCGAAAAGCGCCTTTGTGGCGGGCATGAGTCACGAATTGCGTACGCCGTTGAACGGGATACTCGGCCTGACGGACCTGCTGAAGGAATCGGGTCTCCAGGAGATGCAGCGGGAATGGGTGGAGGATATTCTTTCGTCCGGGCATCTTCTGCTGGATTTAATCAATGAAGCGTTGGACCTGGCCAAAATCGAGGCGGGTAAAATGGATGTCGAAGTGCGGCCCTTTGATTTGCACGAAATGGTTGCGTCAGTGATTCGTTTGATGAAGCCGCGCGCCGAAGAGTCGGGCCTGCACCTCGCGGCCGAGGTGGATTCCGCCGTACCGATCCGGGTGCGTGCCGATGCGGGGCGCATTCGACAGATCCTGTTGAACCTGCTTTCCAATGCGGTGAAGTTCACCCCGGCGGGCGAGGTGCGGTTGACCGTCGGCGCACGTCCCTCCGGCCCGGAGGCGATTCATCTGATCTTTCATGTTCGGGATACGGGCATCGGCATCCCGGCTGAGCGCCAGAAGCAGCTGTTTGAGCCGTTCTCTCAGGCCGATGAATCCACCTCTCGAATTTTCGGAGGAACAGGACTTGGCCTTTCGATCTGCAAGCGCCTTGCCGGCTTGATGGGTGGTAAAATGGGGTTGAGCAGCGAGGAGGGTCACGGCTCCGACTTCTGGTTTACGGTGTTGGTGGCGGAAGATCATTCCGTTGATGAACCCCGGAAAACCGATACTTGCGCCGAGCACGGTTCGCTCGATGAAGCGCCGCATTCGGGGGCGTTTCGCCTGTTGGTGGCGGAGGATAATGCCGTGAACCAGAAGGTGATTTCTCTGCTGCTGAAGCGCCTGGGTTATGCCCATGATCTGGTCGGCGACGGGGAGGAGGCGCTGGCGAAACTGGGGCTTGATGCCGCCGGAAAACGGATGCCGGATGGTTGCCCGGTGCCGTATGATTTGCTTTTGCTGGATGTGCAGATGCCGAAGGTGGATGGATTGACGGTCGCGGATTTTGTCCGGGCGGATGAGGCGTCCGGCGGGTGTTCTGCGATTCCGATCGTTGCCATGACGGCTCACGCCGGGGACGAGTTCATTGCCCTGTGCCGTCGGCATGGCCTGAATGACTATGTGGCCAAACCGATCAATCGTGAAAAACTGGCGTCGGCGATTCGGCGTGGGCTTCGACAGCCCGGAGCGGCGACTCCATGATGGTGGAAGTGCCTATGGCGTGGCTGCTTCTCTGCGGGTTGATTGCCGCGCTGGTTTTATCGGTCCTGTTGCGTTTGTACCGTCGTGAGCACGCCCTGGTGAAGGCGCTGCATGGGCATAGTGTGGATGGCATGGTCATCGTCAACCGGAGCGGAATCGTGCTGTATGTGAATCGTGCCGCGCCGGAATTGCTGCATCGGTCCGGGCGGAAGTTGATGGGGCACCTTTTCATGGCGCCGGAGGCCTGTTCCGCCACCACCGAAATCACCGTGCAGAATGAAAAAGGGGAATCGCGCATACTGGAAATCCGCAAGGGACCGCTGCCCTGGTTTGGGCAGGCCTGCCATCTGTTGCTGCTGCGCGACATCACGAAGCGGAAAACACTGGAACGCGATCTGCGCCGGCAGGAGGAGCGCTTTCAGTCCATGGCGGCTAATGTACCGGGGGTGATTTATCAGTGGTACGAGCGATCCAACGGGGAATGCGGCTATCGCTACATGAGTCCGCGCTGCGAGGAGTTGCTTCAGCAATCGACCGAGCAGTTGAAGGCGTCCTGGCATGTGCCCCGGCTGCCCGCGCGAGGAGGCGCCCAATGGGAGGAGGCCTTGCGGAGTGCCGCTGATGCCTCGGTGGATTGGTCCTTTGAACGTTCGCTGACCGGTGCCGACGGGAAAATCCGCTGGATACGGGATTTGAGCCGTCCCGGTGAAATCACCGAGGACGAAGTGATTTTCAACGGGGTGCTGATTGACGTCACCGCACAGCGGAAAATGAATGCGGCGCTGGATGAGGCGCGGATTCAGGCCGAGGCGTCGCAACAGAAGTCCGCGCATAAAAACCGGGAAATCACCGACAGCATCCACTGCGCGCAGCGTATTCAGAACGGTATTCTGGCCGATACCCGGCGCATTATACGGCAATTTCCCGATGCCATGATTTATCTGCGTCCGCGTGACATTGTGAGTGGCGATTTCTACTGGTTCGGCCAGGTATCCGGACGGCAGGTGGTGGTGTGTGCGGATTGTACGGGGCACGGCGTGCCGGGGGCTTTCATGACGCTGCTGGGCAATGAAGTGCTTCATCATGTGGTGAATGAGGAGCAATCCGATGATCCGGGCAAAATTCTGGAGCAGGTGGATGAGCGGTTGAAGCGATTGCTGAATGTCGAAGGTGAGCGGGGGTTGCAGGAAGGCATGGAGATGGCTGTATGTGTGCTGGATGCACACGCCGAAACCCTGCGCTATGCCGGGGCCCGGTTGCCGTTGTATCGTTTGGATGCGGGGGCTGTTCGCCTCGTCAAAGGGACGCCCCGCGCCATTGGCGAACGGGCCCGAAGGCGTACTGTCCCATTCGATGTGCAGCTCTTTCCTGCCAAACGCGGCGATGTGTTCTATCTGGCCACGGATGGATTCCAGGATCAGTTTGGCGGCCCGGAAAGAAAAAAACTGATGCGTTCGGGATTTTTGTCTCTGCTGCAGAAGATCTCTGGAAAAAGTATGGATGAGCAAGCCCGCCTGCTGAATCAGTCCTTCGAGGAATGGCGTGGTTCCCAGGCGCAGATTGACGACGTGCTGGTGATGGGCATTCGTTTGTAGTTTGAGAGAATAAAGGGCGGTGAGACCAACGATGCTTTAATGGTCGAGGTCTTTTACCTTGACAAAAGTAACGGTCAAATGGGTCAATTCAGAGTGGTTCGATCCATACGTCACATCGTGAGTGATTTAATGTCGTCAAAGGAGGTAAGAGACCATGAGAGTGTTGTGTCCATTTTTCAAAATGATGCTTTATCCCGTGTTGATTCTTTTAATGGGGTATTCCACGATCACCGTAAATGCTTCCTCTTATCCTGAAGTCACTTTTATCGTTGATGCCTCCGGGAGTATGTGGGGGCCGGCGGGCGACACCACAAAAATCGAGGCGGCAAAAGCCGTTATGTCTGAGATTGTTCCTGGTTTACCCGCAGAGGTAAAGGTTGGTCTTGTTGCTTATGGGCACCGCCGGAAAGGTGACTGCAAGGATATTGAAGTGCTTATTCCCTCCGGCAGTGATGATCGCGTCGCCCTGATCGAAAAAGTTCAGGCCCTTCAGCCTAAAGGGAAAACACCAATCAGTGATGCAATCGGCATTGTGGTGGAACAACTCAAGACAAAAGAAAATGAAACGACCATCGTGTTAATCAGCGACGGCATTGAAACCTGTGCCGTTGATCCCTGCCAGGCTGTGCGGGATTTGAAGGCCACCGGCATTAAGTTTGTGATGCATGTTGTGGGGTTTGGCGTCTTCGAAGAAGACAGTGAGCAGTTACGTTGCCTGGCCGAGGCCGGTGGCGGAACCTACCTAATGGCGAATGATGTGCCGTCTCTTCTTAATGCACTGAATAGCGTGAGCACGGAGCTTGAGAAAAAGGTGACGGTGGAAAAGGCGAAGTCCGTTCAGGTGAAGTCCGCCACAGGGCTTGGTAAAATCAAGTTAAGCATGCCGGAAAGCACAACAAAAGGAATGGCCGGGCTGAAAATCATCAGGGTTTCCGATGGCAAGACCGTCAAAGAGACCGAACGGTTAAAGGCCGAGACAACCCATCCTGTCATCGCCGGCGAATACGCACTTGAATACCTGTTTGCGACGCCGAACTATGGAGCGCCTACCGTAACCCCCCTTGGGAAGGTAACCGCAACAGGAGGGGAAACGAAGAATATCCCGCTGGGGGGGATTGTCTTCAACATCGCCGATCTCCTGCAAGAGGACGCCTCTGTCGAACAGGTCATTATCGCTGAATCCGGTTCAGATAAACCGGTCGTGGTGGTAAACGATAACAATAACGGCTATTATAATTTTGTTCCAAAAGCCGTTCTTCCGGGAAAGTATGACATTCTTATTCACTATTCCCACAGTCCCAATCCCACGCCGGTTGCAACCGATGTGCTTGTTAAGCCCGGGGAAGAAACGGTGGTGACATTGGATTCCGGTATCGTTTTTCAAGAGGTCGCGAATACAGATATTTCCGGCTGGGATTTGATTCCACTTTCCTCGCAGGCGATAGCCGACGAGGCGGAAGATGAAGGCGCTCCTATAACGGCTTCGCCCCTGTTACAGGCGCGCCCGCCTTCCGGCAATAAATCGACGTTATGGACGCCCTATATTGTCCCGGCGGGAACCTACCGGCTTATAGTATATGTTGAAGGAATGGATGAGCCTTTGCCGGTCGCGGAGGAATTGGTGATAGAAGAAGGCCAAACGCTCCTTTTTGATTCAGGATTGTAAGCCGGAATGACGGCTGATGGTCTGTTTAAAATGCCGGAAGACCAGAGGCGAGGCGTTTGTATGAAGCAATCGGATTCTCAGGCTGCGGGGGATTTGGTGGAAGTGGTTACCCGACGGTTGATTCGTGCGGCGGCTACGCCTGCGCCGTAGCCGTTATCCACGTTCACCACGGTTACGCCTGCGGCGCAGGAATTCAGCATGGCCAGCAGCGCGGAGAGACCTTCCAGGTTCCAGCCGTATCCCACGCTGGTGGGCACGGCGATGAGAGGTAGATCAATCAGCCCGCCCACCACGGAGGGGAGGGCGCCCTCCATGCCGGCGACCACGATGACGGCATTGGAGGAGGCTGTTTCGTCGATGGCCGAGGTCAGACGGTGCAGTCCGGCCACGCCGGCATCATAGATGGTGTGGGTTTTCGCACCAAAGCGCATCGCGGTGATGCGGGCCTCTTCGGCCACGGGCACATCGGCGGTGCCTGCGCAGATGATGCTGATTTGCCCGCGCGGTTCGGGAAGGGGAACCACGTCCAGCGTGATGAGGTGTGCATCGGTATGGTAGACGGCCTCGGGGAAGAAACGGACCAATTCGGCATGGAGGTCCGGTGTGGCGCGGGTGGCCATGACGTTCTGCCGGGCCTGGGTCATTGTGCGGAAGATTTCGCGCAGTTGTTCGGTGGTTTTTCCGGGGCAGAAGACGGTCTCGGGAAAGCCCTGACGTTGCAGGCGGTCGAGATCGAGACGGATCTGACGGTCGTTTCCCTGGGCGCGTGGTTGAGGATGAGGCGTGAGGTTGGTCATGTTCCGTTGTTTTCCTGTGATGTTGCATGGGAGCATGGGAAGAATTGGGCGCGGCGTCAAAAAAAAACAGTTCGTCCGGGGGATGTTTTTTGTTATTGTTCGCGTAAAGCAGAGGATAAATAACCATGATCAACGAATTGCAGCATCACGATATCCGGGTATTTCTGGTGGATGATCAGGCGATTGTCGGCGAGCAGGTGCGGCGCATGCTGGCCCCGGAGCAGGATATTCAGTTTATTCATTGTCAGGATCCCGCGCAGGCGCTCACCCTGGCCGCCGAATTCAATCCAACGGTTATCCTGCAGGATTTGGTGATGCCGGAGATTGACGGGATGACCTTGGTACGCTTTTTCCGGGGTCATTCTGCGCTGAAGGAAGTTCCGCTGATTGTGCTTTCAACCAAGGAGGAGCCGAAGACAAAGGCGGATGCCTTTGCGGCGGGCGCGAACGATTATCTGGTGAAGCTGCCCGACCGCCTCGAGCTGGTGGCACGCATACGTTATCACTCCAAGGGCTATATCAATCTGTTGGAGCGCAATGAGGCCTATGATGCCTTAAAGGCAAGCCAGGAAAAGCTGGCGGAGGAATTGGCGATTGCGGCGGATTACGTTATGTCGATCCTGCCTGCGCCCATGGATGAAAAGGGATTGCGGACGGAATGGACGTATATCCCGTCGGCGCGTCTGGGTGGGGATTCATTCGGCTATCACTGGGTGGATGCCGACCATCTGGCGATTTATTTGCTCGATGTGTGCGATCATGGGGTCGGGCCGGCGCTGCTTTCTGTTTCCGCGATCAATGTGCTGCGGTCGCAAAGTCTGCCGCAGGTGGATTTTCTGGATCCGTCGGCGGTGCTGGTTGCGATGAATGACACCTTTCAGATGGAAAAGAACAACGATTTGTATTTCACCATGTGGTATGGGGTGTATGACGTGAAAACGGCAGTGCTGCGTTATTCATCGGGCGGGCATCCGCCCTCTCTGCTGATTTCAGAAGGGAAGGCGGAGGAGTTGAAGACGCCCGGCATGATCGTGGGCGGCATGCCTGACATGGTGTATGTCACGGCGGAGACCCCCGTGCCGAAGGGTGCGTCGTTGTTTGTCTTTTCGGATGGCGTCTACGAGGTTTCCATGAGCGATGGAACCATGTGGTCGCTGGAGGGACTGACCGAATTTCTGATCGAACGCTGCGCGGCACTCGGCGAACAAGCCGGCGTGATTGACGAGTTGCATCGGCATGTGTTTGCCATGCACGCGGCGGAATATCTGGAGGACGATTTCTCGATGATGCGTATTCGGTTTGTGTGAGTTCAGGCGGGTTCGTGTCCCCGGCGTTTTTTTAAACGGACGCTATCACGGGTTGGAGCAGGTCGAAGTCATTAGCGCAGAGCTGTGTGGTCGTGTATGAAAACACCGAACGACCACCGGATTGCTAGGGTTTGCGGATGGTGAAGGTGATGATGTTGCGGTCCTGCTCCCGGCGGTACTCGATGGCATCCACCATCTCGCGTGTCAGAAAAATGCCCAACCCGCCGATTTGCCGCTCTTCGAGTTCGATGTCCAAATCGGGTTTTTCCTTTTCGAGAGGGTTGAAGGGGCGACCGCTGTCGGCAATACACAGGGAGATGCCGGCTTCATCCGTCAGGCAGCCGACATCCACCACGCCGGTTGTTCCGGGCGGATAGGCATAATGAACCACATTGACGAGAATTTCCTCCAGAGCCAGTTCGATTTTGAAAATGATGGGCGCGGGCAGGTTCAGGCGCTCGGCCTGTTCGAGCACGAATTGGCGTGCGGTTTCCAGGGCTTTTTCATCCGCTGGAATCGGTATGAAGTTGAACTCATTCAGCCGGTTAATCAATGACGGCCTCCGGATCGTCCACAATGGAAAAGACGGATTTAAAACCGCTGAATTCCAAGGCCTGTTCCGCCGGACTGCTGAGGGAGAGATAATATTCCCCCTGGCGGGCCTGAATTTTTTTCCCGACCGCCACAATCGTGCAGACGCTCGCGCTGCCCACAAAATCAGCCTTGCGCAAATCAATGGCGATTTTGGCGGCATTCAGGGAGAGCAGCTCGTAGCATTTCTTGGCGAATTTCTGTGCGGTGGCATGGTCCAGCGCACCGTCCACACGCAGAATTACGCCGCTGTTCTTATGTACCAGGTCGAGCTTCACAATGGGTCAACTCCGATTTGAAGACCAGTATATTCCAATCCGTGGAAATTACGAAACAAAAAGTTTCCAATGATTGGAAAACCCGGGAAAAAAGTTTCCAATGATTGGAAAAACCGGGAAAAAACTTTCCAATGATTGGAAAAACTGGGAAATACCTTTCCACTGCTTGGAAATGTTGGAATTCGTCGGGCTGAGTAAAAAGGATGGGAATGGGTTATGTGCGGGATTTGCGGGTTTAATTGGAATGATGCGGAACTGGCGCGTCGGATGGCGTTGACGATTGCGCACCGGGGGCCGGATCAGGAGGGCGTGTTTGCCTGCGGGGATTGGAGTTTTGCGCATCGTCGGCTCAGCATCATTGACCTGAGCGAACACGGGCGCCAACCCATGGGCAATGAGGATGGCTCGGTGCAGATTGTCTTCAACGGGGAGATCTATAATTTTCAGGAGCTGCGCGAGGAGCTGGTTGGCAAGGGGCATGTGTTCGCCAGCCACAGCGATACCGAAGTGATTGTGCATGGCTATGAGGAATACGGCGAAGAAATTATTCCGAAGCTGCGCGGCATTTTTGCGTTTGCGATTTGGGATGCGCGGAGCGGGACTTTTCTGATGGCGCGTGATCATATCGGGGTGAAGCCGGTTTATTATTATGAGCGGGATGGGCGGTTTGTGTTCGGCTCGGAAATCAAGGCCATGCTGGAGGCGCCGTGCGTGCCGCGCGAGCTGAACCGGCAGGCGCTCTTTGCCTACATTGGGTGCGAATTTGTGCCGGCGCCGGAAACGATGTTTCGGCATATTATGAAGCTTCCGGCGGGGCACTATCTGATCCGTCGCGGCGGCAAGACGGAAATTCGGGAGTATTGGGATCTGGAATTTCCGGAAGAGCCGTCGCGGGATATTACCGAGGGAGAGGCGATTGAGCGGATTCGCGGGCTGCTGGATGATGCGGTGCGCAGTCAGTTGGTCTCCGATGTGCCGTTGGGCGCCTTTCTTTCCGGCGGGCTGGACTCCAGCACCATTGTGGCCATGATGCGCCGTCATGTGACCGGGCCGCTGCGTACCTTTACCATTGGTTACCAAGACAAGACGTTCAGCGAGTTGGAATATGCGCAGATCGTTGCCGATCAGTTCGGAACCGAACATCATGTGCTGATGATTGATGAGATGACCGAGGAGCTGATCGAAAAATCGCTTTGGCACTTTGATGAACCCATGACGGACCTTTCCTCGATTCCGCTGATGCTGATTTGTCAGGAGGCGAAGAAGGATATTACGGTGTGTCTGAGCGGGGAGGGCGGCGACGAGGTGTTCGTGGGCTACGACCGTTTCAAGGCCAGTAAGATGAACAGTTGGTACAGCCTGCTGCCGAGACCGCTGCGTCAGCCGGTGATTTCGGGGTTGGTCGGGCTGCTTCCGGATCAGCCGCAGAAGAAGGGCGCCATCAACATGCTGAAGCGGTTCATCGAGGGATCCTGTCTGCCCGAAGAGGGACGGCACCTTCGTTGGCAGTATTTTTCGAACGCGCGGCAGGATGCGGCGCTCTTCAATGAGTCGTTTCGCGGCGACGTGAATCTGGATGGTTTTGCGCGGCTGCATGAGTATGATCTCAAATGTCGCACCCGCGACCGGGTGAATCGGGAGGCGTATCTGGATACGCGCTATCAGATGACCGACAGCGTGCTGATGAAGGTGGACCGCATGAGCATGGCCAATTCCCTTGAGATACGGGTGCCGCTGCTGGATCATCGTCTGCTCGAATATCTCGCGCTCCTGCCGGGTGACTGGAAGCTCAAGGGTATGCAGACGAAGTATATCTTCCGCAAGGCGCTCGAAGGCATGCTCCCGAATTCGATTATTTACCGGGGAAAACAGGGCTACAGCCTGCCGGTCAAAAATTTCCTGCGCACCCAACTCAAGGGTTTTATGATCAGTCTGCTCAATGAGTCGCCCGTCATTCGTGAGAACATGAACCTGCCCTATGTGAATCAACTGATTGACGAGCATCTCGCCATGAAGCATAATCACAACCATGTGCTGTGGGGGCTGATTCACACCGCCATCTGGCACCGACGGTTTCTGGAGCAATCGTAAGGCGTGTGCTGATTGCGGGCTTGGCCCGCGCAAAAAGAGTAAACAGGGACGGGGACCATATGACCATAGACTACAAGGTAAAATCCATTGCCAAAAAGAATGCCTTTTCGAAGTATCGGGCGATGATGTATGGGGAGTTATCGCTCGGGCGTGTTTTGCTTGCCGAGGCGGTCATCACGCTCTTTGGCTGGATTCCGGGGTTGCTCGGTCTCGGTCTGCGTTCGATGTTCTATCCGCTGATCTTTCCAACCATTGGAAAAAAGGTGGTTTTCGGACGGGATGTCACCATTCGGCATCCGCACAAAATCCGGATCGGGGACCATGTCATCATCGATGACAATGCCGTGATCGATGCCAAGGGCGATGGTAATGAAGGCATTGTGCTGGGCGATCACGTGTATATCGGGCGCAATTCCATTGTGTATTGCAAGGGGGGGAATATCACCCTGGAGCAGAAGGTCAATCTCTCCTCGAATTGCCAGATATTTTCGTGTCGGGATCTCTCGATCGGCGCGGGCACCATGATCGGTGCTTACTCCTATTTTCTGAGTGGGGGTGAGTATGATCAGACGGATCCGACGCCCTATGCGGAGCAGTCGGGCATGTGTACGAAGGGCCCCACCCGCATCGGAGAGGATTGCTGGCTCGGAGCGCGTGTGACCGTGCTCGACGGGGTGACGATCGGCCGGCGTTGCGTGATTGCGGCCTGTGCGCTGGTGCATAAGAATGTGGGTGATTATTCGCTGGCCGCCGGCGTGCCTGCACGCGTACTCAAGAGCAAGAACGCCCCGGCGGAGTAGCCATGTCCCGCCGCATCGTCCTTCTGGCGGTAAATGCCCGGTACAGCCATACGGCGCACGGGATTCGTTCGCTGGCGGCCAATATGGGCGAGCTGCGGGATATCACCCGCCTGCTGGAGTTTGATCTGCATGCCGCCCCTGAACAGATCGTCGCCCGTATTCTCGACGAACCGCCCGACATTCTCGGATGCAGCGTCTACATTTGGAATGTGACCCTGATGGAGGAGGTGGTCCGCCGCCTGCGTCGGGCTGGATTTGCCGGGCACATCCTTTGCGGTGGTCCGGAGGCGGGGTATTTGCCGGCATCGCATGCCCTGATTGAGCAGGTGGATTATCGGGTATGTGGAGAAGGGGAGGTGCTTTTCCCGGAGCTGTGCCGCCGTATTCTTTCCGGCGACCCGCCGGAGGGAAAACACCATGCGGCGGAACCACCGGATGTGACGCACATCACCTTGCCATACGCCGAATATGCGGATGCCGATCTTGCGCATCGCATGCTTTATGTGGAAGCCTCGCGCGGGTGTCCCTTTCAATGCGACTACTGTCTCTCTTCGCTCGATGCCGGCGTCCGTTTTTTTCCGTTGGACCGGCTCCTACCTGCGTTCGAGGCGCTGCTCGAGCGCGGTGCGCGGCGTTTCAAATTTCTGGACCGCTGCTTCAATATTCGGGACGAAGAGGCCCTGGCCATCCTGCAGTTTTTCCTGGAGCGAAAACCGGAGGGGATGATCCTTCACCTTGAAGTGATCCCCGATCGCATCAGCCCGGCTTTTCTTGAAATGGTGCGCGCGTTTCCGCCGGGCGCTCTTCACATCGAGGCCGGTATTCAAACGTATGCCCCTGATGTGGCTGAACGCATTCGGCGCCGATGCGCCGTCGATGTCGCCGACACCAATCTCCGCCACCTTATACAGGCCGGCGCAGTGGTTCATGCAGATCTCATTGTGGGTCTTCCCGGTGAAACGTTCGAGGGGTTTGCCGCAGGCTTCGATCGTCTCGCCCGCATTGGCGCGCAGGAAGTTCAGGTGGGCATTTTGAAGAAGCTGCACGGCGTCCCGATGGGCCGCCATACCGAGGCGTGGGGCATGCGTTATGCGCCCGCTCCCCCTTATGATGTGTTGCAGACTTCCACTCTCACGCCGTCCGATATCCGCCGCCTCAAACAATTCGCCGACTTCTGGGAACTCCTGCACAACCGCCGTCAATTCCCGCAAACCATGGCGCTCATCACCGCCCGCGGCGACTCCCTCTTCACCCTTTTCATGGAGCTTTCCGACGCGCTTTCCGCCCGCTTTCAACGCACGCACGGCATCCCGATGCTCGATTTGATTCGCGGTGTGCTGGAGCATCTGACCGCATCGGGATGGAGCGCCCCGGAAGCCGCCCGCGCCCTGTTGTCCGATTTTCTGCACGACGGCAGGCGCAGCAAACCCCCGCGCTATCTGGTCGAGTTGGCGGAAGAACATCGGCTGAACGCGTGCCGCGTTGGCCGGTGAACGGGCTTTTTTGCGGCTCAAAAAAGGGAAAGAAGGAGGAGGGGGGGGGCACGCCGTGCAATTGCTTGAATAAAAAGAATCTCCTGATACTATCTGTCGCGTCGTTTTAACCCTGGGAGGTGCTTCATGGCTGATATTCCGGTTTCGGTGATTAGTTGCCTGGTATTGATGCTGCTGTTTTCCTGCCTGGCGGCGATATTTTTCAAGCGCATCAAGTTTCCCTATACGGTTGGATTGGTGCTGATCGGCTTGTTGCTGGGGGTGCTGGGAAATCACTATCACTGGCTCGGCCCCATGAAGCATATTCATCTGACTCCCAATATCATTCTCTACATCCTGCTGCCGACTCTGGTGTTTGACGCGGCGGTGAATATGGATGCGCGGCTGTTGATCAAGAATCTGCGCCCGGTGTTGATTCTGGCAGCGCCTGGTTTGGTGATTGCCACGGTCATCACCGGCCTGCTGACCGCCCGCTGGACGCCGCTTTCGCTGGGCGCTGCGATGTTGTTCGGCGGCCTGATTTCCGCGACGGATCCGGTGGCGGTGATTGCCATGTTCAAGGAGCTGGGTGCGCCCAAACGCCTGACGATGCTGGTGGACGGGGAAAGTCTCTTTAATGATGCGACGGCCATTGTGATGTTCAATATTGTCCTGGGGCTTCTCACGAGCGGGGTGGCGTTGGGCGCGGCAACGCTGTTTCAGGCGGGGCTTCAGTTTGTGACGGTGTTTGCGGGGGGGACGCTGGTGGGCGCTCTGGTGGGCTTTGTGATGGTGCAGCTCCTTTCGCTTGCCCGCGAAGAACCACTGATTGAAATCGGCATAACCACGGTGGTGGCCTATGCGGCCTTTATTTTGGCGCAGTTTTATCTGGATTTGTCGGGTGTCATGGCCGTGGTGGGCGCAGGTCTCGTGGTGGGTTATTACCGCCCGACCCGTTTTACGCCGACGGCGCGTACATACATCAAGCAGTTCTGGGAATTCGCCTCGTTTGCCGCCAACAGCTACATTTTTCTGCTGCTGGGTTTGACCGAGGATTACCTGACGCGCGATGCCACCCATATAACCCAGGTTGGGAAATATGTGGCACTGGCGGTTTTGACGGTGCTGTTTGCCCGGGCTGTGGTGATCTTCGGCATTGTCCCGCTGATGAACCGATTCGGCAAACAGCGTCCGATTCGCGTGCCGTACCAGGTGTTGATGTTCTGGGGCGGTTTGCGCGGCGCGCTTCCGATCGGGTTGGCGATGAGCCTGACGGCGGCGCAGGTGGGCGGCGAGATGAACCGGTTGCTGATTCTGGATTTCACCCTTGGCGTGGTGATGTTCACGCTGATTATTCAGGGGATGTCCATCAATCGCTTTATGCACTGGATGCGGTTGGATCGGCTTTCGCTGCTCGATAGGTATGAAAAAACAAATACGGAACTGGCGATCAGGCGTGAGAGTCTGAAGGAGCTGACCGCTATTGAAAGCGGTTGGAAGATGCCGGATCGCGAATTGCTTCAGCGGAGCATGACCGTTTACCGGGCGGAGGTGGATGCGGCAGAAAAACAAATGAGCTCGGGGAATCCACTGCCTGCGGCCGTTTGTACGCGGATGCTCTGGGAGCAGGCGTTTAATTCAACGGATGGAGTTTGGACCAAGATGTATGAGCTGGGGTTCATCCGGGAATCGGTGCTGCGGGAACTGGAGCATTTTCTGGATATGTGTCGGGAGGATGTGGCTCAAGCGGTGATTCCTCCGCGCGTGCGGCGCGTGCTTTCTCTTGAAGAGCGATGTAATAACGCCCTGGTGCGCCTGTTGGACCGGGTGGCCCCGAACAGTGCGCCTGCCGCCCAGGTACGCAAGTGGAAGCTGAAACTGGACTATTCGATCTGCCTGGCGATGTCGGAGGCGAACCGGCATACCGAGCAGGTGCTGCCGCGCCTCGCAGAGCTGAGCGGGGCGGACGAGGATGCGCTGATGTTCTGTCAGTTGTTCTTTCGTGCGCTGCATGAGACGGCTTCGCAAAACCTGCAGTCGCTCTCCACTCACTACGATTCTGCACTACGGGCTTTGCAGGAGTCGGCCATTCGACGACTCGGGCTTATTCTGGAGATGAGAACCCTCGGAGAACTGATGGAGAACAAAGGCGTCTCCGAGAAGATTGCCAACGTGGTGGCTTCCGATCTTCACGAAGCGCTTGGCCGAACGGACGCAGCGGGCACGCGCCGCGCCTGAGTGGCGGAAAAGGAGAGGCGTTTATGAGCGGCGGGATCGTGACATCGGTTTTTGATTTGTTCAAGGTGGGGCCGGGGCCCTCGAGTTCGCATACGATCGGCCCCATGAAGGCGGGCTATCATTTTTTGCAGCAGATTCGCGGGCTGTCGGCGGAAAAGAAACGTCAGGCTGCGCGGGTGGAGGTGACGCTGTATGGTTCGTTGAGCGCCACCGGCAAAGGGCATGGCACGGACAAGGCGGTGCTCGGCGGGTTACTGGGTGTGGCGCCGGAGCAGTGTCCGCTGGGGTATCTGGATGGTCTGCTGGATAGTCCTGAGGGTACATGGAAAATCGAGCTTCGTCCGGGTTCGATCAGCTTCCGCGAGGCAGATATTATCTTTGACCTGGAGCGGACGAATCTGCCCAACAGCAATACGCTTCGTATTCGTCTGCTTGATGCGCAGGGCGGGGTGCTTTCGGAGCGGGAATACTATTCGGTGGGCGGGGGTTTTCTGCAGTGGGACGGCTATGTGGCGCCGGAGCGTGGCGATCCGGTGCACCCTTTCACCACCATGCGCGAGCTGAAAAAGCTGATGGAAACAAAGAATCTTCGTTTGGTGGAGCTGGTGATTGATAATGAGCGGGCGATTACCGGCGCAACGGAGGAGGAAATCTATGCGAAGGTGGATTATTTATTTTCGGTAATGGAACGTTCGGTGGAGCATGGTCTGGAGGTGGAGGGGATGCTGCCCGGCCCGCTCAACTATTACCGCAAGGCGCCTGGGATCTATCGTCGCGCGAAACGTTTGGCCGGGCGCAGCGATCATTTTCTCTTGTATCTGTGTGCGTATGCCTTTGCCGTGGCGGAAGAGAATGCGGCGGGGCAACCGGTGGTGACTTCGCCCACGTGCGGTTCGGCCGGGGTTATGGCTGCGACGTATTATTTCATGAAGCACTACATGAAGATGGAACACGTGACCTTGCAGGACGGGCTGATGGCGGCGGCGGTGATTGGTTTTTTGGCGAAGCACAATGCGAGTATCGCGGGTGCGGAGGTGGGGTGTCAGGGGGAGGTGGGGGTGGCTTCGAGTATGTCGGCGGCGCTGCTGACCTATGCAAACACCTCCGAGATGCGCGTGGTGGAAAATGCGGCGGAGACGGCGTTGGAACATCATCTGGGCATGACCTGCGATCCGGTGTGTGGCTATGTGCAGATTCCGTGCATCGAGCGTAACGCGATGGGTGCGGTGAAGGCCTATACGGCCTATCTTATCGCCGGCGCGGAAATCTCGCGCTTCCACCGGGTGGACCTCGATAAAACCATTCGGGCCATGGTGGAAACCGGGCGCGATATGAATCCGAAGTACCGGGAAACGGCTGCGGGAGGCCTCGCCACTCTGGTGGGCCTCGGCGAGGAACCGTAATACTGTCCGATGCCGAATCCGAACGGGTTGTCGGCGTGCTCAATTCAGCGGGATGGTGCCTTCGTAACCGAAGTAGTTTTCCCAGAATCCTTCGTTGCTTTTGTAGACGTACCAGGCGCCCGTCGGCGGATGGTAGCATCCGAAGTCTTCGATTCCGTCGCCATCGAAATCGCCGGTGACGGGGAGAGTGCCTTCGAATCCGAAGTGGTTTTCCCAGTAGCCGTCGGTGCTTTTATAGATATACCATCCGCCGCTGGGGGGATGGTAGCATCCGAAGTCCATGATTCCGTCGCCATCGAAATCGCCGGTGACGGGGAGAGTGCCTTCGTAGCCGAAGTTGTTGGCCCAGTCGCCGTCGCGGCTTCGGCGGATGTTCCAGGCGCCGGTCACGTCGTAGTAGGTGCCGTAGTCGTCGATTCCGTCGCCATCGAAATCGCCGGAGATGGGTACGGTATCAGTAAAGCCGAATTGGTCGTCTGTATAGCCCCGCGTGGAACACATAAAGTAGAACTTGGGAATGGAGGAATCAAAGAATCCCAGGTCAACCACGCCGTCGCCATCGAAGTCACCGGTGATGGATTGGGTGTTGGGGTTTCCGAAAGCAGAGGTCCAGAATTTCTTTACGGTGCCGTAGCCGTACCAGTTTGCGGAGGCGGAGTGGTAGCATCCGAAGTCGACCTTCCAGTCGCCGTCGCAGTCCATCACAAAGGGGAGGGTTCCTTCATAGCCGAAATGGTTTTCCCAGTATCCCTCGCGGCTTTTGTATACGTACCATCCGCCGGATGGGGGATGGTAGCATCCGAAGTCGGTAATGCCGTCGCCATCGAAATCGGCGGGTGCGGTGAAGGGGGTGATTTGAATTTGGGCCACGGCGCCGGCACGGTCACCGTCGTCTTCGCTGTTGAAGCCGTAGAGTCCGGCGGCCACGGAGTTGCCGAATGCGGCGATGTCCTTGCCGAAGTAGTCGAGGTGAGTGAGGGATCCGTTGTCGGGCGGATAGATGGTTCCGTCATAGGTCCAGGTGGAATTGTTGGCGCCCTTTCGGTAGACGTATACGGCGCCGACATCCTGCAGGTCGCCCATGTGTTTTTTGTAGGCGCCGACCAGGAGGGTGTTTCCCTGGTTGGCAAAGGCGACGGAGTAGCCGAAGCGGTCACCGTCTTTTGCGTCGGGTGCGGATAGAGTGGCGTAAAACAGGAGGGTCTCATCACCGAGGCCGTAGAGCTTGACGATTCCCTGGCTGCTGCTTCGACCGGGGGAGCCTGCCGCAATGAGGTTTCCGCAAAGGTCCACACTGGTGCCCGTCAAATCGTCTGCAATCATGCTGTATGTTCCGGCAACACCGCGCCAGCGGTCGGTCTGCCATTTGTAGATATGGAAGCCTCCCTGATTGAGGAGGTAGCTGCTCGAACCTACCACCATGAAGTTTCCGTCGATGGCAATGTCGCAGCCGAAGCCTATGGCGCCCGCGTCCGCGCCGAAGTACGGCGACACGGAAAAGGCATCCTTGGACCAAGTGCCGTTTCCCGCGCGAGTGAAGGTGTCGATGTAGGTGGCTCCGTTGCCGGGGTTGTAGCGGGTGGCGGCGGCGTGGGAGTCGTTCAGCGCGACAGTGGTTCCGTACTGCCAGTTGTCGCCTTGCCCCGTACGTGAATAGACTGCATTCCAGGCGTTCCCCGTGCGTTTATAGATGTATATTTTCCCGTTGTTGACATAATCATAGTCACCCCCGGGGGCGGAGACGATCAGTGTGTTGCGCCCGAGGGCCATCCCGTAGCCGAACCGGTTGTTTGCCGCGCGCGAGGAGGCGTCTTCGGTCAGGTTTTGTTCGAGCGTCCAGTCGCGCCCACGCTTGCGGAAGAGTTCCACGGACCCGGAGTTGTTGATGCCGTTCGCGTCTCGATAGGGAGCGGAGGCGGCCAGGCGGGTTCCATTCAGTCCGACGCGGTGGCCGTAGTAGTCCTCCGCGGTTTGCCCGGCACGAAACCAGGTTTGATTGAGGTCGTAGACATAGAAGTTTCCGCAGCTTGTCGCCGCGCCCTGGAGGGCGAATGGTGCGGCGCAGGCTATTTGGTTTCGGTAGACGGCAATGGACGTGCCGAAGCGGTCGCTTGCGTTCAGGGTTTGGGTGGGCAGTTCGCGGATCGCATACCAGATGTTTCTTGTTTTATCATACTGATACAGCGTGGCCCGTCCGGAGCTGTTGGCATCGCCATCGTAGAATCGGGCGCCCACAACGGCCAGATTCCCGTCCAGCGCCACTGTGGAGCCAAAGGATGCGTTGAGTTGTGGGTTGGCGCCGGCGAGCACGTGGGAGATCGGTGTGCTGTCTTGGCCGAGATCGTACACATAGACCAAACCGACGGCGACGCCGCCAATGGGCGCGGAGGGTGCGCCGATCATCAGGACGTTTCCGGAGAGGGCGATGGCCGAGCCGAATTTCGCCCCGGCGGCGTTTCCGCCGTCCAGCTTTTTCCAATAGGTCCAGGTTCCGTTGTTGTTTTCATAGAGATATACGGCTCCTGAATCGGCGATTGCGTTGAGATCCTGTTGTGGGGCGCCGATGGCCAGAAACTGATTATTCACGGCCAGGGCCGAGCCGAACTTATCGTTTTCGCTTAGGTCGTTGGGGACGATGCGGTCTATCTGGGTCCAGGCTCCGTTGGTGTTGGTGAAGAGATAGGCCGCTCCTCGGCCATTGTTATACTCATTCGCGCCGACCGCCAAAAGCGATTCATGCAGACAGAGCGCCGCGCCGAAGCGTGCATTGTTGCGTGGGTCGCTTGCGACGAGCATGGGTTGTTCCTCCCATAAGCCCATCGCACTTTTTGTTTCGACGGATACGCCTCCGGCATCGGTATAGCCTTCGTGATCGTATCGATCGGCGGTGACCAGAAGGTTGTTTTCATTGATGGCCACGGCCCCGCCGAACCCGGCGCCGTTTTGACTGTAGGTGTGCGTACGCAGTAGTTCCCATTGGTTGTCCGGCGTCTTTCCGTAGAGGTTGTAGCCTCCTTTGTATGTTGATCTTCCCGGAACGCCCGCCAGCAGGTAATTTCCGTCAATGGCCAGGCCGTATCCGAAATAATCGTTGGCAATGGCTGCCGGGTTTTCGTAGAGGATGCTCGTCAGTGCCGCCGGATCGGAAAGCGGTGTGACGGCCGGAGCGATTGGGGTGAATAGAAACAGGGTGAAAGCAACAGCAATGAAAAGGACGTGAATTGAGCGCATAAATAACCTCCTTTAGCAGTGCCTGCCTTGCAAGCCCCCCCATGGGTATTGACCCCGGCACCAACACTGATCGAATCATAGTCTTGAATACGCTGTCTGTCAATATGTCCATTTTTTCCGGTTGCGAAAGTGCTGCAAAGAGGTTGCCCTTCAGTATGTCCGCAGCGCTGCCGACCTACGGGTGGACCTCGATAAAACCATTCGGGCCATGGTGGAAGCCAGGCGCGATATGAATCCGAAGTACCGGGAAACGGCTGCGGGAGGCCTCGCCACTCTGGTGGGCCTCGGCGAGGACCCGTAATACTGTCCGATACCGAATCCGAACGGGTTGTCGGGGCGCTCAATTCATCGGGATCGTGCCTTCGTAACCGAAGTAGTTTTCCCAGAATCCTTCGTTGCTTTTGTAGACGTACCAGGCGCCCGTCGGCGGATGGTAGCATCCGAAGTCTTCGATTCCATCGCCATCGAAATCGCCGGTGACGGGGAGAGTGCCTTCGAATCCGAAGTAGTTTTCCCAGTAGCCGTCGGTGCTTTTATAGATATACCATCCGCCGCTGGGGGGATGGTAGCATCCGAAGTCCATGATGTTGTCGCCATCGAAATCGCCGGTGACGGGGAGGGTGCCTTCGTAGCCGAAGTTGTTGGCCCAGTCGCCGTCGCGGCTTCGGCGGATGTTCCAGGCGCCGGTCACGTCGTAGTACGTGCCGTAGTCGTCGATTCCGTCGCCATCGAAATCGCCGGTGATGGGCACGGTGTCGGTCAAACCGAATTGGTCGTCTCTGTAGCCCCGCGTGGAACACATAAAGTAGAACTTGGGAATGGAGGAATCAAAGAATCCCAGGTCAACCACGCCGTCGCCATCGAAGTCACCGGTGATGGATTGGGTGTTGGGGTTTCCGAAAGCAGAGGTCCAGAATTTTTTGACGGTGCCGTAGCCGTACCAGTTTGCGGAGGCGGAGTGGTAGCATCCGAAGTCGACCTTCCAGTCGCCGTCGCAGTCCATCACAAAGGGGAGGGTTCCTTCGTAGCCGAAATGGTTTTCCCAGTATCCCTCGCGGCTTTTGTAGACATACCACCCGCCGGAGGGGGGGTGGTAGCATCCGAAATCGGTGATGCCATCGCCATCAAAATCGGCTGGGGTGGTGAAGGGGGTGATCTGAATTTGGGCCACGGCGCCGGCGCTATTGCCGGCTTCGCCGTCGTAGCTGTAGAGTCCGGCGACGAGCGAGTTGCCTGCGGCGGCGATATCTTTTCCAAAGTAGTCAGATGCTGAAAGGGACCCGTTATCAGGTGGATAGATGATGCCGTCATAGGTCCAGTTGGAGTTATTGGCACCCTTTCGGTAGACGTATATTGCGCCCACATCGCTTAGGGAACCGAGGTGTTTTTTGTAGGCACTGACGAGAAGGGTGTTCCCCTGTTTGGCAAAGGCGACGGACCAGCCGAAGCGGTCGCCGGCGACGCCGTCGGGTGCGGTTAGTGTGGCGTAATAGACGAAGGAATCTCCATTGACGCCGTAAAGCCTAACGCTACCGCGTTGCTCATCAACGCCGGGGCGTCCTGCCGCAAAGAGATTGCCGCAGACGTCCACGCCGGCACCAAAGAGGGACCCGGGAAGCCCGAGTGCTCCATACTTCCCAACCCACCGATTGCCATCCCATTGGTAGAGGTGGATGCCGCCTCTGTCGGAGTCATAGGCGCTTGAACCGACAAGCATCCAGTCGCCATCGATGGCGATGTCGCATCCGAAGTCAATGTCGCCTGACCCGAATTTGGGGGAGACGGAGGTGGGGTCCAGCGACCAGGTGCCATTTCCCGCACGTGTGAAGGTGTCGATGTAGGTGGCCAGATTTCCGGAATTGTAGCGGGTGGCGGCGGCGTGTGTTTCGCCCATGGCGACGTTGTTACCGTACTTCCAATTATCGCCTTGTCCCGTGCGTGAATAGACCGCATTCCAAGTGTTGCCGGAGCGTTCATAGATGTAGATTTTCCCGTTGTTTGAATAACCATAGTCGCCCAAGTCGGCGGCGGCGATCAATGCGTTACGCCCGAGGGCCATTCCGTAGCCGAAGTAGTTGTTGGCCGCCCGCGAGCCTACGGGCTCGGTCAGCGTTTGTTCGAGGGTCCAATCGCGTCCATGTTTGCGGAAGATATCCACGGCACCTGAGCTGTTGAGGCCGTTTGCGTTTCGATAGGGTGCGGAAGCGGCGAGGCGGGTGCCGTTGAGTCCTACGCGGGAGCCCGACTGGTCGCCTGCGGCTTTGCCTTCGCTAAACCAAGTCTGGTTGAGATCGTAGACGTAGAAGTTTCCGGCATTGGATAGAACGTCCTGGTCGGCATAGGGGGCCGTGCAGACGAGGGTGTTGCGGTACATGGCTAGATGATCGCCGAAACGATCTTCTGCGCTCAGGGATTGGGTGGGAAGATCGCGAATGGTGTACCATGAACCGGCGGATTCGTCATATTGGTACAAGGTTACCAGTCCGGCATGTGTCGTGGCGTCGTCGTCATAAAGAGGCGCGCCGACAATGGCGGCATTTCCATCCAGAGCCACGGCGCTGCCGAAGGCCGCGTCATCCTGAGGGGTGATGGCTGTGAGCAGGCATTTCACCGGCGTGGAACTTTGGCTGAGGTCATATACATACACCGCACCGGGGTTGATTCCGTCGATGGGTTCATATGGAGAGCCGATCAACAGGAATTTGTCTGAAAGGGCCACGGATGAGCCGAAGTAAGCGTTGGCCATATTTCCGCCGGTCAGTTTTTTCTGATAGGTCCAGGTGCCGTTGATGTTCTTGTAAAGGTATACGGCTCCTGAGGAGGCTATGCCGTTGGCACTTTGATAGGGAGCACCTATTGCAAGGTACTGATTATTCATGGCCAGGGCGTCCCCGAACCAGTTGTTGGCGGCCAGGTCGCCGGGGGCCAGGCGGGCTGTTTGCGTCCAGGTTCCGGCGGAATTGGTGAAAATATATACGGCCCCGCGTTTGCCGTTATGTCCGAATGAGCCGACCGCCAGATAGTGTTCATGCAGGGCAAGGCTGTTGCCGAAATAGGCTTGAGCGGAGAGGTCCCCTGGATACAGCATCCCAAGACTCTTCCAGTTCCCGAGGGCGTTCTTGCCATACATTGCCACGGCGCCGGCATCTGAGTAGGCCCCGTTATCATAATACATCCCGCCTACAAAAAAATAAGTATCGTTAATGGCCACCGAACCGCCGAATTGTGCGGAACCCAGGGAAAACGTTTTTGTTTCTTCCAGTTCCCAACGGTTGTCCGGGGTCTTGTTGTACAGATGGCATGCCCCTTTGTCGTTGTTGTGCCTGTGCGCACCCATCAGCAGGTAATTGCCGTGAACAGCTGCAGCGGAACCGAGCCGGGCATTCACGGTCGGAGCGGGGTTGGTATACAGATTGGCCGTCAGTGCCGCCGGATCGGAAAGCGGTGTGACGGCCGGAGCGATTGGGGTGAATAGAAACAGGGTGAAAGCAACAGCAATGAAAAGGACGTGAATTGAGCGCATAAATAACCTCCTTTGCGGCACCCTTCCTGCAACCCCCCCATGGATATTACACTTGGCACCAATGATAATCGGATCATAGTTCTTAACACGCGATCTGTCAACAGGTCTATTTCCGCCGGCTGCGAAAGTGCTACAAAGAGATTGCATTTCAGGATGTCGATGCCTAGATATAGGGCCTTTTGGGGCGGATGTTGTTTCGTCCCGGCAGGCAGAGGTCCATGATAGAACTCAACGCAACCATCAAGAACAGCGCAGGCATTCATTGCAGGCCATCCGCCCTGATTATCAAGGCGGCCGCATCCTATTCGGGTACCATTCAGGTGGAATCGCCGGGGCATGGCACCTGTACGCTGCGTTCGGTGCTCGATCTGATCTCCATGGGTCTCGAACAGGGGGCGCAGATCGTCATTCGTGTGGAAGGGGAGGGGGAAGAAGCCTTCTGCCGTAAACTGGCCGATCTTTTTGAAACGGAATTTGATTTTCCTCCGGCGTAATCAGGAAAATAAAAGCTGATTTCCCATTCATGATCGGGCACTCTGGTGTATATTCACTCCCATTGGCCGGCAGCAAGGCCGTCCCCGGCTTCCCGAACGGAGCCGCACCATGAACAGCAAGCAGGAGAAGAACATGAGTGTTGATTTCAAGGCCATTCTGAACAAAGCCGAAGAATACAAACCGCAAATGACCCGTTTCCTTCGTGACATGATTGCCATTCCGAGCGAAAGCTGCGAGGAGCGTGCGGTGGTGGAGCGTATTCGGCAGGAAATGGAAGCCGTGGGATTTGATAAGGTGGAAGTGGATGGCATGGGGAACATTCTCGGCTGGATCGGCAAGGGAAAACATCTGATTGCCATGGACGCCCATATTGACACCGTGGGTATCGGCGATCGCAGTCTCTGGAAATTTGACCCCTATCAGGGCATGGAAGAAGGAGATGCGATTGGCGGGCGCGGCGGGTCCGATCAGGAAGGCGGGATGGCCTCCATGGTCTACGCCGGAAAGATCATCAAGGATTTGAAGTTGGAGGATGAGTTCACGCTGTTGGTGACCGGCACGGTGATGGAAGAGGATTGCGATGGACTGTGCTGGCAATACATTATCAAGGAAAGCGGAATCCGTCCGGAATTCGTGGTTTCCACCGAGCCCACCTCGTGCCGGATTTACAGGGGCCATCGCGGGCGTATGGAAATGACGGTCAGCATTAAGGGGTTGTCCTGCCACGGTTCGGCGCCCGAACGCGGTGACAATGCGATCTATAAAATGGCGCGTATTGCCCTGGAAATCGAAAAGCTGAACGAGCGTCTGGCCGATGACGAATTTCTTGGCAAAGGCACCGTTACGGCTACCCAGTTCTTTTTCTCCTCGCCCTCGCAGTGCGCCGTGCCCGATTCGGCCACGATCCAGGTGGACCGCCGTCTGACCGTGGGTGAAACCGAGGAAATCGCCTGTGCCGAACTCAAGGATGCCGCCGCACGCGCGGGCTATCCGGATGCAACGGTCGAGGTGCTCACCTATGAACGCGCGGCCTATACCGGCCTGGTTTATCCCACGAAAAAATATTTCCCGACCTGGGTCATTCCCGAGGATGCCGCGCCGACCCAGTCGCTCGTGTCCGCCTACCAGGGGCTTTTCAATAAGGAGCCGGTAGTGGATAAGTGGACGTTTTCCACGAATGGCGTGGCGATCATGGGGATGCACGACATTCCGGTGGTCGGTTTTGGGCCGGGCCATGAAGATCAGGCCCACGCTCCGAACGAACTGACCTGGAAATCCGAGTTGGTGCAGGCTGCCGCCATGTATGCCGCCATTCCCTCGCTCTACTGTGAGCGCGTGAAGAACGGATAATCAACCATTCCAAAAAGCGAAAACCAAAAGAAAGCCCGTGCGTCCGCACGGGCTTTCTGCTTTTTCCAATGATTGGAAAGGGTCGTGCCGATCCTCTTGCCCTTTTTCCAACGATTGGAAAAACGCGGAAAAAAGTTTCCAACGATTGGAAAAATCCCGCTATGGGAAAGTTAATGTTGCCGAGGTCGTTTGGTTGTTCTACACTTTCACTTCATTGGTTACTAAAGGCGCGGAACCTTCAGGGTGAGGCGTCGTACGATCGGACAGGAGGATAGCGTGTTGAGTGGACGCCTGTTGATGCTGCTGTTTTTGCCGGCGGGTCTTTTGTTCCTGCCGTGCGCGTCGGGAGCGGAGAGATCCGCCGATGACCGTTCCATGTTTTCCGCGAAGCTGGTGAACCCGGCCTTTGCATCGGCCTGGAAGGACTACGAAGCGGGGCGCTATCCGGAAGCCTGCGGAGCCTTTTCCCAATTGTTTCGGGAAAATCCTTCGGATGTGCAGATCAATCTGGCGTATGCCCTCGCGGCGAAGCGGGCGGGGAAGTATTCTCATTCGGCCTTGGCGTTGGAGCGGGTGCTGTCGGTGCAGCCGGACCATTTGCGTGCGCGGCTGGAACTGGCGGATGTTTATGTCTTGATGCAGCAGAATGATCTCGCGCGCGAGCAGTTTGCTCTGGTGTTGGCGGAGAGCCCGCCCGAAGGCGTGCGCGAAAGCATCAACCGTCGTTTGGAGGCGATGGTGGCGGAGGAGCAGGCCTGGCATTGGTCGCTGAGGTTGGATGTGGGTGGTTTTCATGATGACAACGTGAATGTGGGGCCGGCAGATGCCTTGATCAGCATCGAGCCGATCCGCAGCGGGAGTTTTTGGATTGATACGCTGGCGGTGGATCCGGAATCGAAACCCCAGGAGGCCTGGGGGATGTATGGATCCCTGAGCACGGCGGCGGAAGTGGAACTTGGGCGCAAGGGCTTTTGGAAGGGATACGGCTGGCTGGGTGCTTACCAGTCGGTGCTGGATGACCACAATGAATACGAAATGGGCTATTATAATGCGGCCATCGGACTGAAGCATACGGGTGTTCGGCATGCTTTGCACTGGCCGCTGCGATTGGAGTATGTGCTGCGCGGGCATGAGGCGCTGGCGCGTATCTACGGGACGAGCCCCTCCCTGGTGTATGCATTAAGGGCCAATATGCATCTGTTGACGCTGGGTACGCTGGAGTATCGGGATTACGTGCATGATTCCGATTATACCGGCATGACGGGATCGCTGGGTGAAACGCTGCGTTGGCTCTGGGGGCGTGACCGCAACAGTGTGTCGTTGGGTGCGCGCCTGATTCGTGAAGAGGCCCGGGAGGAGATGTATGCGAATTGGGGCGTCGAAGGGAGCCTCTCGGCGGATTACCGGTTGTTCTCCCACACCTCGCTGTACGGGCTGCTTCAGGGGCGCTGGTCGAAATACGATGAACGCCCGCCATTGTCGGCCGATGACCGCGATGATAAGCAGGGCATTATCGCCTGCGGAGTGAGCCGGCGATTGAATGATCGGTGGAACGTTGATTTAAGTTATCGGTTTACCCGAAACAATTCCAATTTTGATCTGTATACATATGAACGGAATGTATTCACCGTGAGTACATCCTGCACATTCTAGGGGAGGGGGAACGTTATGAAAAAGGTGAGTTGGTTGGCAGGATTGTTGCTGAGTGTGGCGTATTTTTGCGCGGGGGCGCGTGCCGAGGATCCGATAGGGCTGGTGGTTGCGCTGGAAGGCGGCGTGCATGCGGTTTCGCAGGATGGTATTCAGCGGGCTCTTTCGCTGCAATCGCCGGTGTATTCCTATGATCGTATCGTGACGGGTCCGGGCGCAAAGGCCCAGATTATGTTCGATGACGATTCGGTCATTGTACAGGGCGAACGCAGCGAGATGGTGGTGGATGACTACATCTATAACCCGTCGAACAAGTCCGACAATAAGGCTTTTTTCAAATTGATCAAAGGCGTGTTCCGCGCCGTAACCGGAAAAATCGTGGAGTTGAATCAGGAGGGATTCAGGGTGGAAACCGGCAAGGCGGTGATTGGCATCCGTGGGTGTGAGGTGCTGTTTCTCCTCGGAGGACGAAGTGACAAATTTTACATTGTCGAAATTTCGTCAGGGAGAACGATACATATTCAAGCGAACGGTCCAGTGGAAGGGGTGGTGATCGGCGATGAGGGTTCGCGTGTGTTAAACATCGTGGAGCCCGGAACGCTGGTCACGGTGGATGTTGGCGGGCGGATGGAAGAGCGTTTGTTCTCCTTGGAAGAAATCAGGGGCATCCTGAATGAAGTCGGCGCGCCGGCCTCATCAGGAGCCGACGCCGGTGGTGCGGAAGCCGATGGCGGAGCAGACGATGGCGGGTCCGATGGTGGTGCGGAAGAAGGGCCTGGCGGAGGCCCCAGTGAGTTTTCGGGCGGAGCGGATGGCGGCGACGACTCGCGCCAGGATTCCTCCTTATTGCCGTTCGCGGATGACCCGTTGCGGAATGATGTCGATTTCTTTAATGACGACATTGTTCCGCAGTCCGACAAAGTGGAAATGCCCGAACCCGAACCCGAACCCGATCCCGATCCCGATCCGACACCCGAGCCCTTTCCGACTCCTCCCGATCCGACACCCGATCCCGATCCGACGCCTCGACCCACTCCGCTTCCCACACCCACGCCAATCCCTTATGTGAAGCACGAGGAGGATAGCGGCAATAACTGGTCCTGGGGGGTTTGGATCAACCCGCAGGACGACAAGATTGCCGGCACCTATTCCGCCGGGCAGGCCCTCACGCCCGAAAGCGTGGCCGCGATTGCCGCCGGTACCGTGGCCTACAATCTGAGCGGCAGCGGCAGCAGTGGCGCCTTGGTTATCCGGGAAGACAGCACCCATTATCTGCGCGGTTACTGCACCATGGATATCCAGATCGGGGGTCCCTCTCCAGTTGACTGGAACGCCAGTTTCAGCCTGTACGATACCGACACCGCCTCCGCTGATACCCTTTATTTCAACGTGTTGCACGGCACGCTGGATGCCGATCAGCGGTTGTCGGGTACGCCTACCGATATCATGCTGAACAGTCGGGGTGAATCTTTCACTACCGCCGATTTCCCCGATCGGCATGTGGATGGCCATCTTGTGGGTCCCGGAGCCGTTGCGCCGATCAGCGGTGCGGCCGGAAATTATGAGTTGGACAGCGGCCAGCCGGAGGGGCCTTTTGTGACCGGATCCTACGGCGCCAATCTGGATCCGTAGATAAACGGGAAGCAGGCGAAAGGGTGACCCGAACAAAGGAAAAGAAACCAGTGGCCGAAGCGGGATTTCGTCAGGAGCGTGGATTGCCCGCGATCGTGGCCGGCGTAGCGGTTTTGCTGCTGTGCATGCTGATTGCCATCATGAACCCGCGCTTTCTTCGGGCGGTTTCGCTCCAATCCTATGATACCATGACGCGCCTGATGGCCTCGCCCCCGCAAAGCGGAAAAGTGGTGATTGTTGATATCGACAACGAAAGCATCCGTTCCACGGGGCAGTGGCCCTGGCCGCGTTATCAGGTCGCGCGAATGGTGGATCATCTCTGGGCGGCGGGTGCTGCTGTGGTGGCATTTGATGTCGTGTTTCCGGAACGGGATCGCACCACCCCCGGCGAGATTCTGGAAACCTGGCAGCAGGCCTATGGGGTGCGTCCCGTGGTGAAGGACTTGCCGAATCCATGTCCGGGTTTTGACGGAATGCTGGCCTTGTCCCTGTCCAGGGGCCGCTCGGTATTGGGGTGTTACATGCATCTGGGCGGCAGTGGCGAGTCGTCCACGTCGGAAAGCATTGAGCGGTTCAACGAGCGTGATCCCTTTTATCGCGGTCAGTTTCTCATTCGGGGTGTGCCGGAGAATCAGTACCTTCTTAATGCCTTAGACCTGGAAATTTCGCTGTCCAATCTGGTGGCGGCGGCGCAGACCGGATTTTTCAATACCGTGAAGGATCAGGACGATATCATCCGCCGGACGCCGTTGGTGATTGCCGCCGGCCCGTACCGTATGTACGCGGCACTTTCTCTGCAGGCCTTGCGGCTGTACCTGAACCAGCGGATGATGACGCTGATATATGATGACGAAGGCATTCGCGGCGTGAAGGCCATCGAACTGCGCGATACGCTCATTCCGACCGATTCCACCGGGATGCTTGTGCTGAACTTCCGTCGCGGCGGATTCCCCTCCATTCCCGCCTCCGAGGTGCTTGCAAATCGGTTTGATCCCGCCCTGGTGCGGGATAAGGTGGTGCTGATCGGCGCGTCTGCCGCCGGTCTGCACGATATGCGCAACACCCCGTTTCACAAGGATATTTCCGGGGTGGAGATTCAGGCCACGGCTCTGGACAATATGCTGGCGGGCGACATGCTCCGCGAGCCGCGCTGGCTGGTCTTTGCCAATCTGCTGGGGATGCTGGTAGGGGGCCTGCTCCTGATTTTTGTGGTGATTCATACCCGCTCTCTGATTTCGCTGTTGGTGATGGTCTTTTGCGTGGTTTATCCGGTCTTGCTCAGCCTGCTGTTTCTGCGCCTCTTTTATCTGGTGGTGGTGCCGGTACCGGCCATGATCGCCTGGCTGTTGACCTACCTGGCGGTGACGATTGTGAAATACCGGCAAAAGGAATTGGTCGGTGAATTCAATGTCCGCCTGCGTGCCATCAACGAGGAACTCGAGCGGGAGATCGTCACACGCAAACAGGCGGAAGAAGAACTCTTCTCTGCGCGGAATGCCGCCGTAGCCGCCGCCGAGGCCAAGAGCCTGTTCCTGGCCAACATGTCGCATGAAATCCGCACGCCGATGAACGGCGTGATCGGCATGACCGATCTGGCGATGAAAACGGATCTCAATCCGAAACAGCATCACTACCTGGAAAAAATCAGTGTCTCGGCACGTGCCCTGTTGCGAATCATTAACGATATTCTGGATTTTTCCAAAATCGAGGCCGGCAAGTTGGAGGTGGAGTGGATTCCCTTTCGCCTCGGCGATGTGGTGACGGAATTGAATGATCTGTTTGTGGAAAAAGCCGCTCAGCAGCAACTCGAATTGCGCGTGGAGACGGCGCCTTCTCTCCCGGGCATCCTGCTGGGCGACCCCGTACGGCTGCGCCAGATTCTGGTGAATCTGACCGGTAATGCACTCAAATTCACGATGCAGGGCGGGGTCACCCTGAACATTCGCCCGGAAAATCCGATTGCGCCCGGTGCCTGCCCGTCCACGATCCGCCTGCTGTTCGAAGTCACCGACACCGGAATGGGCATTCCGCCCGAGAGTTTGAAAAAACTCTTCACCTCCTTTACGCAGGTGGATGGAAGCACCTCGCGCCAATTCGGCGGAACGGGGTTGGGGTTGGCCATCTCGAAACAGTTGGCCGAACGGATGGGAGGAGACATTACGGTGAGCAGTGAAGTCGGCAAGGGGTCGACCTTCACGGTGTTGCTTCCGTTCGGCGTGCTTACGGCGGAAGAGGAAGCCGTCGCTTTCGACGCCGTGCGGGCGTCGGCAAAGCCCGGCGAGTCGTTGGAGGGGGGCGGAGGATTCGCGCCGGATCGTTTCAGAGGGGTGCGCCTGATTTTGGCGGAGGACAATCCGATCAATCAGGAAGTGGCCCTGGAAAATCTGTTGGCCATGGGTATGACGGCAGATGTAGCGCGGACCGGTTCCGAGGTGCTCGCCCTGCTTGATCAGAATCGCTATGACGGCATCCTGATGGATGTGCAGATGCCGGAGATGGACGGCTTCATCGCCACCGGCCTGGTACGCCAACGGCCCGATGAGAGCGCCGGTATTCCGATTATCGCCATGACGGCGCACGCCATGAAAGGCGATATGGAAAAATGTCTGGAAGCGGGGATGGATGACTATGTCACCAAACCGATTGAGCCGGATCTGCTCTTTCAGGCGCTGGCCCGCCACATTCGCCCGCGTTTCCCTGAAAAACCCATGGACTCGAAGAAGGCGCCCTTGGAGGATGCGGGTGCTCCGGCAGATGCTTTGGTTGATGTGTTGCTCGATGAGGCCAAAGGCCTGCGACGTGTCAATGGCAATGAAGCCCTTTATCGTCGGTTGCTGGCCGACTACATGCGCAGCGCGCCGGATTTGCTGCGGGATTTGGAGCAGGCTTTGTCGGAAGGGGATGCCGGAGAGGCCGGGCGCATTGCTCACTCGGTCAAGGGTGCCGCCGGAAACCTTTCGCTCCTGCGTTTGCAGCGGGTGGCTGAACAGCTCGAACGCGATGCCAAGGCCGGGCGGTTGGCCGAGGCGCAGCAAAACTGCGAAGTGTTCAGAACCGTTCTCTCCGACTGCGTTCGTGCCATAGAGACCTTTGCCAGAAAAGGTCAGGAACAAACCGAACAACGTGCTCATGCGGGGGTCTCTTCGCTCACGATGGCGGAGTATCAGAAAAAACTCGCGGAGCTGGATCAGATGCTCGCGGTCGGCAGTGCCGGCGCTTCCCGCCTGATGGAACACCTTCATAAGGATGTTCAGGCCTTCTCGGGAGAACAGATGGCCGAAGCGCTCTATCGCCAGGTGATGGATTATGATTTTGAAGAGGCACGGACTTCACTGAAAAAGATATATACACAGTGGGATGCCTCCGGTGTATGACGCAGGGAGTTGCTTATGAATCCAGTTGAAGAAAATCCTGTGGTGCTGCTGGTGGATGATGAACCCGCCAACCTGGCCATTCTGATCGAAACACTGCAGGACTTTTGCGATCTGATTATTGCCAAAAACGGACGCGAAGCACTGGAACGCGCGGCGGGAGAAAAGTGTCCGGACCTGATCCTGATGGATGTGCAGATGCCGGTGATGAGCGGCTATGAAGCCTGCGCGAACTTCAAAGCGAACGCCCGAACCGCGGCCATTCCCGTGATTTTCATCACCGTGCTCAGCGACGAAGAAGATGAAACGCGTGGATTTGAGCTTGGTGCAGTGGATTACATCACCAAGCCGTTCAGCCCGGCGGTGGTGCGCGCCCGGGTACAGATGCAGATGGAACTGAAAAAACACCGCGATCATCTGGAAGCCCTGGCCGAGGCGCGTGCGCAACAGCTCATTCATGCCGAACGGCTCGCTACCCTCGGTTCGCTCTCCGCCGGGATCGTCCACGAAATCAACAATCCGCTGGCCTACATCTCCCTCTCAGCGGAGATGATGCAGCGTGAGTTGGATACGTGCTTCCCCTCGCTGATACAGGCCGTGGAGGGCCAGGCCGAAGCCACGGAGGATATGTTGAGCTTTCTGCGCAATGCGCAGAACTTCATGACCACGATGAGCGAAGGCGTTGAGCGGGTGACCGGCATCATGAAATCCATGAAAAACTTTTCGCGTCGGGATGCGGAAGAGAAACAGCACTGTGCTCTTGGCCCGTGCATCAGCGATGCCCTGAAGCTGTGCAGTAATGAGCTGAAGTATGTGGCCGAGGTGAAGCTGGATCTTCCGGAGAATCTGCCTTGTTTTGCCGGCATTTCCCGACAGATTGAACAGGTCTTCATCAATCTGTTTCACAATGCCGCGCAGGCCATGGAGCCGCAGCGAAAGGCCCGCCGCGGCCTCTTGCATATTCGCGGAGAAGCCGATGCAGAGATGTTGCGGATTGTGGTGGAGGATAACGGGCCGGGGATTCCGCAGGATAAGCTGGATGTTATTTGGGAGGCGTTCTATACCACTAAACCATCGGAGGAGGGGACCGGGCTGGGCCTCTCCATCAGTCGGGGAATTATTCAGGATCATCTCGGGAAAATACGGGCTGAAAACAGCGACACGGGCGGCGCGCGGTTTATCGTGGAACTCCCCATCGCTGCCGGCGATGACCAGCCTCCTCCCGCCGGTCCACCCCTCTTCGCCGAAATACGCTGAGATCCTCCCGGTTGAACAGTTTCCAATGATTGGAAAAATCGCTGAAAAAGTTTCCAATGATTGGAAAAACGGTGTGAAAAGTTTCCAATGATTGGAAAAATCGCTGAAAAAGTTTCCAATGATTGGAAAAACGGTGTGAAAAGTTTCCAATGATTGGAAAATGGTTTTTGGAGAGCGCATGGCTTATGCCCCAGAGCGCTCGGAGAGCCTCGCCCTACCCCTCGCCGCGGGGAGGCCGCTTCTTGTTGCGTCGGGCGGGGTGGGGGCGTTGTTTGCCGCGTGGCGGGGCCTCGGCGGGATCCACCCGAACGGAACGTCCGTCGAGCGAGGCGGATCGCGCGTATTTGAGTACGCGTGAAGCTGCGGCTCCCTCCACTTCGAAGTAGGTGCGGTCCGGTTTGATTTCAATGCTTCCGATCATGGTGGATTCAATGCCGGCTTTTTCGCAGATCAGTCGGACCACGGCGCCTTTGTTGACGTAATCCTGTCCGCCGGCCGAAAGGCTGAAGCGCTTGGTGTTGGCCGGGGCTCTTCCGCGTTCCGAGCGGCGGAAGCCGTCGGCTTGTCCGTCGCGCGGGGCGCGTCGTTCGCCACGACTTGCGCGGTCGGCGCCGAAGCGCCTGCGTTCAGGTTCGTTGTGATGTGTGGCATTGATGTCGGCGGCGTCGCGATAGTGATGAAGAAAACGGGTGAATTCCACGGCGATGAGACGCTGAATGAGTTCCTCTTTGGAGAGATCGTTGAGCAGGTCATAGACGGGCGGCAGGTAGTGGGCGATGTCCTCCTGATTGGCTTTGGTTTCCACGAGGCGCGTCATCAGGGCAAAGAGTTGTTTTTCGCAGATGGCTCGTCCGGAGGGGAATTTCATCTGTTCAAAGCGGAATTTGCCTCGCTGCTCGAGTTCGCGTATGCGGCGCAGTTCGCGCATGTTGATCAGAGCGAGTGATACCCCGGACTTTCCGGCGCGCGCGGTGCGTCCGCTGCGATGGGTGTAGATGGCGGGTTCGTCGGGGAGGCGGTAATGAACGACGTGAGTGATGTCGTTCACATCGAGACCCCGTGCGGCGACATCGGTGGCCACGAGCATCCGAATGGTTTTCTGGCGGAATTTGCGCATGACATAATCGCGCTGGGCCTGGGACATATCGCCGTGCAGGGCATCGGCCATATACCCGTCGTGCATGAGGTTTTCAGCCACGGTCTGAGTCTCCTGCCGGGTTCGACAGAAGACGAGGCCGAAGATGTCCGGGGTGAAGTCGATCAGGCGTCGCAGGGCCTGATAGCGGTCTTTTTCATGCATCATGCCATAGAGATGACGGATGTTTTCCGCGCCCTGATTGCGGTTTCCGACGGTGATTTCGGCGGGATCGGTGAGATAGGTTTGCGCGATGCGGGCGACTTCACGTGGCATGGTGGCGGAGAAGAGCCAGATGCGGCGGTGTTCGGGGATCTGCGAGAGAATGGCGTCGATGTCCTCCTGGAATCCCATGTTGAGCATTTCATCGGCTTCATCAAGGACGACGCGCGAGACCTCTCCGAGGAGTACGGCTTTTCGGCGGATCAGGTCGAGCAGTCGTCCGGGTGTGGCGACGACGATATGTGCCCCGCGCTTGATCTGATTGATCTGCACGGCAATGGATGCGCCGCCGTAGACGGCGGTGACACGCACCCGGGGCAGCCGGGCCGAAAAGGTCTTTAATTCTTCGGTGATCTGCATACAGAGTTCGCGGGTGGGACAGATGACCAGGCCTTGTGTTCGGCTGGTTTCGGTGTCGATATGCTGCAGGAGGGCGAGTCCGAAAGCGCCTGTTTTACCGGTGCCGGTCTGGGCGAGACCAATGAAGTCGCGCTCGCCTTTCAGGAGAACCGGTATGGCTTCCTTTTGGATGGGCATGGGGAGTTCAAACCCCATATCCGTAATCGCCTGCAGCAGTTCCGTTTTCAATCCCAGTGTTGTAAAGCCCATGGTCCTCTTCCCTCTAATGAAAAAACCGTCCGGCGCAGCCGAACGGTTTGTGTGGTTTCCCTGAATCCATATCAAGATGCGGGTGCGTCTATACCCTGTTCATTTCAATATGCAAACTCTATCTGATATTAAGATGTATATACTTCCTTGTGGATCGGGAAAGGGTCAGTCATCCATCTCCACGTGAATACGGTAATACGAGACGGTCTGTGCGGTGGCATCCGTATGGGTCATGAGGCCGTCGACGCCCGGCAGATCGGTGGCGTCGGGCAGAGTGGTCCAGGCGGGTGTGTCTGTCAGATTGGTGGCGGCATGGAGCGTATACAGGCGTCCGGCGAGCCCGTTCCATTTGATTTGGAATCCCTCTTCACTTTCTTCCGTTTCGGCGGGTGCGAGCTGGAAGAGGGAGGTGGGATCATTGGGTGCCGTGCCGGCCACGTATTCGGCCGTGTCGGCTAGTCCGTCGGTGTCGAGATCATGGGCGCCGCTTTGCAGGTTGGTCATGCCGCCATATTCAATTTCCCAGGTGTCGGGGAGTTGGTCGGAGTCGTTGTCGGCGGCGCCGCAGGGGAGAAGGCGGCTGTAAAACAGGGTCTTTCCGCCAATAGAATCTATACACTGCCAAATGGCAAAGATTGTCCCGTTGGTAAAGGATTCAAGATGACCGCCCATCCAATCCGGTGGTGTTCCGCCAAGACAGCAGGAATCCAGAATGGTTCCCGTATCTGTATTAAAGCGGATCAGATCAAGACCCGAAGCGGTCATAACAAGTGCAAAGAGTGTGTTGGAACGGGTGGTTGAGGCGATATCCAGCGCATAGGCATCGAACGTGGTGAGGTAATTGGTCCAGCCTGCATCTGTTTGGATGGAAAAGACAAGTCCGGTTGTTGGTGAATCCGTGTGGTAGGCAACGCAGGCGGTTCCGTCGGAAAGATACGTCAGTGTTGGGTACGAGTCGTTTGCATTTGTGGTTACCGCAACGGCCTGTGGAGAGGAGGGCCAGCCGCTTGTCAAGCGCTGGGCAAACTGGATGTCCGCCTTGTCGGTGCTGTCTTTGGCCTGTATCACGGTGCCTGGCAAATTGGTTTCAGGGTTCCAGGCGATACAGGGCGCCCAGGTGGCGGCTTCAAAGGCGTAGATCGTTGCTGTATGCATGGCGTTGCTGACCGTTGCAGCATCGGCATCGGGTGCCCATTCCGCGATGAACTGGCTGTTGGTGCCGGTGGCAATCCATGTCGCAACAATTACATCACGTATTTTATCATACAGCAAACGGGGAAAACGGTTGTTCGGAATGGTGGCGGAGCGCAATACCCGTTGTGCATTTTCCCAGTTGCCGGGGTTGCCTTTCATCCATACCAGGTTATTGTTTCCGGCGCCGACTTCCGGGGCTTCATTCCAGAGAATATGATACATGCCGTTGGTTGCAGCGGCAATCGACACGCCGCCGGCACGAACCAGGTTGGAGTCGGTAATACAGCCGGGATTGTTGCCGCCGTGAATGGATTCAAGATTAAACCATTCGTTACGAACCGGATCATATTCCTGGAACAGAACATTCGTACGAGTGCCGTACACACAGACCATCGTATTGCTGCACGAAACAGCAGCATCAAATCCAACAACGCTCATATTCGGTGTTCCGGGCACATGCGGCTGCTGGTTGGCGGTGATCGGTGAGATATAGCCATTCGTTCCCCAGAGGTAGAGTTTAAGGGCGTTGGTGTTGCAAATGGTTTTGTTGGTCGTGATTTGTTGCATAGACAAAATGAAGGCACTATCCGGGGCCCCCTGAATTTCGATCATGTTGACCGTTCTTTCAGATGAAAACGGATCGGCAATCTGGTTGGTGGTTTGGCCGCGGTTGGTGGTGCGGTAGATGCCCCAGTCTCCATAAAAATCGATCGCGTTCGTGTCTGTTGCAGACGGACGCATGAACCAGGTGTATGGGGCATTGGTTACTGAGAAGTTGCCGTTAGTATCGCCCCAGGCCAACAGGCACTTGGCTATCTCTTTGTCATTACCTTCCTCGTAATGTCCGGAGCGGTACAAAACCAACGGTTCGCCCGCGCAGGTAAGCTTGAAGTCGCGGGGGGTAATGGATTGAAATTCGTTGGACATGCCTTTATAGGGCTCGGAGGTCACGATACGGAACCATTCATCCATATTTTCAAGTGAGAAGGGCGGGGTATGCTCGGTGCCGTTTGGAGCGCGCCAAATTCCGTTGGTGTCGCGCCAGAGATAGTAAATGTGCAGGCGGCGTCGCTCTTCCTGAACTTCGTTCGTGGTTTGGCCGCAGATGCAGGGGTGATACTGGGCCACATAATGAAGCTCACCGTCGATTTCCCACATGTTGCCGTACCAGCCATCGTAATAGGTGTTGGTAACGAAATACACGCCATCGGTTCGCTGAGCGCCGCCCAGGAGTAGTTTTTCGGGGGTGGACCAGGTGTGGCCGTTGTTCGTAGAGCAGGTAAACACCCAATTGGTGCGGTGATTGCAGGCGTAGTTGCCTTCCCGGTAGAAATAGAACATTTGATCATCGGGGATGTTATAGAGCGTCGGGTAGGTGGCGTTGGACTCGATGTTGCTCAGATCATTCCAGGCCGTGATGTCGAACGGCCTTTGTGAAATGGCATGGTGCATGTAACTTCTCCAGTAGCCATGTCCGCCGTAGATGACATGAATATATCCGTCACGATCCACCTGAATGGCGGGTGCCCCGTGCGTATCGTTTTCCGGAGCCAATTGATTGTCGCCCACCTTCACGGGCCCTTCGATGAGGCCGGTCGTGTGATCATACTTCATAACCAGCGGATCCAGCCAGGCGGGCTGTCCGCCGTGGAAGGTGAAGAAGGTCATGTTATTGGTATGCACGGCCACCGGCACATTGATGCCCCGATACCAGGGGTAAGGTCCCGCCGCCAGATCCGTGATATACTGGGCGTGGGCGGAGGCAAGGATTCCCGGGATAACCGCCATGCAGGCCAGTCCCATCCAGCGAGTCAGCATTCGTTTTGTCATGTTAGTCCGCCATAGTCATTGTGATTGATGGAGCTGTAGGAATATACCGGAAGGGGTCCGGTAAGTTCAATCTTTTTGCTAAAAACAGGGCTTGATTGCATCAAGGGGGTGTATTCATACTCGTCGCACTATGAAATTTCCCCTTGTGTCAGAAAAAACCGTCCTGGTCACCGGTTGTTCCTCGGGCATCGGGTTGGCCACGGCGTGCCTGCTCAAGCAGCGCGGTTGGCAGGTCATTCCGACCGCCCGGAAAGAGGGAGACCTCCATCGCCTGAGTGCGGAAGGGTTTTCGCCGCTGGCGCTGGACATGAACGATTCCGCTTCCATCCGCGCCGCTGTTCAAGACGTTTTAGAACGGTTTGCTGGCCGGCTCGGGGCCTTGGTGAACAATGCGGGCTATGGTCAACCCGGCGCGATGGAAGACCTGACGCGTGACGCCATGCGCGCGCAGTTTGAAACGAATCTGTTCGGTCTTCAGGAGCTGACCAATGGGTTTATTCCCGTGTTCCGAAAACAGGGGTATGGACGCATTGTGAATGTGAGTTCCGTGGTGGGGCGGGTGGCACTGCCTTTCATGGGGATTTATTCCGCGTCGAAATTCGCGGTGGAGGCGATTTCGGATGTGATGCGTGTGGAACTCGATGGATCGGGGATTGCGGTATGTCTGATTGAGCCGGGGCCGATTGCCACGTCCTTTGGCGACACAGCCGCGCAGGAAGGCCGGTCGGGTTTGGATATGGAGCGGAGCGTTTTTGAGAAGGTATACAGGAAGCGCCTGGCGCGTGGGCCGGAGAGGTCGCACACGATGAACGATTATTTCCGAAAACCGCCCGAAGCCGTGGCGGAAAAGATTCTGCGTTGTCTGGAATCGGCGCACCCGCCGAAGCGCAGTTGCGTCACGATTCCGGCGCATCTGGGCGCGTTTCTCCGGCGTTTTGCCCCGGCGGGTCTGGTGGATGGCATTTTCATTCGCAGCCTGCGCAAAATTTCGATGGGGTAGGTCTGCGTGCAGCATCCGACGGATTGCGGCAGGACTACATGTTTTTGTAGCGCGGTCCTCCTCCGCCTTCGGGGAGTTTCCATTCAATGTTCTGCATGGCGCATTTGATTTGGCAGGTTTTGCAATGCAGGCAGTTTGCGGGTTGGATGGTGATGCGTTCGGTGCCTTCGGGGAGTTCATAGACCTGCGCGGGGCAAAAGCGGGTGCAGGGGGCCTGATAAAGCTCAATGCAGTCGCGGCAGATTTCGGGATTGTTGATGATCAGGTGGCCGGGTTGGTCCTCTTCATGTTCGGTACCGGAGAGATACAGGTCGGATAGAATATCGAGGCGGTGTGATTTTTCCACATGCCGTTCGAGGGTGGGGAGCGCCACGGGTTTTTTCTTTCCGGCGGGTTGCACGGGATGATCTTGGGCTTTGGCCTTGCGTCCGGGTGGGAGGATTCCGGCGGTGAAGAAGGCGGCGCCGATGGCGGCCATGCCGGGCAGGAGGCCCCAGTCAAACCATTGGCGCGCGTTTCGATACTGACGCATTTTTTTCCAGCCGGGGCTTTTTTGCAGGGCTTCGGGATAGGCGGCGGCCTGCGTGCACGACCAGTCGTTGTTCTCCCGGCAGGCATAGAGTGCGTTGCCTGCTGCGAGGCCGGATTCGACGGCCAGGTGGGCCCCTTTGAGGCGAACGGCGTCGAGCAGACCTGCGGCATCACCCACAATCATGGCTCCCTCGGTGATGAGACGCGGGAGGGCGTAGAGTCCGCCTTCGGGTAGAATTTTTGCGCCGTAGCTCACCGGTTTCCCGGCGGTGAGAAAGGCGTTGATTCGGGGATGTGCCTTGTAGGCGCGAAAGAGTTCGTGGGGATTGATTTCGGGGCGACGGTAATCGAGGGCGATGACGAGTCCGACGGCTACATGCGTGGCGTCGAGACAGTACAGAAATCCACCGCCGTACATATCCTGCGGGAGCGGGTAGCCGAAGGTGTGCATGATGTGGCCGACGCGCTCGGGCGCGGCGGGGATTTCGAAGACTTCCTTTAGGCCGATGGCATAGGCTTGTTCGTTGGTGCCCGCGTCGAGTCCCTGCTGTTCGATCAGTTGGCTGGTGAGTACGCCCTGCGCCCCTTCGCCGAGGATGACCATGTGGGCGTGTACGTCCGCGCCCGGTTCAAAATTACTTTTTGGGTGGCCTTCTTTGTCCACCCCTTTGTCACCGAGGCGTACGCCGATGATGCGGCCTTCTTTTTCCAGCAGCGAGGCGACCGGCATTTCAGAATAGACTTCCGCGCCGTGCGCCTCGCAGAGTTCGGCGAGATGGCGGGTGAGGTCCGAAAGGGATGCGATCGGAAGGCCCAGGGCCTTCATGGGGGGGGGCGTTAGCGGAAGATTCAGCGCATGACGGGGTGTAAGATAGGCGAATTTCTCCGATCGAACGGAATCGTAGAAGGGCAGGGCGTTGAATTCGTCTTCGGAGAGGAGGCGTTTGAGCGGCTCGGAATCCACCACGGCCCCGGATAGGATGTGCGCTCCGGGATAGAGCCCTTTTTCCAGGATGAGGACGGTCGGCGGCTCGGATTCGGGTTCGGCGGCGGCTCTTTTCAGAAACTGCAGGGCGGTGCTCAGGGAGGCGATGCCGGCTCCCACGCAAACCACGTCCACGTCCAGTATGTCGCGTTGTGTTTCGTCGCTCATGATGCGTTATTCCTGCCGTTTGTCCGGTCTGTCAGGCCGGGGGGAAAGGGGGTTGCCCGGGTTGTGGCTGAACCTTTCCAACGCGCAAGGGATAGCGTATTTTAATATCGCCATCCAGCAGAATTTCGATCCAGTAGGTTCCTTCCTGCTCGAAGGTGACATTGACGAACACCTCGACATTGGTGGCGGAGGATTCGGGATTGTTGAGGGTGACGGGTATGTCCTTGCCTTCAATCAGCACGTTGCTTTGGTCCGGTTGGAGTATGCGGGTGTGCTGGATGAAATTTCCTTCACCGCTGCACCAGCGGGTGACCGCAAAGAGGCGGGGATAGCGGAGGGGCAGTTCGGGTGCGCCAATGGCATCAAAGAGGCCGATCAGCATGAATTTTCCGTTCCGTTCCTGGCGGACATCATCGCAGATAACGCTGGATTGCAGGTCGGGAATCATGGACTTATCTTGGTCTTTTGGTTGTGTTGTCATGGTTGGGCGAAGCTTGCAGGGGTTGGGGGTGTTATGCAAGCAAAAGATGGGGGTGAACAGGATCGAAAACAAGGGGAAGTGTTCCCGGCCCATCTTTATCAACCGATGACATAACTTCTTGCCGTTAGAGCAGTGGTCTTTTCATTCGTCACCCCTCAATTATGATTCATATTTAGTTTGTCAGGCCAATACAGGAGACTAGGATGTCAGTGCTTGGCGTATACAAATCACATTTTATTCTTGAATGGTGTAGTATTTCCTGGTCGTTCCGAAGTCGCTGAAAATATGGTGCCAGAGGTCTATTTACTTATGACATAAGAGGAGTGCTCTCAGTATGAATATGAATGCTGTGTTTTCTTCTATTCGCATCGTGTTTAACGCCATTTTTCCCCGATGCTCACGCATCCGCGGACGCTCAATGATGGGCACGTTGTTTCTGGCAATGCATTGCGTCGTTTTGCCGCCTGTTTGGGCGCAAACAGACAGCGAAAAGGTTTCAAATGCCGTGCATGCCGTGTGGTTGGAGATGAAGGCGTCGCTTTCTAATTCCGTGCCATCGCTGAGCATCTGCCTGCAGACCTCGAACGAGACCTTTTTTGCTTCGTCGTCCGAAACGCCGGAGTTGGCGCTGACGACCAACATGACGTTTCGTTTCGCGAGCAACACCAAGAATTTCACGGCGACTGCCGTGCTGGATATGCAGCAGCGAGGATGGCTGAACGTCACCGATCCGATCACAAATGGTATGCCTGAATTTTCAGAACCGTACATCCCGACCGGGACGAATTGGGCGATTCCGAACAAAGATCTAATCACCATCGAACAGCTTTTGCGCCACAGTGCAGGGGTGTACGACGTGGATAACGACACGGTGCCGGGGTGCGGCGGCGACAGTTATACGGACTATATCACCGCGCTCGATCCGACGCATCAGTTCACGGTCGAGGAAATGGTCGCGCAGAATGCCGTGTATCAGCTTTCGTATTTTTCGCCGGACAAGGGCTATCATTACAGCAACACGGGATATGCCATGCTGGCAGAGATTGTTGGTCGGGTCTATTCGCTGCACTGTGGAACCAATAAAACGCTGACGGATTATCTCTATGACCACGTCATCGGCGGCGATGCTCCGCAGGCATTTCCGGAAATCCGTTTTCCAAATCTCGCCACCGATACCGCGCTGCCCGAACCATTCATGTGGGGGACGGAGCGGCGTCCGACGAACATCACGCTGATTGTTTCCAACTGCAACATGAGCGCGCAGGTGGGTGAGGGAAACGGGTATGGTACGCTGCCCGCCATGAACCGTTTCATTCGCGCCAACATGAAAGGCGAAGGCGTACTGAGTAATGAATCGGTGCATTTGATGCAAACCTGCACTTCGCCTGACAACGCCGATTACGGTTTCGGTTGTGTGTTTACGAGAGATATCGGTTTCGGCCACAACGGCTGCCGGGTCGGCAATTTATCGTTCATGGCTTACAATCCGGACACGGATGTTTCGGTGGCCGTCTATCTGCCGCTGGTGGATTACAGCGATCTGATGACTTCTTTCATGATCTGCTTTTACGGGATGTATAATGCGGCCAGTCGTTCCCTGGAAGCGCTGGGCTATCCCACGACGCCCACACTGGCCAACGGAACAACCACCAACCTCACCTTGTCCGCCCATGAAACGAATGTTTTTTATTTCACGGCTACGAAAGAGGTCTATTACGGCGTCTTCATCAGCAATGCAATCGCCGATATTCGGCTTGAACTTTCTCCTGCCGTTGACCCCGCCGCAGGGCAGGCTTTTACCAACAGTCTGGGTTGGACCTGTTCCTCCCCCGGCACCTACCGGCTGTGTATTTCTTCCGAAACCGACACCCCGGCAAGCATTCGCCTCTACAATTATACCAACACCATCGCCCGTGTAACCGCACTCGTCACGAATCTGATGGCCGAAAACGATCTGGTGGGATGCGGGTTTTCTTTCGTGGACGGTCCGCATACGGTTCTGGAAACCGGTTTTGGGTATGCCGATCGCGAAAACCAAATCGTCGCCACAAAAGACACCGTCTTTATGATCGGCTCCTGCTCCAAAACGTTTGGAGCGATTGCTTCTATGCAACTGGTGGAGCAGGGGCTGCTGGATCTGGATGCTCCGCTCACAAATGCATTGCCGTCTTTCTCGATTCATCAGCGTTTTGCGGACAACGTGATTACGCCGCGCACGATCCTGACGCATCATTCGGGCGTTCCCGGCGATGTGTTCAATGGCGGCTTTACCGTGCGGCCCCATGTCGACGCGCCTGAACAGGTCGAGATGCTGCTGGCCGCCGAATACACACTCATGCCGACGAACACCTACTGGTCGTATAACAACAGCGGTCTGGTCATGATGGATTTGGCCATCGAACATCTTTCCGGCATGAATGCGGCGGAGTATGTAAGTTCCAATCTGTTTTTGCGCATGGGCATGACCAATTCCACGCTGCGCCGATCCGCCGATTATGATTTCCAGAAAATCGCCCGCCCGTACATGGACGGCCTAAAGAAACCCGATGAGTTTTGCAATCTCGATATTGCCGGGTCCATTCTTACCACGTCGTCCGATATGGCCCGCTACATGAAAATGCTCCTGGCGGGCGGCCTGGGGGAAAACGGCCGCATCATTTCCAATGCCACGCTGCAAACCATGTGGGTCAAACAAAACGCCGATATCTCGCTCGATCAGTTTTTCACCATGATGAACATGGGGATTGGTTTTGTTCTTGATCCGCCCTGGCTCTCTTATCTGGGGAAGGTCTGCTGGCATGATGGGGGAACCCTCTATTTCCGTACGCTCATGCGCGTGGCGTCGGAGGCGCAGCTCGGTTGCTTCATCTCCTGGAATACCGCCGAGGCCGTCGCGTTCAACGGGCAAATCGTGGACAGCACGCTGAAGTGGGCCTACGAAGAAAAAACCGGTATTCCCCCGCCGGACTCCTGCGATCCCGGAACGCCCGCCGCCGCTGTTGCTCCGCCGGAAATCATCGCCCTGGCCACAGGCGGCGTTTTCGTGACCGGTTCGGGATATGACGTCTTCGAAACCAATGCGGTTGGGCTGGTCGGACACCTCGATAAACAGAATGACGATGTCAATGATCGAGTGCTGGTCTATCGCGATAACGGATGGTTCACCCCCACCAATGATTACAGCACACAGCTTTTGTTCACACAAACCGTGGGGCGCACCCTCTGCGTGATGAAATATTTTTCCGACGGTGTGGCCAATACGATGATACGCGGCGAACGCGCTGCCGATATCAACGGCTTCGACTCCGCCTGGTCCAATCGCCTCGGAACCTGGTGGGCCACCGATATGTATCCCGACGACATTTCCTGGCTTTTCCCCGGCGAACTCACCGTCCCCATCATGGAGCTGTTCACCAAAGACAACTTGCTCCTTCTCCTGGCAGAAGAAGTCTATGTTATGGTTGCCACCAATGATTCACTCGCTTTTGCCGCCGGACTCGGACGCAACAAAGGCTCCGCCCTCCAGGCGAATGGCGACACCCTCGCTTTCATGGGCGTTCACTATCGCTCCCAGGAAGGCATTCCTGTTCTCACGCCCGGCACCTCCACGAACGGAGTGACTGCCGGCGATGAAGTGTATTGGTTTCAGATTCCGTCCGCGACCAATCAGTCCCTGACGATTGATCTGGCCTCGTCGTGCGATCTGACCACCTACCTCTACGACACCAACTTCGCGTACATCGGTCAGGCCAACAGTGCTCATGCGTTCCAGCATGATCCCGACCAACCCGCTCCGCTTATGGCCGGCGTCGTGCGCAACGGAACCAACGTCGGCCCATGGAGCCTGACCCTGCACACGAACACCATTCCCTTCTATCAGCAACTCGCAGCGCAGGATTGGCCCGACGATCTCATCGAAAAAGCGGCTCTCTACGGCGACCTCGATTTCGGACATGTATTCGTTCACGAGAACCGGACCAATCAGACCGGCAATCTCCTTAAAATCGCCGTCGCCTGCATGAAATCGCCCAATCCTGACGCCCAGCCCTTTTTCTTCTGCAACGGCGGACCGGGCGACAGCGGGATCCGATGCGCCTATCAGTATTTCCTTAAATCCTTAACCAACGATTATGATGTGTACCTGATCGATCAGCGCGGCATCGGCTATTCTCAGCCCGACGTGAATTTTGGCGAACAGGAAGCCCCCGCCGCCATGCAATACCGCCTCATCATGCTGCAAGACGCCGACCTCTCCGCCATCAACACCAGCGAATCCACCTACGACCTCGACAACCTCGCCGCCGTCTTTGCCCTTACCAACGTCAATCTGCATGGCGTATCCTACGGCACCCTGCTCGCTCAAACCCTCATGCGCCGCGAACCCGCCTGGCTCCGCGCTGTGATCCTGGACGGCGTTGTGGCCGCAAACATCCCGTTTCTCAGTCAACGCGGCCCCATCCGCAACGACGCCCTCAACGCCCTCTTTGCCGACATCGCCGCGCATCCCAGCGCCTCCGTCTGGTATCCCAGCTTCTCGACGACCTTATACACCCTCGCCACCAATCTGCAAAACCATCCCGTCACCCTCCAATACTCCGGCATCACCAACGAAATGAATGGGCTGGACTATCTCAATGCCGTTCTGAACCAAATGACCCTATCCGATATTGGCAGCCGCGAACGAATTCCCAACATCACCTGGCGAGCTTCCGCCGGGGAAACCGCCGCGCTTTCCGAACTGCACACCGATATCCACGCGGACACCAATGTCTTTATCTCTGGCGTCCAAAGCGCGGGAATGCAAATGATGATATTCAAGCACGACATCCTGCCGTTCGACTCCATGGAAGCCGCCTCCAATGCATGTGCCGACCTGCCCCCGCTTCTGCGCCAACTCAACCTCAATTTTATGCAGGATGTCGTGGATGCGGCCGCCTTGTTTGACCCCCTCGGACAAGCCGATTCCTCCTTCACCAATCCGGTCACCGTCAACATGCCCACCCTGGTCATCAACGGAACCTACGACACGCAGACCGGTACCAACTGGGCCGCCGAAGTCGCTTCGCACCTGCCGAACGGCTGGCTGGTCATCGTCCCCACCGTGGGTCATGGCGTCCTGTTCGGCGGTGACTGCCCTCTCCAGACCGTTCGCAACTTCTTGGCGAACCCCAACCAAAACCCCGTGCCATCCTGCCTGACCAATATGACACTCGACTACCCGTCTCCCTGGTCGACCAATGCGGCCGCGCTGCCGGTCGAAGCTTCGCTCACCGGAACCGTCAGCCGCGCGGGCATTGCGCAGTGGTATGAAATTCAGCCCGACCTTCCCGGAGCGCCTGTGGGGGGTATTTCCAATGTGGTTTACGAAGCGACCCTCTCCGGCGCGCCGACGAATTTCCGGATGTGCGTGTGCGACTCGACCGATGCCTCGCTCCTGGCCGAACGGCAGGGAAATGGGGCCCTCGATGTGCCATCCGGGGCCGCGCCGCTTTATCTCTCCATTTTTCCCGACGTCGATGGCGTTCAGACCGGTCAGTATGAAATTGCCTTCAGTATTCCGCTGCTTGTGCGTGCCATAAACATGCCGGATGGTTGTCCGGCCCTGATCTGGCAGGGGCCCGCGGATCATTCCGTCGATGTCGAAAGCGCGGAAGATCTGACCGATTCCGATGCCTTTGTGTCGGTGGTGACCAATCTGCCCGCTCTGGACCTGTTGAACAGCTACACCAATCCGCCCGCGCTGGATGCCTACCGCTTCTACCGGATTCAGGAAACGAGCAAATAAACAGTGCCCCGTCTTTACGCTGTTCGAGGCTGAATAAGTGCCGGTTGCTCGGTTAGCAGGCCGCTCGCCTTCTGTTTTGTTCGGTATCTGGAGCCCTCGCGCGTGGGTCAGGGCAGATTGGATTCAGGTGCCGGAGTCGGGAGTGGTCGAAGGCCTGGTTTCAGCATGGCGGCGGCCCGGCGCCGGAGTGCTTCGGTGTGATCTTCGGTGTCGGGCGCCGTGGTTGGTTTGGGTTCGGGTGATGGGGCGAACGTTTGGTCGAGTCCGGGAAGGAGGGGTTCGGGTTGGGCGCCGGCTTCCGGGGCGGGCATCGTTTGCGAGACGTAGATCCGATCTGCCTTTCCGAATTCAAGTTCAAAGACTTCGGCCACGAAATCGCCGAGCATTTTTCGAGCATTGGTGTTGTACTGCTGTTCCACGGCCGATACGCCTGAATAAATAATATTGTATACCATCTCGCGTTGGGGAAAATCGGGGGCAAAGAGTTCGCCCATGCTTACTTTATTTTTTCGGGCATAGTTAATGAGATCCTGCTGAATGCGGCGCATGAGCGCTTCGGAGTCGGGGGACAGGGTTTTTTGTTCGCTGCTGAAGACGTCCTGGACCTGTCCGGCGGCATTGACTACGCGGGACATTCGCTGCACGACCACGTAGAAGGATGGGCTTCGGCTGAAGAAGGAAGAGGGTTGGTGAAGGACCGTGCCCTGGAAAAGGTATTGCGCGCCCGGTTCGCCGCGTTGCAGCTCGGGGACGAGATCCTCTTCGGCATAACAGTTTCCCAGGTTGGCGGTTTGGAAGGTATCGTAGCGCTTGGAGGCGATGGTGATGGTATCGCCCTGCGGGGCGGAGAGCAGTTCGTCCTGAAAGATAATACTTTGTGACCAGTATTTCTGGGGATAGTCCAGTAAGTCCTGGTGGGTCACCTCGACAAAGCCTTCCCGGGCGAAGCCGTTGGTGGTGCCAAGCAGGAGCAACACAACCCATCCCATCAAGTATTTGCGCATAGTTTGTCCTCGAGCAAAGGTTATTCAGCCGACCTTCAAGGAAAAGGAAAAAGTACCTTCAATTCCCCGGTCAGGTCAAGCTCAACCCCGGGCTCACTTTTGCCGGAGGCCGGCGGCCCGCCACGCAGCAATGCAGCAGGCCGCCGTTTTTTCGTATGTGCGGAAATGCGTCTATTGCAGGGGCACGTGAATTTCCGTGAGCAACTGCTCGGGGGGTGTGGAATGCGGGTCGTTCAGATACTTCTCGAAGGAGGGGAAGTCCCGCAGTTTTTCGCCGGACTCGGGCAGCCATTGGCCGAAGATGAACCCGTAGGTCTCGAGCAATGTATCGTAGGAGCCCTTATGCATGAAGATAGCATAGCGTCCGCCCGGTATGGTTTGAACGCCGGCTTCCCCCTCGGGTTGCACCTCGGCTTTCATTGTGATGCAGGCGTCGTAGCGCAGTTTGTCTTCAGGGGTTATGCAGGGGTCGTCGTGGGAGATACCGATGCAGTCCACGCCGGGGCCGAGGAGTCCTTTAGGCCCGGCAAATGCACAAAGGGCCTGCCAGGCCTGCATGGCGCTGTCGCTGTATTTCCCGGTTTTTCTCACATAGAGCACCTGGGTCGGCTCGGTTGTTTTCAGTTCTGGTTTCATGGGTTTTATTTCCTTTCTGGTTTGAACAATGACCATCCGCTGCTGCAGCAACAGGTGGTTGTTTTTTGCTTTCCGGAAATGGGAGGGGGTGCAATTGAAGTGCTGGGCGAAGGCTTTGTTGAAGGCGGAGGGTGTTTCGTAGCCGGCGTCGAGGGCGATATCGGTGATGGCGTTGGAGGAGTGAAGGAGGTGCTGGGCGGCGCGTTCGAGGCGTAGGCGGCGTATATGTGCGTTGAGCGTTTCGCCGGTGTGAGCCAGGAAAATGCGGTGGAAGTGGAAGGGGGAAAAACACGCGCAGGCCGCGAGGTCCGCCAGCCTCATGGGTTCGGCCAAATGCTCCTGGATGAAGAGGCACACGCGGTTGATGCGTTCCTGGTAGTCTTTGATGCTGGATGCTCTCATCGTCGTTTTGCTCCATTTGTTGTGCAGTGGTATACCATATCCCCTGCGGGTATGCTTTTCCGATCTTGCTGTTTTCATGGACAAGCCGCCGTGTCTTTTGTAGCTTCCTTCCCAAGGCATCCGGCGCTGTGCAAGGGGTAGCGGATGGGGCCTTATCAGGTTCAGAGGATAGTCCCACCATTGAAGGAGGAGTTGTATCATGAAAAGATATTTATTCATTGTTTGGTTGGCCGTGTTGGCTTTTGCACTGGATGCATCGGCCTGTACAACGATGCTGGTGACGAAGGGCGCATCGAAGGATGGTTCGGTTTTCGTGGCGCATTCGGATGATGGTGAGATGGGGGATCCGCGGATGGTGTATGTTCCGGCGAAGGACTATGAGCCCGGCACGTTGCGTCCGGTGTATTTCGATGCGAATTCGGTGGGTGAGCGCCCGGCCTTCCATGGGGAAAGCATTCACCGCTACGTAGGGAAAAGCCGGAGTGAAGCCTATGATGAGCCGAACCTGCCGCAGAGCCTTCCGCTTGGATTTATTCCTCAGGTGGAGCATACCTATGCCTATTTTGATGGCGGCTACGGCATTATGAATGAGCATCAGCTTATGTTTGGTGAATGTACCGATGGCGCGAAGGTGCAGGCCGAGCCTGTCCCGGGCAAACTGATTTTCTACAGCGCTGAACTCAGCCGCGTGGCTCTGGACCGTTGTACCACCGCACGCGAAGCGGTGGAGTTGATCGGCCACCTGATTGAAACCTATGGTTATTACGGCACCGGCGAGACGCTTCCGGTGGGTGATCCGAACGAGGGCTGGGTCATTGAAATGGCCCCGAGCCCTGAGGGAACCGGTGGTCTGTGGGTGGCCAAAAAAGTGCCTGATGGCGAGGTCTTTGTTGCGGCCAATGAATTTCGTATTCGCGAGGTGGACCCGGATGATCCGGACATGCTGTTCAGTTCCAATCTGCACGCCGTGGCAGAGGCTGCCGGTTGGTGGAAGCCGGAGGACGGCAAGCTGGACTGGCTGCGTACGGTGAGTGAGGGAGAATACAGTCATCCGTATTATTCTCTGCGTCGGGTGTGGCGACTGATGGACCGCCTTTCGCCTTCTTCGAACTTTTCGCCGTGGGTGGAGGATGGTTTTACGAAGGCGTACCCCTTTTCCGTCAAGCCCGACGAGAAGGTGGATGTGCGGGGCGTGATGAGCCTGTATCGCGATTACTATCAGGGCACGGAGTTTGACCAGTCCAAGGGTCTGACGGCCGGGCCCTTCGGCTGCCCATACCGTTATCCCGGGCCGATGGATGCCGGAAACGATACCGGGGATCCTCATGCGAAGCTGAAAGGCGCCTGGGAACGGACGATTTCCATCTATCGGTGTGACTATTCCTACGTGTGCCAGGGGCGCAGCCGGCTGCCTGATCCGATCGGCGGCGTGTGCTGGTTTGGGCCCAACGAGCCGCTCAGTACCTGTTACGTTCCATTCTACGCAGGCGTGACGAACATTTCCAAGGCGTATTATACCTGCGATACCGAGCGGTTCGATCTCGACAGCGCCTGGTGGGTGTTCAACTTTGTGGCCAACTGGGCCGGTCTCAAGTTCTGCTATATCATCGAAGATATTCAGCAGAAACAGAGCGAATTCGAAACGGCGCTGGTGGACGGCATTCAACATATGGATGGACAGGCCGCGGAAATCTACAAAGAGAATCCCGAAAAGGCACGACAACTGTTGACCACCTATTGCGAAACGCAGGCCGATCAGATCGTGAAGGATTGGTGGAGTTTCGCCGGCCTGCTCATTGCAAAATATTCCGATGGGTATGTGAACGAACCCGGCAAGATGGCGCAGGAAGTGGGCTACCCGAAGGCCTGGTATGACCTGTGTGAGTGGACGAATGGCCCGACCTCCTATGCGCCGCCGGTCCAGGCTGTGCCGGGGATGTAAGAGTCGGCATATCCCCGCCGGGTTGCGGATTTTCGGCAGAGGTAGGGCGAAGCCTCCGGCTGAGCCGTGGACGTGGGTTGTCCCTATGGTTCCGCTGTAGCGCAAATGCGGCTCACCGTGACGGTTCGCCCTGCCGCAGCTTGTTGAGCGGGTCCGAAACTTGCACAGCGGTATTGACCTTTGCCGTCCAGACTCTACTCTTTCCGCCTATGCGTTATTGAACTCTTTTTTTGCAGGAGAGGAGCATTTATGAAAACGGCTATGGTTTTGATTACGATTCTGTTGGTGTTTATTGTCGGGTTGGCTCTGCTGAAGCATACGGCGTCGGGTCCCTCGGCGGAAGGGGAGGCGGTTCCCGCGATTGATGCGACCACCCTGGGTCAGCTTCGGCAGAATGCGGAAACGATTGGTGGGTATCTTTCGTGGGGGGTGATTGCGGCCTCGGTGGTGATGCAGCTGTCCGCCTGGGCGGCGGCCTGCCGCCGGTTGAAGGCCATCAAGGGCATGGCGGGGGCTGCCGGCGAGAAAATCCGGCAGTTGGAGAATTGCGAGGTGTATTTCGATTTGCCGCTGTATTTCGGGCTGCTGGGCACCGTGCTGTCGTTTATTCTGATTACGGTATTTCCGGATGCGGGGCTGATGTTTGCCTATGTTTCGACGGGTTTCGGCATAATTGTTTCGGTCACGTTGCGTCTGGTATATCTGACGCCGTATCGTCAGCGTCTGATTCAGGAAGATGCGGGCCGCACGGCGCTTGAGTTATCGTAAACGTCCATCCCCGGGTGCTGTATGAAACGTTCCATACTGATTGTGATGATTGATGTGATGGTGCTTTCAGCCCTTTCGCTGAACGTGGGGCGGGGTTCCGCCTCGTTTCTGCTTCCGGTTTACCAGTGGAACAGCATCATCCAGAAAGGCATGGAGCGCGAAAAGGAATTTCAGCAACGGATCGAGGAGCTGAAGAGGCGCGCGGAACAGGCGGAGAGGCAGGCGAAAGAGGCCGATGGCCTGATCGGACTGCACAAAGAGCTGAACGATACCGCCGCGCAGCAGGCCGGGGAACTCGCCCGCCGTGAGGCGGAGGCCTACAGGAAGATGCAGGAGGCCGATCAAAGGGCGCGCGAAGCCGAGGTGCAGGCGCGTGTGGCCGAGGAGCAGAAAAAATACGCCGAGGAGGCCCGCAAGCAGGCCGAGGCGCAGCGGAAGGATGCGGAACGTCTGGTGCGTCAGGCGGAGAAGGCCGCCGCCGAGGCGGAGCGTCAGGCCGCCACCTCCCGCGAGCGCGAGCAGGAGGTGAAGAAACGAATAGCCGCCATGCAGGAGGAGTCGACCACGCTGCTGGATCAAAGCGTACAGACGAGCAAGCTGCTCCAGGATGCGCGACATGATCGGGATGTGACGCAGGCGGAACTCCACCGTCTGCTTGAAGCAAAAGATGAGTTGAGCGCGCGCGAGAAGGCGGCCCTGGAGCAGATTGAAGCCGAGCGGAAAAAGGCGGAGGAATTGCTGGTGCAGGCGCGTTTGGCGGAGTCGCAGGCCCAGGATGCGCAGGCGCGGGTTGAATCGTCGCAACACTATATTTCCGCGCTGCGTGAGCGGATTGTCAGCACCAAGCTTTCCGAGCAGGAGACGCAGATCAAACTTCAGCAGGTGGAGGAACAGCGCGAAGAACTGAAAGAGCGCCTCGATGAGCTGGAGTCGGAAAAGAATCAATCCGTCTGGGTTCAGCGCGATCAGGCTTTGGTTGGTTGTTCCATTTCCATATCGTCGCGCCATCGGCATTCGGGGGAGCGGGCGCTGTATCAGGAGGAGATTTATGTTCCAGTGATTCAGGTGGGAACGCAGGCCTGTTTGGCGGCGGATTTTGATGCGCTCGGACTTTCCTGGTGGCATGTGCAGTATGGTGACAGCATCAATGAGGTGGCCTATACGCTCTTCAGTCCAACCACCAATGCCGCCCGAACGCGGTTGACGGCGCCCCTTCTTTCGGATTCGCAGGCGCCCAGCGTGTGTTACCTGCCGGTTGACGCGACCAACCTTTTGGCGCCCGGTCTGACGATCTGCGGAATCAGTCGTCTCAAACAGGAACGGATTCAGGAGGCGTTGGCGTTCAGCCCCGTTAATCCCGATGCCAGCGTGCGGGTTCATCTGACGCCCACGTTGGATGAGCGCTTTCTTACCGTCAAGCCGGCGCAGGCCAAGGGGTTTTTCAGCCGTCGAGAACTTCGGCAGGGCGATTACCTGCTCTCCGAGACAGGCCTGTTCATCGGCTTGATGATTTCCAATGAAAAAGCCTACGTGATGCCCACGACGTGGCCCGGCGCCTCTTCCGGCGCATGGACCATTCCCATCACCCGGGCCGATTCCTCCAACGAGTATCTTTCCGCCTTTTCGGATCAGGCGCAAAAGCTGAAAAAGGCGTTGAAAGCCTTCGATCCGTAACAGGCAGCCCGGCGGGGCAAAGCGCGTCAACCTGCTGCTCAATCAAACCGGAAGCCCGGTTGTTTTTTATCGTGTGGCGTCTGTTTTCTATCCACTCGGTAAGCGGTTGGCTGTTGCGGTTTGCCTGAATGAGGGGTGGGTCAGTATTTTTGTTGAATCCAGTGCTGTGGATAGACGGGGAAGGCCTGGGGCCATCCGAAGAGGCGGGTTTCCGTGCTTCCCTGTGCGGTGTTGCGAAGGTACCAGGCGCCTCCGGCAGGCCAGTAGAGGGCCAGTTTGTCGGGCTGGTTGCTGAAGTATCGTCCAGGTACGGGAAGGGCCTCGGACCATCCGAAGAAACGGGTGGAGAGCACGCCGGTACTGCTGGGAAGGATGTACCACATGCCGCCTTTGGGCCAGTAGAGAAGGAGGTCGTCGGCGAAGTCGCCATCCACATCGGCTGCCATCGGGATGGTCTCGGTCCAACCCATGACGTTGAGGGTGGACCGGCCGGAGGCATACAGAATGTACCAGTGCCCCTTCGCGGGCCAGTAGACGCAGAAGTCGGCCCGTCCGTCGCCGTCAAAATCGCCGGGGACGGGGATTGCTTCGCTCCATCCCCAGGCCTGGGTTCGCTGATTTTGTTGTTTGGCGGCATGGATGTACCAGGTGCCGGTTTCGGGGTGGTAGACGGCGGGATCGGTGATGCCGTCGCCATGGTAGTCCGCTTGGACGGGGATGGCTTCGTTCCATCCCCAGTTGATGGTGCGTGCGGCCTGGTCGAGGAGCGTCACCCAGGCGCCGGTTTCAGGGAAGTAGACGGCGATGTCGGCCTCTCCGTCGGCATTGTAATCGCCTGCGGCGGGGATGGCGGCATTGCAGCCCCAGCTGATGGTTTCCGTTTCGCCCGCGGACCCTCCGATGCACCAGAGACCCTGTTCGGCATAGTAGAGGGCGAGGTCCGTGACGGAATCTCCGTCGTAGTCATTGATGGGTTCGTGGCGTTGGCGCAGAAAGAGGCTGAAGTCGCCGTTTCCTTCTACGGCTTTGAGCAGAATGCCGCAGGTGGTGGGCTGCCGGCAGTCCCATTCGATGCCGAAGGGGGTCATGGTGAATTCGATCGGTTGATCTTCGGCGTCGAAGAGGGAGGGGGTGAGGCCGGTGAAGGATTTGGAAAAGAGGATCTGGGCTTTTCCGGGGACGGTGATGGTTGTGGTGAGGAACAGGGAGGCCCCATCGGCGAGATAACCTTCGAAGGGCGTATTCATGGCGAGCTGTTCGGGTTTGGAAAGAGAGAACTGGTCGAGCCATACGGCATTTTCGCCGGAGCTTCCGGCGGAAGAGCGGGCGTATTCCACGCGCACGGTCGAGCCGGCTTCGGCGTAGGTGGAGAAGAGGGTCCAGTCGTTTTGTCCGGAGTAGGTGGCGATGTTCATGCCGGCGACGTATATGGTCATGTAATCGTGATTTTCGAGGGTATCGGTTTTGAACCAGAAGTGGAGGTTTGCGTTTTCGGGGACGATGGTCTGTATCCAGGATGTTTCGTTGTAGTAGACCTGTGCGGAGCGGACGGCGGAGGGAGTGCCGTGTGTGACATTGGTCTGGGCGTACCAGGGGTCGCCGGTTTGTGTGCTGGTGAGCCATGGCAGGTCGGGGGCGTCGAGGGCTTCGCCGAGGGCCTCGGAGCTGCTGGTGTTGACGGCGGCTCGGGAATAGAGGTTGTAGAAGGCGGAGTCGCGATCGTTGTTGGGTTCGATTTGGAGGAGATAGGTGGAGTCCTCTTCCGGGGTGAGGAAGAAGGCGAAGTGTCCGAGACCGTTTGGATCGCCATCCTCGGCGATGAGTGTTGCGTTGGTGTCGTAGACGCGGGCGTAGAGTCCGCCTGCGTTTTCCTCGGCATAGGTGGAGAACCAGTAGGCCATGCCGGCTTCGACCTCGAAGGCAAACCAGTCGTTGGTGTCGTTGATGGAGAGGGTATGCGGTCCGTGCGCCTGGTCGGTTTCGGTGAGGTTGGTCAGTATGGTGGCGCCGGCGGGGGTGTTGTCGGCGGGATCCCAGGAATCGGGGGCGATGATGCCGGCGAGGAGTCCGCCTTCGTTCGAGAAGAGGGAGGCACCTTCGTTGTTTACGGCGCGAAGGCGGTAGAAATGGAAGGTGTTGGAGAGGACGGAGGTGTCCAGATATTGGGTGACGCCTGCGGCGGTGGAGGTCAGGGAGGACCAGTCGTTCGGCGGGATTCGGCGCTGAATTTCGAATCCGGTTTCGTTGGTGGAGGCGTCGGACCATTCGAGAAGGATGGCGAGAGCGGGGGTGTTGGTGGAGACGGCGCTTTCGAGAATGGGGGGGTGCGGGATGGGGCTTTGGCGGATTTGTATGGCGGGGTCACCGAGGAGGTTCAGTCCGAACTGGGTCCATCGCCAGGCGCCGTTGGAATTGCACAGGGCGATGAGGTCGGCTTTTCCGGCGGCGCATGCTTCGCCGAAGGTGGTGCTGACGCCGTTGAAGAGGCGCTGGTAATAGTAGGCGATGAATTCGGGGGTTGGTCCGCCGTAGGTGGAGAGCTGGTCGCCTTGTCCGTTTCGTGCGTGAGCATAGTAGATGAGTGCGCCGGAGTGGGGTTTTCGCAGGAAGGCTTCGGCGAAGCAGGGGTCGGGGGTGCCGTCGAAGTGGGCGGTTTGGCAGGCGGGTGTGGCGATGAAGGGGACCATGTTGGTGACGGCGTCGAGGTTTTCGTTGGTGAACATGTCGTTTCCGTCCACCATTTCGATGGCGAAGCCGGTGTTGTCGCCGTGGGTGAGGTAGTAGTAGTGTTCCCATCCGAGGTTGTAGGCTTCGGCGAAGCGGTCGGCGGTTTGTTGGTAGTCGCCTGCCTGTTGGGCGTCCCAGGAGGTGAGGGTGTCGAAGTAGATGGTGATGTCTGCGGCGGACCAGCCGGGCTGAATCATGTTTTGATGGACTCGGCGTACCCATTCTTCCACGTCGCTGACGGGTTGGTGCTGTCGGAAGGGGGTGTAGCCGTCGCCCATGTAGTCGGAGGAGCGTGCGGTTCCGTACCAGAGGTTCCATCCTTTGGTTCCGCTGAGGAGGAGTTTGTTTTCGAGGGATTCGAAGTCGCCGTTTTCCCATGCGGCGAGTTTTTGGATGTAGGCGGCGGTGTCGGCGGACGTGCGTACGGGGATGCGGGAGACGATGACATCGGGGAGCATGTCGACGTTGTCGTCGATTTCGCCGTAGATGTGATTGCCGTTGGCATCCCAGTTGCCGTCGAGTCCGGCGTAGTAGAGGTCGGTGGGGATGGCGGGGTCCTCATCGCCATCGCCGTCGATGGCAAAGCATCCGCGTACGGGCACGATGGTGTCGTCGCCGCCGAGGACGATGTATTCGGCGGCGTTGGATGCGACGAGGTTGCGGATGGCGTTGCGGAGGCGGTCGGGGTTATCGATGCCGGGTGTTTCTGCGAGGAGGCTTCCGAGGGTGAGGACGGCGGTGGCTGCGAAGGAGTTGGTGCGGAGATTGGCAAGCGGCTGGAATGCGGGGGCGAGTTGGGTGGAGGTGATGATGATGTAAGGGGTTTGATTGGTGCCGAGGGCGTGTGTTCGCGGTACGGCTTCGGGATTAACCACGAGGGAGTTGATCAGTCCGGCAAAGAGAGGGGAGAGAGCAGGTTCAGTTGCCTGCCGTGCGGGGGCGGTGTGATGCAGGGTGATGTGCATTTCATGGGCGAGCAGGAGGGTTCGCTGTGCCGGGAGATAGCGCAGGGGATGCAGGCGCAGGCTGACGAGGGTACGCCCGCGCATTTGTTGGATGATGGGTTTGCCGTGGTTCTGAGTGGGCCAGGGAGCCGTGGAGGCGTAGATCGCCGGGTCGGGCGGAGTCAGCGGGCGCGGTGCGGCATTGATCGAGGTGATGGGTTGAGCGGGCAGGAGGAGGAGGTTTTCCTGTACGGTTTCTTCGGAGGCGGTCACGTCCACGCGGAGCAGCGTGCTGCCTGCCGGGAGGAGAAAACTGCGCACCAGGACGGGCAGACGCGGTTCGCCCGGGGTGAGATCGGGGACGGGCGCCCCTTCGAGTTCGACCCGGGTGTAGCCCTGCGCCTCGTACAAGAGCAGTTCGGAAGGGGGAATGTGAAGGGTGGTTTCGATGGTTTCCGCTGCAAGCATCGAAGAAAGAAGAGCAGAAAATATAGTCGTCCATACCATCATGCGCATGAGTCATCCTCCTGATCAGCTTGAATGCCGATTATAGGTGAAAAATATACCTGTAAGCCCTGGTCTGGTCAACGATGACGTGAAAAAAACGGCAGAGCGATGACTTGCCGCCGGTCGTTCGCCGTGTGGATGAGGAGTGGGAAAAAACGTGGCGCTAAAACAGCGCCACGTGACTAAAACCAGCTTGTCTTTGTCGTGTCTTACGCCCGGATGGGCGCGTATCTTTTTCCACCGCATCGGGCGAAAAGAGGCTTACTCGTTTTCGAGGAAGCCTTCGAGTTTGCGGATGCGGGTGGGGTGGCGCATTTTCCGGAGGGCCTTGGCTTCGATCTGCCGAATGCGCTCGCGGGTGACGTTGAATTTTCGCCCGACCTCTTCGAGGGTGCGCGAGTAGCCATCGGCCAGTCCGAAGCGTAGGTTCAGCACTTCCTGCTCGCGTTCGGTCAGGGTGGTGAGCACCTCGCCGATGCGGTCTTTAAGCAGGCTGTAGGCGGTCATTTCGGCGGGATTTTCGGCGGATTTATCTTCGATGAAATCGCCGAAGTGGGTGTCGTCGCTGTCGCCTACGGGGCTTTGCAGGGAGATGGGTTGCTGGGCAATTTTAAGGACGGCGCGCACCCGGTCGAGCGGGAGGCTCATTTCCTCGGAGACTTCTTCCGGGGTGGGTTCGCGTCCGAGTTCCTGCACGAGTTGCTTCTGAATGCGCATGAGTTTGTTGATGGTTTCAATCATGTGCACGGGGATGCGGATGGTGCGTGCCTGATCGGCAATGGACCGGGTGATCGCTTGGCGAATCCACCACGTGGCGTAGGTGCTGAATTTGTAGCCTCGGCGGTATTCGAATTTTTCCACGGCCTTCATCAGGCCCATGTTGCCCTCCTGAATGAGGTCAAGGAAGGAGAGACCGCGGTTGGTGTATTTTTTGGCGATGGAGATGACCAGGCGCAGGTTGGCTTCGACCATTTCCGTTTTGGCCTGAAGGCCTTTGCGCAGCCATATGCGCAGATCGGTGTATTTCTCGACGATTTCATCGGCGGGGATGCGCAGGATGTTTTCGATTTCGAGTATTTGTTTCTGGATGTCCTTCGCATCGGTTACAGGTGCTTTGGCCTTGCGCTTGCTCTTGGGTTCCTCGATGTCGCGGAGCATGCCCTGCAGTGTTTTGAGGCGTCGGAAGTGGGTATCGGTGATCTGGACGATGTCTTCCACGGCCTTCTGTTTAAAATGGAGTTTATCGAGGTAGCCGGCGAGTTTGGTGCGTGCTTGGTCGAAGGTCTTGCGCGCCTTTTGTTTGTCGGCGATGGTCCTGGCCTTGCGCAGGGCGGCGAATTTTTCGGCTACGGCATCCTGATTGCGCTGGATGGTGCTGCGCAGGCGGGGGAGTGTTTGAAAATACTGT
>JAQVYB010000233.1 GCA_028708815.1 Kiritimatiellia bacterium | reverse complement strand
CCCAAAGTTCAAGTGCTTGCTCTTTCGTGAATCTGTTGTAGTCTTGTCCTGTTCCATGTCGGGGTCTCCTTCTTTGGTTTTTCTCTTCAAAGACCACCAACGATAGTGACTTCCGGCATGGAACGCCTTCTTAATCCCCACGCGACACTTTAAACTACAATTTTCACCCGATGTTTTTTACAGAAAAACGGGTTGAACATCCTCCTCCCTTTGATCTATAACAGCCGATTGAAACAACCGTTTTAACCAGTCGATTGAAAGGAAGACGATGGCGGACGTCAGTCACGAACAAACACGCGAGCGCATTCTGCACGCAGCGGCAGAGCTCTTTGCAGGCGGCGGACTGCACGGCACCGGAATTCGAGCCATCTGCGAAAAAGCGGGCACCAATTCGGCCTCCGTGAATTACTATTTTCACTCGAAGGAAAATCTCTACATCGAGGTATTCCGCAGTCTGTTTGACGGGTTCAAACAGGTCTTTTTGTCCATTCCCGACAAAATACATGACGCCGCCTCGTGGCGGGCGGCTCTCACGGAGTGGGTCGAATATTCGCTGCGCACCTCGACCAGCAACAATCCCCGCGACCGCTGGATCATCCAACTGGTCGCGCATGAACGAACGGATCCGACGTCGGCCATGCCACTTCTTCAAAAAAAGTTTTTCGACCCACTGAAGGCGTCCATCCGACGCATTGTGTGCATGGGAATGCCGGCGGACTGCACGGAATTCGACGTGCATCTGGTCACCATTTCCCTGTTGGCTCAATGCGCGATTTACCACCATCGAAAACCGCCGTGGGGCAAACTGCTGATTCCGCCCGATGTGGACCACGAGACCTGGATCGCACGCACTACCCAATTTATCGTCGAAGGCATTACCTGCCGTTTATCTTTTAGAACCACCAACGTATAAGAGGACCCCATGATGAACAACAACATCCACAAAGGCACCACCATGAAGAACGCACTCCTTCTCTGTTCCGGGCTGCTCGGCCTGGCCTTAACCGCAACCGGCTGCAAGCAGCGTAGCGCCCCGCCGCCCGCACGCATACCCGAAGTGACGGTGGTGACCGTGCAGCCGGAAGTGCTGCAACTCACCACGGAACTGCCTGGGCGCACCACCGCCTTCATGATGGCCGAAATACGCCCGCAGGTGGGCGGCATCATCCAGAAACGCCTTTTCGAGGAAGGGGCCGACGTGAAGTCCGGCCAGGTTCTCTACCAGATTGACCCCGCCCCCTATAAAGCCGCCCTGGACAGCGCCAAGGCCTCGCTCGCCCGGGCCGAAGCCGGGCTGAACTCCATCAAACTCCGGGTGGAACGGTATGAATCACTGATCAAGAAAAAAGCCATCAGCCAGCAGGATTATGATGACGCTTCCGCGACGATGGAACAGGCCAAGGCCGCCATCCTGGCGGGAAAGGCCGCCGTCAAAACCGCACGTATCAATCTGAGCTACACGAAAATCACCGCGCCGATTGCCGGGCGCATCGGAAAATCCAGCGTGACCGAAGGCGCGCTGGTCACGGCGTTCCAACCCATGGCCCTGGCCACCATTCAACAGCTCGACCCGATCTATGTGGACGTACCCCAGGCCGCCAACCAGCTCCTAAAGCTGCGTCGCCATCACGATCGCCTCAAGGACAAGGAAACAAATTACCGAACGGTCCGGCTCAACCTGGTCAACGGCGCCGAATACGAGCACGAAGGCATGCTGAAATTTAAGGACGTCAGCGTAGACCCCACAACGGGATCGGTCATCCTGCGTTCCGTGTTCCCGAATCCGGATCTACTGCTGCTCCCCGGACTGTTTGTTCGTGCAGTGATTATCGAGGGCGTGGAACCTCAGGCCATTCTGGTGCCCCAGCAGGCCGTTCGACGCAATCCGAAAGGAGAAGCGTATGTGCTGCTGGTGACCGGAGAAAATAAAGCGGAACAACGCATGGTTGAAGTGGAAGGCGCTGTGGGCAATCGCTGGCACATTGCCTCGGGACTCGAGCCCGGCGACCAGGTGATCGTGGAGGGCTTCCAGAGCGCGCGCGCCGGAAGCCCCGTAAAGGCGGTCCCCCTCCAGGCGGAAAAGCAGGACGACCCCGCCGCCCAAAACTCTTCCTCATCCACTCACTAAACGGAGGCCGTTATGTTGTCAAAATTCTTTCTGGACCGACCCGTCTTTGCCTGGGTCATCGCCATTTTCATCATGCTCTTGGGTGGGCTGGCCATCTACAACCTGCCGATTGCCCAATACCCGAACATTGCCCCGCCCTCCATTTCCATTCAGGCCACCTATCCGGGCGCCTCGGCGGAAACGGTGGAAAACAGCGTCACCCAGCTCATCGAACAGAAAATGACCGGACTGGACGGAATGATTTACCTCTCCTCCACGAGCGATTCATCCGGCAATTCACGCATCGAGCTGACCTTTGCACCCGACGTGGACCCGGATGTCGCCTGGTCCAAGGTACAGAATAAACTGCAACCGGCCATGGCCAGTCTCCCTGAAGTGGTCCAGCGCCTCGGCGTACAGGTGTCCAAATCCACCCGGAATTATCTCCTCATCGTGGGCCTGATCTCGGAAGACGGAAGCATGGACTCCATCGACGTCGGCGACTACGCCAAATCAAATCTCGAAAGCGTTTTGGCCCGGGTGCCCGGCGTCGGCGAAGTGCAGCTCTTCGCCAAGGAATACGCCATGCGCATCTGGCTCGACCCCGACAAACTCACCGACTACCACCTGACCATCGCAGAAGTCATCGCCGCGCTCAAATCGTACAACGTACAGGTCTCCGCCGGACAGTTCGGCGGCGCGCCCGCCGCGGAGGGTCAGCGCCTCAACGCCTCCATCGTGGTGCAGAGCCTGCTGAAATCACCGGATGAATTCGCCGCCATTCCGCTGCGGACCAATCCCGATGGATCGGTTGTGCGCGTTTCCGATATCGGGCGCACCGAGCTGGGCACCTCGTTTTATGGGGTCAACGTCAATTACAACGGAAAGCCCTCCGCCGGCATCGCCATCCGTCAGACACCCGGCGCCAACGCGCTGAGTACCGCCAACGCCATCAAGGCGAAGCTGAAGGAAATGCAACCCAACTTTCCGGCAGGTCTGAACGTGGTGTACCCCTTCGATACGACACCCTTCATTAAAGTGGCCATTAACGAGGCCGTCCAGGCGCTGATCCAGGCCATTGTGCTGGTCTTTCTGGTGATGTGGCTGTTCATGGGCAACATACGCGCCACGCTGATTCCCACCATTGCCGTTCCGGTGGTCCTGCTCGGAACCTGCGCCACACTGGCTGTGTTCGGTTTTTCCATCAATATGCTGACCATGTTCGCCATGGTCATTGCCATCGGTCTGCTTGTGGACGACACCATCGTGGTCGTGGAGAACGTGGAACGTCTCATGAGCGAAGAAGGCCTCTCGCCCTATGAGGCGACGGCCAAATCCATGACCCAGGTCACCAGCGCCCTCATCGGCTTCGCTCTCGTTCTTTCCGCCCTCTTCGGCCCCATGGCCTTTCTGCCCGGCTCTACCGGCATCATCTACCGCCAATTCTCCATCACCGTGGTCGCTTCCATGGTCCTCTCGGTCATGGTGGCCCTGATCCTCACCCCCGTACTCTGCGTAAGCATTCTCAAGCCCGTGCCCAAAGGACACGAGCCGGCGGAAAACGCCATCCGGCTGCTGCGACCCTTTTTCCTCTGGTTCGACCACGGATTCTACCGCTTCCGCGACGGATTCGTCGCCCTCGTGGGCTACAGTCTCGCCCGTAAATTCCGCTTTGTTTTCATCTACATCCTACTCCTGGCGGGTCTGGGGTTCATCCTCATGCGCATGCCCTCGAGCTACCTCCCGGATGAAGACCAGGGCATCCTCTTCTGTCAGATCATGCTGCCCGCCGGCGCCACCCTCGAACAAAGCGAAGAAGTCGCACAAGCCGTCCGCACCCACTTCCTGGAGGCGGAAAGCAACGCCGTGGAATCGTGTATGTCCATCGTAGGCTCCGGCTTTGGCGGGAGCGCACAGAACAGCAGCATGGTCTTTGTAAAACTGAAGGACTGGGAACTGCGAAACAAACCCGCCCTCCGTGCCGAGGCCATTGCCGGACGAGCCATGGGCCGCTTTGCAGGCCTCCGCAACGCACGGGTCTACGCCTTCCCGCCACCTCCCATTGCCGAACTCGGCACCTCCATCGGTTTTGACTTCCAACTGGTGGATCAGGCCGGGCACGGACACGAAGCCCTCATGCAGGCGCGAAACCAATTGCTCGGAATGGCCGCACAAGACCCGCGCCTGGCCAGCGTACGCCCCAACGGCATGGAGGATGTGTCCGAAT
>JAQVYB010000232.1 GCA_028708815.1 Kiritimatiellia bacterium | reverse complement strand
AGTCGGATGCTTCTGCCGGTGGAGGATCGGCGGGATCAGGAGGAAGAGGACGACAACGATCCGCGTTGGGACCTTGTGCGGCAATTGGTGGAATACAAGAAGTTCAAGGATGCGGCGCTGCATCTGGAGGAATGCGAATTCGTTCAGGAAAACATATTCGGACGGGACGGGGAGGGCGTTCAGCTTGGGCCGGAGATGGAACTGGCGATGCAGGATGTCAACATTTTCGATCTGATCTCGGCCTTCAATGAGGCGCTCTCGAAGCTGGAGCGGGAGGACCTCAAGGAAATATTCGCGGAACGCTTTACGGTGGGTGAAAAGATTGAGATGATCGTAACGACGCTTGAACGGACGGAGAAGCTTTCCTTTTCGAGTCTGTTTTCGGGCATGGTGAGTCGGGGTGAAATTGTGTGTACGTTTCTGGCGCTGCTGGAACTGATTCGGCTCAAGCAGGTGCAGGCCCGGCAGGATTCGGTGTTCGGTGATATTGTGATAGTCAAAGCGGAGGGGTAGGAAAGCATCATGAGCAGCCCGGAAACATTACCCGAATTAAAGGAAATCATCGGCGCGATGCTGTTTGCAGCCAAAGGCGCTGTAACGCCCAAACAGATTCGCCGGGTATTTCTCCAGGTGGCGGAGGATCGCGGCGGGATGTTTGCGCATTTTGCCGATGTGAAGGAAAAACAGGTCGCGGAAATACTGGATGAAATCCACGGGATTCTGCAGGAGTCGCATCTGGGCTTCAGTCTGCATGAGGTGGCGGGCGGCCTGCGCCTTCAGAACAATCTGAACTGCGGGCCCTGGGTGCGCGAGTTGTTGGAAAAAGGCAAGCCGAACAGGCTGTCGCGTCCCGCTCTGGAAACGTTGGCGATCATTGCCTATCGGCAGCCGTGCGTGAAATCGGAAATCGAGGGGGTGCGCGGCGTGGCGGTGGATGCGATTCTGAAACGGCTGCTGGAAATGCAGCTGGTGAAGATTACGGGTCGCAGTGAATTGCCGGGGCGCCCCCTGTTCTTCGGGACGACGCAGAAATTTTTGGAACACTTCGGGCTGAAATCGCTGGAGGAATTGCCGGGCATCTCGGAATTGCGCCGGGTGCAGGAGGAGAAGAATCGGATGGCGGATGCCGAGGAGGAGCTGGAAGACGGCGCCGAGGGCGGTGCGGCGCCTGAAACCGATGAAGAGGCGTCTGCCGCTTTTGAAGAACCCGCGGAACCCTCTGACCCCGCTGACCCCGCTGAACCCGCTGAACCAGCGGAAGAAAATCCGACTGAAGAGCCGGACGAAGAGCCCGTGGAAAAGGGGCCTGTTGCTTCCGATGGGGATCTGGATGAGTCCTATGATGTGGATGAGGAGGACGAAGAATACGAGGATGAGGATGAGGATGAGGATGATTGATGTGTGATTTTCGGTATCCTTTGGAGCGCAGCATTCAGGCGCAGCGGAGGGATGTATGAGTGCCGAAAAAAGAAAACCGGGCGCCGCCGATTGGCTGGCCGGTGAAGCCGCCAGTATAAAAACAGAGCCGTCTGCGTTGGAACAATTGGTGGAAGAGGTGCTGCAACAGCACCGGGGGGGTGAGCCGGCGAATGCCGCCGCCCGGGAGCGCGTGCAGGCGATCGACCAACTGAATGTCTCCCGTTTGCGGGTGGTGGTGATTGGCGGCGGGACCGGCCTTTCCACGATTCTGGGGGGCAATTCCAAGCTGCCGACCTGGACGGAGCGTCCCTTTTCGGGACTGAAGCGCGTTTTTTCCCGGTTGGATGTGCTGGTTTGTACCACCGATGATGGAGGTTCCACGGGTGAATTGCTCAAAGTTCTTCCGGTTATTGCGTTGGGTGATCTGCGGAAGTGCTGCCTTTCCATGATTTGCGAGCCGCTGCTTCGGAAGCGCTGCGGGGGCGATGAGAAGCGGGTTCGGAATCTGGTGCGCCTTTTCTTTCATTTGTTCAATTACCGCTTTTCCGTGGGGGCCTCCGGGAGCGCGGTGTTGGAAGATCCCCTGAGCGTGGCGCCTGAGGCGTGTCGACGTGCTTGTCCGGAGTGGCTGATGGAAGAGGTGAAGGACCTGTTGAGCACGCTGAAAACGAAGGATGGCTGGGTGGTGAATCCGTCCGGTCATTGTCTGGGCAATTTAATTTTGGCCGGCGCGGTGTTTCAGGCGTCGGGCGGTGATTTCAAAAAAACGCCGTCATCGGGTGCGGTGCAGGCGGGTCTCAATCGCGTGGCCGAACTGATCGGCAGTCCGGTCGGGCGCATTCATGCCGCCACAGCGGTTCCGGGACAGTTGGTCTTTACGTATACACACGGGGTGCAGGTGATCGGGCAGAGCAAGTCGGGGCGTGCCCGCCGCGGTTTTCCGATTGAGCGGGTGCATTCCACGTTTGTACGCGAACCGTTCGTTCCTGCGGGCACGTTGCGGCGCCTGCGTGAGGCGGACCTGATTATCTATGCGCCGGGCAGTCTCTATACGAGTATTATTCCGGTCTTGCAGATTCCCGCCATTTCTCAAGCCATCCAGTCCAATCAAAAGGCCCTCAAGATCCTGGGCGCCAATTTCTGGGCGCAGGCCGGCGAGACGGATATGTCCATCAACAACATGGCCCGTCCGTTTTTGGTATCGGAATTGATTGAGGCGTATGGACGGAATGTGGATTGTGATGTGCGCGGGTTGTTCGACGTGGTGTTGAGCGCGGATCTTGCGCATGTGCCCGGGAGCGTCCTTCGAGCCTACGCGCTGGAGGATAAGCGTCCGATTCATCTGGACCGTTCGAAAGTGGAGCAGATGAAGCTGATGCCGGTGGAGGTCAGCCTGTTTCCGCGTGATGTGCGCAACAATCAGCACAGCATCAAGCATGATGCGGATAATTTTGCACAGGCCATTAAGGCGCTGGCCTATGCGGGGCGGCGGGGCATATGTCCGGGTGAGGACGAAGCGAAGCGCCGGATACCGTCTGTGCCTGCCGCCTTGTCCGGTTGGCGGCGCAGTGAAATGTCGCTTTGTCGATATCATCATTCCATTCATGAGTCGCTGCATCGGAAGAGCATCGGCCTGCCCGATTTGGGGAAGGCGTTGGTTCAGTTGGTTTGGGAGAACCGCGATATACGTGCGGAGCACCTGAACTACTTCCGGGGTGTCACGGTGGTCTCCGATAAGGCGTGGACCCGCAGCCGGGAATGGGACAATGTGCTGGGTTATTATAATCCCGAAGATGAGATGATCTACCTGCACCAGCAGTTGTTCGGGAGAAACGGTGACTGGGCTTCGCATTTTCTGATTGCTTTGGGAGAATCCCTGCTGGGCGATTATATCCGGGAGCGGAAACTCTATGCCTGTGAACCGGCGGGACGCTGTTATGAGATATGGCTTCGGGAAGCGGCCGGATATAGGGGTGGTTTGAGCCGGGTGCAGTTGGAGGAATTTCTGGTGCTGGCCGGCATGCATGCCGCGCCGGATGCGCCGGATGTGTTCCGCATGGTCATGAATCGTCAGGCCGGGTTTCTGCCCTCCGGCCTTCTTTTCGGGCTGATGTATGCGTGGTATCTGGACAATGCCTTTGCGCCGGCGGTGGATTTTGAGATGGGCCTGCTGCGTTGGAAACCGGAAAATCTGCTTCCGCATCAGGCCGACGAGTGCCGCCGTCGCCGGGCGCTGGTGGACTTTTTCCGTACGCAGGTGTTCGCCCATACGGAATAGGCCCTTCAGGGCCGCAGAAAAAAACGCTTTGTTCGTTTTCAAGATGTTGTCCAAACGGCCTTCGCGATTCGGCCAACGGTTGTTTTTGTTCATGCAGGCGCTTTGGTTTGTTCGGCGGGGAGGGGGGGCGACGGTTTTTTCGAGCGCAGACCTCCGGAAGGAAAACGGGAGAGAAAAACCATTGCGGTACGCTGTTCTTTTCGGTAACAATGGCACTCAGTATGTCTGACTGATTTGTTTGGCCCTCGGCAGGCTGAAACGTGAACCAAAAGTAAGGAAGAAAGCATGAAAGATATTGCCATTGCGGACGTTCGTAATTTTGTCATCATGGGTCATACGGGCAGCGGAAAGACCGCTATAGTGGATGCCATACTCCATAAGCTGGGAATCAACGACCGTCATGGCTCCACGGACGATGGCAGCAGTATGGCCGACTGGACGGACGAGGAAAAGGAGCGCAAGATCAGCATTTGGACGAAGCCGTTCGATGCCGTCTACAAGAAGAATCATCTGGTTTTCATGGATACCCCGGGGTACGCCGATTTCTACGGGCAGGTGGTTGCCGCCAGCTCCGTGGCGGATGCCGCCCTGATTACCGTGGATGCCGCCAGCGGTGTGCAGGTGGGCACCAACCGCTCCTGGCGCCGTTGTGA
>JAQVYB010000077.1 GCA_028708815.1 Kiritimatiellia bacterium | reverse complement strand
TTCCTTTGTAGAAAGTGTGGCGTCGTATGCGGGCATGAATCTGGATGTGGTTCTGATTGAATGTTCGGGACTGGCCAAACCGACGCCGCTGGTGGAAATCATGGATCAGGTCATGGCGGCGTCGGATCGGGGGTTTGATTATGCGGGGATGATCTGTCTGCTGGATGCCGAGAGCTATGAAGATCTGGCCGACGTGGTCAATGCCGTGGATGAACAGCTTTTCTTCAGTGATTGTTTCATCATCAACAAAACGGATTTGGTGGATGCCGAAACCCTCGAACGCATTCGGCGCAAAATCCGGCTCTACCATCCGGACGCGCCGATCTACGAGACCTCCTATGCGGAGGTGGACGCTTCCGTGCTCGACTTCCGTCGCGCCGATGCCGCGCCGCCTGAAGGGCGTCCCGAGTGGGCAGGCTGGGGGGAGAAGGGCAGGCCCATTACCTGCACCTTCCGTCCGCCGGGCCCACTGAAGGAGGTGGCGGTGCGCGGTTTCCTGGAAGCCATGACGCCGCATGCCTGGAGGATCAAGGGGCTGCTTCGGCTGGAGTCGGGAATGTGGCGGATTGACTGCGTGGGGACGGATATCCAGATCAGGCTGTATCACGATCAGGATGACTCAATCACGGGTGGGCTGGTCCTGATTTCCAAAATCGGTTTGGACATCAAGCCCCTCGCCGATGCCGCCTGGTTGAAGTGTGTTTCCGTTTCTTAGAATTATGCATGACATGCCATGGGAGATTGTGTAGAAAGGGTTCATCTAGTCATAACTGTGCTGATGCGTTGGGTCTACAACGGGCAAAAGACAGTTTGAGGGCTGATGAAAAAAACATATGCCATATTTTACAGCGGGTTGATTTGCGGGATCGTTCTGATGTGCGGTGTGCGTACCGAGGCGCAAACGCGTATTACGAATGCCCCGGGCGCCTATTCTTTTGAAATGCCGGAAGGGTTTTTCATGCCGCAGGAAGCGGCGGGTACGGCGGTAACCCTCAAAAAACAAAACGTACTCTCTTCCATGGTTCCAACCATCACGATGAGCATCGTGCCTTTGGAGGATGCGCTGCAACAGTACGAAGAACGGGAAGCCGACCTGCGCAGAGCCCGATACGACCGGACTTCCGGTATGCGCCTTTTAAGAAAAAGCAGTCTCAAAACCAAGCGGGAGATCCCCGGGTGGGAATTGACCTGTCTGAAAAATGACCATTCGGGCAAGCCGGCCTATGTCATTTTCGCCCTGCTCGACCGGGATGCGGAAAACATGCTGATCGTTACCGGGTCCACCCTGCTTGAAAACAGGCCGGAATTCGCTCTGCTGTATGATGGCCTGATCAACAGCATTGAATACGGGCCGTGAACGGGGAAAGTTTCCGCAGTTCATCCACGATGCCCGGAAGGTGCTTCAGGGTTTCGTCCATTTCTTCCTGCGTGTTGTAGCGGCTCAGGCTGAACCGGATGCCGCCATGCAGGGCCATGGCGTCCACATGCAGGGCCTGCATCACGTGTGAGGGCTCGGGGGAACCGGACGTACAGGCCGATCCCGAAGAGGCCGCAATGCCGTATTGATCCAGGCGCAGCAGAATGGATTCTCCCTCGATGTATTTGAAGGCGATGTTGGTGGTGTTCGGCAGGCGTTTTTCCCGGTTGCCGTTTACAAAGGTATCCGCGCAGGACGCCAGGATGCCCTGTTCCAGTTGATCCCGCAGGGCGGCAACCCGGGTTCGCTCTTCGTTCATGTGCTCCAGGGCCAACTCACAGGCGCGCCCGAGTCCCATAATATACGGTACGTTTTCCGTTCCTGCGCGGCGTCCGAGCTCCTGGTGCCCGCCGATGATAAAGGGATTGATCTTCACGCCCTTGCGCAGATAAAGCACCCCGATTCCCTTGGGTGCATGCAGCTTGTGCCCGGAAATGGAAAGCATATCCACCGGGACCTCGCGCACATCGATGGGAATTTTCCCTGCCGCCTGTACCGCGTCCGTGTGCAGCAGCTTGCCGGAGGATTTTACCAGGGGTGCAATCTCTTCGATGGGGAAGAGTACGCCCGTCTCATTGTTGGCCCACATGAGCGAGACAATCCCGGTTTCCTTGGTCAGCGCCTCGGCCACCTGTTCCGGTGCGAGCAGCCCCTCGTTATCCACCGCCAGTTCCGTCAGACCGCATCCCAGTTTTTTAAGATAATGACACAACGAACGGATGGCCGGATGTTCCACATTGGAGGTGACGATGTGCGTTCTTCCGCCACAGGCATCCACCACGCCGCGCAGGGCCATGTTGTTGCTTTCTGATCCGCAGCTGGTGAAGATGATTTCTTCCGGATGGGCGTGAATCAGGGCTGCGACCTGCTCGCGGGCATGGTCGATGCACTTCTTCACCTTTCCGCCGAACGTGTGCATGCTTGAGGGATTGCCCCAGAAGCGCTGCAGGCACGGCATCATGGCCTCGATCACCTCCGGAGCGACCTGGGTGGTGGCGTTGTTATCCAGATAAATGTTCGGTGTGTTTTCCGTCATGGCGCTCTCAGGGACGTACGGCTTCCAGCGTAATGGATTCCGAGACCTGTTCCTTCAACTTCTGTTCCACAAAATGACTCAACGTCATGGCCGACATCGGGCATCCGGCGCAGGCTCCCTGCAACTGCACCTTCACCACATCGCCCACCACGTCGATCAGCTTGATGTCGCCGCCGTCGTGCTGCAGGGCAGGGCGGATGACGGTTTCAATTACGTTCTTTATTTTCTCTATTTTCTCAATATTGGTCATGGCTTGGTCGTCCTCTTCCTTTTGCTGCATTTCCGTGGTTACCCGTTTCAGAATTTCCTCAATGTCATCCAGGCAGGAACCGCATCCGCTGCCGGCTTTGGTCTGTTCGGTGACCTGCTCCACCGTGGTCAAATGACCTGAAAGGATGGCGTCCACAATCTCTGTTTCCGTAATGCCGAAACAGTTGCAGACCAACCGGCCGGTCTGACTTTGTTTTTCCTCCGGCTTCCCTCCGTTTCGATAATAGGCAATGGCGGCTTCCAGGGCTTCCTGCCCCATCACGGAGCAGTGGATTTTTTCTTTGGGCAGTCCGCCCAGTTCATTCACAATATCCTGGTTGGTGATCTTCGCTGCCTCTTCGATTGATTTGCCCAGCATCATCTCGGTCAGGATGGAGGCCGAAGCAATCGCGCTGGCGCAGCCGAAGGTTTGAAATTTCGCCTCGGAAATGCGCTTGTCGGCATCCAGCTTGAATGAAATTTTGAGGGCATCGCCGCAGGCGAGCGAGCCTTCCATACCCACGCCATCCGGATTCTCCACCACACCGATATTCCGAGGATGCAGAAAATGATCTTTTACCTTGTCCGTATAATCCCACATAAAAAATACTCCTTGCCCGGGGCTCCCTGAAACACGCTGAACAGGACCGCCCGGCTGCTTTGAAAGTGATGCAAAGTATAGGAACTCATCGCTGTTTTGCACGAGGAATATGGATAAAAATAAGGCCACCTTGTAGCAGCAGTGACTATACAAAATAACCTATGCATGAACAGGTTAACCCCAGTTCATAAATGAATCCCGAGATATTCTCTGAACACCATGCTTTGCCATTGACGGAAAATGCCTGCCGGGACTGGCTTGATACGCAATGATTGGTGCCTCAGCAAAAGCCCGATGCAAAAACCTAAGGGTGCTGGGGACTGCGTTTCTCCCGGGAGGGCCCGTGTCCCAGTGGGCCAGAGCGAACAGTCCCGGGAGGGGGGGTGGCGTATCCCAATAGAGTGAAGATACCGTTTCACAGTTGTCCAAACAGACTTTTGTTGGAGGCGCAAAGGGGTTTTGGATTATGAGCCGCGAGGGCAGCGGAGAGAATCCCGAAGTGTCAAGGACTAGGGGCGCTCCACGGTAAAAAAATGGCTGAAAAGAGTTCCAATGATTGGGGGAAGGCCGTTTGCAGCGCAGGCCGCACATCTGCGACGCTACCGCGCCACATCTGTACTTTCTGCTGCGCAGGCTGTCTATTCTTCACATTGAACTAATTCGGATTTCTCAGCATGTGCGTTTTGGCCACAACAGCAGGTCTTTGCGCTCAAATGCGTGATAGGTTTTTTATGAATCCCTTTTTCTTACGCACAGAAAGCACACATAAAATCAATACCTTAGCATCATCATTCATCATTTCAACACAATGACCCTTTTGTGCATGTTATGGTGAAACTTTGATAAAGGAAGGATAGTGCCGGTAAAAGTCCGCATACTGTAAAAGCGCATCTTCTGTTTTTGGTCTACTGCTTTCAATGTTATATCCGAGCCGATTGGCGATGTTTTTAACAGATCTGGTTTTAGTGGGAAGATATCTATTTATCGCAATACGTTCTTCATGACTTAAAATCGGTACATTCACAGAGTGCGGTTTAATGTCCCATTCGTGATTTTTGAATCGCCATGATTTCACAGAGGATTTAGCCTTTTGAATCGAGGTCTCATCTGAACAAAGCATACCTGTGACGCTCAGCATTGGAGTTCCGTCATCATAGGTACATGAATGGAGTAATTCGAATGAAAGATTCCTTCCTCCCAGACTGTTTTGAGCTGCAACATTAATCATTCTTTGCAATAAAAGAGGGAATTCCGCCGGTTTAAGCAATCGGCCGGTTATTTCTTCTCTAGGAATTATTGTCCCGAATTTCTTCACGAAATCATTAGTTTGTTCGTTGATAAACGCCGCATTCTGTTCATTTGTATCAAGCCAATGAGAGTTTAGGGTGATTTTTATGACGGCCTCAGGTTCCACCATGGTCAATAACCGCTGGAACTCAACAAATATATCCATTTTTAATCCGGTATAGTCTAGCCAGAATATATCGTTTAATTTCGCTTCATAAGAGCTTAGGAGGAAGGCTGTCAGATTTTCATCTATAAGATGAATTTTCTTAGAGCTTTTATGCAGTTGCTGACGTTTATACGTTGCTTGATTTTTTTCCAGTGACGTTAGGTTTATCTCGGGGAAATAGTGATGAAGTAATCTGAAATCTTCCAGAAACGGGCCTCCGAAGCCGTAGTAGTTAGCTTTTGAATACCCGAATTCAGAGTATAGGCAGCCGATCAGTTCAATGAAAAGGAAACGGTCAACAGCCTTGTTTACACGAAGATGATAGGGAGGATGCTTCATGCCTCAGCTTCCCCCAGCAGAATATCAAAACACTTTTCCCCGACGTTGGAAGGAGAGTCCTTCGGGTCAGCTTCTACATAATTTCTTACTGTTTCAATCTGATCGAGATGCTTTGTGAATGAGATTCTTTTGTAGGGTGAAGTGGTAGGGGCTTTAGGAAGTGCTGGCTTGAACTGCTTGGCATCGCCTCCTTGTACTTTTCTGACAGGATTCATCTTTACTGCGGTTGCCTTTTTCTTGAGTTCCGATAAAGGAAGACTTCTAGCCTTGGCAATATGCTTTTTCGCCTCTTCTTGCCTGCCTTTCCAGTTGTTCGTATACTGAATAAATTGTAGCATTCCCGCCCGCATATAGTCTTTTACCTGAAGATACAGGTTTGAAGATGCATCGATTCCTCTTTTAGTTGTTGTCATCGGAAGTTTAGACGCATCATTTGACCGAAATTCAACAATTCCCGAGATTGCAATGAACTGCGTATGATATCTCGGGACTCCTGACACCCCCCATCCAGTCAGCTCGGTCTTATCACAGTAGAGTACCGCTCTGTCATTACAGATTACCGTCCATCCTGCATTCAGCGAAGTATAGCTTGCTCCGTCTATCTGTTCTTTTTCAACAGACTGCTCAGAGGGAAGGGCCTGAGTGAAGCCAACAGCTAAGAATATATCCACCCCTTCAACCGTAGCCTCGAATATGTAGGGTTTTATGCCGGAGGCAGATGGGTCGAATAGAAGTTCAGTAGGCCGGGGAACAACTGACGTTCCGTTTACTATAACTGAAAAACCTTTATTCAGGATAAATGCAAAATGAGTCGATATATAATGTCTGAAGTTTGCTTCGAATGACTCTCTGTTTTTTCCAAACGCTGTTGCCACTCCGTCATTGAGCTCGGAAATTATGATAGTCGTTCCGTCATTCTTCATTCTCTTCGCGGATTTCTTGGTCGGTATTCTCCACATCTCTTGATCGGCGATCCATTCCGGGGATATTTCCACGTCGTATGAATCTGTACCGTTCTGAGTAGTAATCAGACTTCTTGACCCCATCTTGAACAACGCCCTCTTCATTCCGATCCCGTATGTTCCGACGGTCGCGATTTTTGAATCACGTTTCTTGTCCGCGCTACCCATGCGGAAAGCATAGGTGTGTAAACCCCATGGTATGCCGCCGCAGTTGTCGTGAATCATAAAATGATCTTTATCGAAGGTGATTTCCGCCTTGAATCCAATATAGGGCATTTTAGACTTTTTATTGACTTTCGAGGACCTGAGGATGCCGTCTACACAGTTATCCAGTAGATCAAGCATGGCATCTGTGAGATCAATATCCCGTGTAAGCATTTCAACAAAAAATGATTTTACAGGAGTTGCATCGACGTATTCGTATGGTGTCTGTGGCATATTACACCTTTCCTTTATAAGCCGTCCGGATGATCTTTAAAATGTGCTCTGCAAGAATCGGGCTAACACTGTTTCCAATTTGCCTGAAGCTCTGCCATTTGGTAGGAGTGAATTGAAACCAATCAGGAAAACCCTGAAGCCGTGCTGCTTCTCTTGGTGTAATAACTCTTGCCTCTGTAGGGTGTAGTGGTCGTACCGCCTGAAAACTTCCTTTGTCTGCCCCCGTTCCAGCTCGAAGTGTCGGACAGAAACCGCCTGACTCAAGCTTTCGTGATTTGGATATCGAATCAACAGTTCCGGGTTTAACCGCAGCGTATCTGGCTATGATGGTTTCAGAGTGTCTGGTACCGAGGAATCCGGATACAAGACTATCTGATTTAAGCTTCTTAATAGCAGACTTATCACCGGTGTTTTTAGGAATGTGACCGTATAATCGGTATTTGTACGCTTTTGGAATGAATAAGCCTTTGTATGAAACCTTTTTCCACCCTTGTTCTTCCAGTTGCCAATCCGGATCAATTGCATTTCTTAGACCGTTCAGAGCATGCCGTACTTTAACCATTTCCTGGTTATCTGCAGGAAGAAAAGATTCTTCAGAGAGTTCAGAGAACTCACTTTTCTTGTAGCCGAAAATAAAAACACGCGTTCGGGTTGTGGGCGCTCCGTAATCACTAGCAGTGAGCTTCATGGGCCCAATGATTTCATAGTCCGGAGAGACAAGTGTGAGCGCGCCATTCAGTAGGGTTCTGTGCTTCTCGTACAAAAGTCCCGGTACGTTCTCGGCAAGGAAAAATTCAGGTTGAAGATCCTTAACCAACTCAAAAAATTTCATAAATAATTTTCGTCTGGGATCCTTTGGATCACTTTTCCCAATTACACTGAAACCCTGACAAGGCGGTCCGCCGATCAGTCCGTATGGTTCACAAGTCACAAGATTAAAATGCGATTCAAATGACTCTTTGGTGATTTCTGATATGTCTTTTTGCCAGTGTATAGTATTTTTAAAATTTACCTTATGTGCTGCTATGGCATGTGGATCCAACTCAATTGCACCGGCCAATTCAAATCCTGCACGTGCCGCCCCGAGACTGAACCCGCCAACTCCACTAAATAGATCTATCACTTTAAAAATACTCATATAGGTTGGAAGCTTATCATTATTTTTAAATTGTTGCACTTAAAAGCGCTACATATACAGGGAAAATCCATTTCGTTCCAGTGCTATTTTGGATTTTTGAAACGGGGCGCGTTGACTCATAACAGATGACACCGAAATGGTTTGGTTAGCTCTGTGGCTTATAAGTCATTGCGTCAAAATCATGACACCGAAATAATGGAGTCATGAAACTGAGTAAAGAATCGTCGAAAAAATTTCCAGTGGTTGGGAAAAACGCCAAACAAGTGGTTCTTCCGGAATTATCATGGATAAGCTGATCTTTATATCTATACAAAAGATGCCGGACAGACACTTTTTTTGGAACCGATAGAAAGGGGAATTCCGGAGTGCAGCTCTGCACAAACAGCGCATTCAAAGTGTCGACATTGTGGCTGCTGCTGAAGGAGTCCGGCCCTTACCAAATCCCACCTTTTTCTCGATGGAGGAGTCTTTCCATCTCCTTCACGTCGTTCGTGGGAAGCCGGCAAGCGAAGTTCTCGCACACGTAGGCGGTTGCTCTACCGTTCCGTGGGGCGATATTCTTCATGAATTCGACCTGTTCGCTAAAAAATGCCTGCTCTGCGCCGCCATGGACTACCATGACGACGGTGTCGGGCATAAACCGGCCATGAATCTCACGAAGCATCGCCTGCGTGTCGGGCGCATCCCGTGGGCCTGCAATAACGATTTGTTTCGGGGGCGCGTGCAGCCGGTCGAGCGCGACGAGCATCAAGGGCATGGCGGAAGGCGTACGCTCGAGTTGCGGCTCGAAAGCACGCAGTGTCTTTTCGGCGCGTTCACGCCAATCGGCCCGGTCGAGCATTTGCGCCAGGCGCAGCAGGTTCAGCGCCGCGATGGAGTTCGGCGACGGCTCCGCGCCATCGTAGTCTTCCTTTGATCGCAACAGGATGGTTGTATCCTTGCCGGTGGTGGTGAAATAGCCGCCGTCGGTGTTGTCCCAAAACAGTTCATCCTGTCGCTGTTGGAGTTCCATGGCCCACTTGATCCACTGCAGATCGAAGGTGGTTTCGTAGAGATCGAGCAGCCCTTGAATCAAGAAGGCATAATCCCCCGCAAACCCCTCCACGGCACTCGCGCCATCGCGATAATTGCGCAACAGCGTGTGGTCCTTCTTGCGATACAGTTCTGCGCGCAAAAATATGGCTGCGCGTGTTGCTGCAGAGCGATAGCCGTCATCGTCCAATACCTGTGCGGCCCGGGCAAAGGCCGAGATCATGAGGCCGTTCCACGCCGTGAGTATCTTGTCGTCACGATGTGGGCGCGGTCGTGCTTTACGCGCCTCGAGGAGGAGTGCGCAATCGTTGGCCAGTGCGTCTGCGGTTGCTTTTTCGGTCTGGCCGAATTGGTTCGCTGTTTCGGCGATGGTGTGGCGTTGGATCAGGATGTTCCTGCCTTCGAACTCTCCCCGAGGATCGCTTCCCGGAGGCGCATTGCCTCCCGTTTCGACGCCGAAACGGTAGTTGAACCGAGTCGCGCGCTCCGGGCCCAGCAGCGTTGCAATCTCCCCGGTCGTCCAGTCATAGAATGCGCCTTCGGCGTGTTCGGGCTTGTCGTGCGCAACCAGGCTGTCTGCATCCTCCGCCGAGTAGAATCCACCCGCCGGGTTGCTCATGTCGCGCAGGACATAGTCGAGAATGTCGCGTGCGGTCTGTTCGTATTGCGGTTCGCGGGTAATCTGGAATGCCGTGAGGTACGCGGAGGCGAGCTGGGCCTGATCGTAGAGCATTTTCTCGAAATGCGGCACATGCCAGAATCGATCTACGGAGTAGCGATGAAAACCGCCGCCAAGCTGGTCGTGGATGCCGCCGGCGGCCATGCGGCGCAATGTGAACAGGGTCATCTCCAGGGCTTGGAGGCCATCCTTGGAGTCCGGTTTGCCCGCGTAAAAGCGATAGAGAAAGTCAACGGTGACCGGGCGCGGGAATTTCGGAGCCGAACCGAAACCTCCGAGCTGGGCATCGAAGGACGCGGCGATCTCTTCGAATGCCTTTTCTCTGATGTCGTTTCCGAGTTCATTTTGGGGGCCGCCGCTTGGCTGGGCGGCCAGTCGCAATGATTCGATGACACGATCCGAACTCGCGATGATCCCGGCGCGGTCGATTTTCCAGGCCCCGGTGATCTTGTTGGTCAGCGCGGCAAACTGTTGCGGAGGAAAGTAGGTTCCTCCGAAAAACGGTTTGAGATCCGGCGTGAGCCACACCGTCATCGGCCATCCACCGCTGCCCGTGGCCGCCTGCACAAAGGTCATATAGACGCGGTCCACGTCGGGTCGCTCCTCGCGATCCACTTTGATGCACACGAAATGCTCGTTCAGAATTCTCGCAATTTCCGCATTCTCGAACGACTCATGGGCCATGACATGGCACCAGTGGCAGGTGGAGTAGCCGATGGAGAGGAAGATGGGCTTGTTCTCTTTGCGTGCATCCGTAAACGCCTCTTCGCCCCAGGGATACCAGTCGACCGGGTTATGCGCGTGCTGGAGCAGGTACGGGCTTTTCTCGTGAATCAGGCGATTGGTATGCATAGTCTCATCCTCGGCGGTTGTTACGGATTTCGCTCAGCAACAGGGAATTCCCTTGGCCATGATCGCAGCCGGTTGTTTGCATTACGCAATCCGTCATGAGGCCTTGGATCATATCACAATTCTATTATCTATTAAATGAGGTTTATGATTTTCCAATGGTTTGAAAAACGGACAGAAGTGACAGAATCCCCGGGGCGGAAGGTTGATCGGAAGGCGGAGGAGGATTTGCTGTAGAACAGAAGCTTGGGAAGTACGGGTGGAGAATCCGGGAAAGAATGCCTGCGGGGTCTCGGATAATAAACGGGGTAAAAAACTGGCGGAGAAGGGGGGGGATTGCTTCGTCCCGGAATACCGGGACTCGGCCCTTCGGGCGCCGTTCTTCGAACGGCCTGTTGCTCCCTTCGGGAGCTGCTCGAACCCCTGGGGGTTCTCATCCCCGTTGAAGGATTAAATGGCGGAGAAGGGGGGATTCGAACCCCCGGTACGGGTTGACCCCGTACAACGGATTAGCAATCCGCCGCTTTAAGCCACTCAGCCACCTCTCCGCAAAGGATTGTCTCGAAAGACGCGGCACAACATAGGTGAATGTCCGAAAGCAGGCAAGAGCTATTTTTTTATTTTGCCGTTTGGGAAAAGTCCTGCGGCTTCGCACACATGAAGAGAGAGCATTTCACGCAGAGCGCACGGAGGTCGTAGAATTTTTCCAACGAATGAAGAGTGCAATGAATGGAAGAGGGTGAGGACCTCGTTTCTCCGGAAATTCTCTCCGCATTGCTTTGTGCCCCTGGGTTAAAAAACTCATGCGGTTGTTTTGTTTATCGGTCTCATTCGATGTGGGCGCAGCGCTCTTCGCAAGGCGGCCTGAATGGTGCGCTGAAAGTCGGGATCCAGCAGGCGGCGGCAGGCGGTTTGGGCGTCCTTTTGATGTTTTTCGCGGTTGGCCTGTATGGTTTGCAGGAGTGCGGCGGGTGGGGGCGTTTTTTTCAGGCGCTTGATGCGTGCGATATGGACGTCCATGTCGTGGAGGTCACCGAGGGCGTCGGCTGCTTTTTTGAGTCTTCGGGTGAGTTCGGCGATGACGGGGGGCAGGATGGGTTCGGCGAATTCGGCGTAGTAGCGCAGTTTGCGTATGGTTTTTCTGATTTCATGGGCCTGGGCGGGGGTGGTTGATGTGGACAGGGCGGGCAGGCGGGTCAGTTGTTTGAGGCGTCGTTTAAGCTGGCGGGCGGAGAAGGGGATCACCCCTTCGGGGTCGGTCTGTGCCTGGGTGAGGGCGGGGAGTGTGGAGCGAAGGTAGTGGGCAAGCGAGCGGTTGTTGCGTGTTGTGGCGGGCGCCTTCAGGAGTTTTCCGGATTCGCGGATCAGGAGTCGGTTTTTTTTGCTTTCGGCTTCGCAGAAGGCTCGCCATTTTTTTTGATCGGATGGTTTGATGGGGCGTGGGGCGGAGCGGATGAAGTCGATCCAGACCTGAAAGTCGCGTGCGTGTCCGAGATCCCGGATGAGAGTGGTCAGGAAGAGTCGATGCGTCTGGGGGAGTGATTCTTCGCGGAGTATGGGTTTAAACCAGGTGAAGAGCATGCGTGCGCGGCGGAGGGCGACCCGCAGGTCGTGAAGGTAGCGCGAGTCGGCGCCTTCGCAGGCGCCTTCCAGGTTGTCGATATAGATTCGATATTGGGAGTAGAGGAGGGTTCGAAAGGACTCGAGTGCGGTATCATCGGGCTGGAGGAGGCCGTGATAACGCATGGAGGAGGGGGCACGCTTTTTTTCCCTGAATTGCAGTTCGGCATCGAATACGGCGCTGAAGAGTGCGGTTTTAGCGAGCGCCCAGGTGGCGTTTCCGGGATACCAGGCGGAATGAATCCAGATGGTGAAGGTATTTTTTCGGTGGGTGATACGCTGGATGGTGCAATCCTGAACGTGGCTATGGTCGAGGCCATCGGCGATGCAGAGGAGAGCGGCAAGTTGCATGGCATGGATCGGATTGGTCAGGCGGGTCAGTTCGTTTCTTTTGAGAATGGGTTTGTAGTTTCTGCGGTGGAGATAGACGACGGCCGCGAGAATTTCGCGCTGATTTTTTGTGAAGCCGCGCAGGGGAGTTTGTTGGAGAATTCGTACGGAGGCTTCCACATGTTTTGCGGGATTCGAGGCGTATCCCACATCGTGAAGGAGCCCGGCGGCGTGGAGTATTTTTTTGTCGCCGGGTGTGAAGTGTGCGTATTCAGCGAATGCGTCGAATAGGGTATCGCAGAGGTGAGCGACGTGTCGGGCGTGTTCGTGTTCGGCCCTGTTTTTTCGGAGGAGTTGTTCCGGTGTGGCGGTTTTCATGCGCTAGGTATCACCGAAGGGTTTTTGCGGTTCGAGTTCCGAGCGTTTAAGCTGGTTGGCTTTTTCGAGGGCGTCTTTGAGTTGCAGATAGAGGCGATCCTGGCAACGGAAGAGATTGGAGCGGAGGCGGGGGGGCTTCTGAAACGTTCCGTCGCCGAGGATGCGCCTGCTTTTCACGTTGTCGCGCAGGCAGGCGTAAAGAAGGTTGAGGAGTTTGGCATGGCAGTCCGGATCTTCCACGGGAATCAGCAGCTCGACGCGGCGGTCCAGATTGCGCGGCATCCAGTCGGCACTGGCTATAAAGAGATTTTTCTCTCCGCCGTGCAGGAAGTAGAAAATACGGCTGTGTTCGAGATAGCGGTCTACGATGCTGGTGACGGTGATGTTGGTGCTGAGGCCTTTGACGCCCGGGCGGAGGCAGCAGATCCCCCGCACATTGAGCTGGATTTTGACGCCGGCGTGCGATGCACGGTAGAGGGCCCGAATAATGGCAGGATCCACGAGGGCATTCATTTTGGCCATGATGTGCGCTTTTTGCCCTTGTTTTTTACGTTCTATTTCTCCTTCGATGAGGTCGAGGATCCGGTCGCGCAGATCGAATGGTGCGGATGCCAGTTTAAGGAGGGGCCTTGGCTGAGAATAACCGGTGATGGCATTCATGAACGAGGAGGCGTCGAACCCGTATTCGTCTTTACACGTCATATAGCTGATGTCGGAATAGAGGCGTGCGGTTTTTTCGTTATAGTTTCCGGTTCCGAAGTGGACATAACGCACGACGCCCTGGGGTTCCCTGCGCACAATGAGGCAGAGTTTGGCGTGTGTTTTGAGATTTTTAACGCCGTAGATGACCTGTACGCCGGCATATTCCAGTTCTTTGGCCCATTCAATATTTCTGGCTTCGTCAAAGCGCGCTTTGAGTTCGACCACCACGGTGACGTATTTGCCCTGTTCGGCGGCGTGTTTCAGTGCGCGTATGATTGGGCTGTTGCGGCTGGTGCGATAGAGAATCTGCTTGATAGCCAGAACCTGTGGATCGCGTGCGGCATCCTCCACGAGTTTGATCACGGGGTCGTAGGCTTCATAGGGGTGGCAGAGGAGAATGTCACGCTTAGCGATTTGATCCATGATGTCCAGTTTCACATCCAGGTCGGGGGACGGGAGGGGTTCGCGGGTTTCATATTTATGCTCGTCGAATCCATCGATGGAGGCCAGGCGCATCATACAGGCGAGGTCCAGAAACCCATTGATTTTGTAGATGCTGCGGTCAGGTATTTTCAGCGTGGATTTCAGGAAAGCAAGGAGGACGGGGGTGGCGCGGCGATCTATTTCGAGGCGTACGCATTGGCTGAATTTGCGCTGAAGCAGGATCGCTTCCATGCCGGACATCAGGTCGGGGGCCAGATCTTCGCGTACGCGCATATCGGCGTTTCGTGTGATGCGGAACACAGAGGTCTCGAGGATTTCCTCCCCATAGAAGAGTTGGTTGATGTGCCGCTGAATGATGCGTCCGATGGGCATAAAGGAGGCGTGGGTGGGCGAGGGCATCCGGACGAGTCGGTCCAGATTGGGAGGAATGGGTACAATGGCGCATTTCCAGTTTTTTCCGCCGGGTTTGGTCGTGTCCTTGAGGCGCACGGCCAGATTCAATCCCATGTTGCGCAGGAGGGGGAAGGGTTCGGCTTCGTCGATGGCCATGGGACTGAGTACGGGCAGGAGTTCATCGTTGAAGTATTGTTTGGCATAATTTTCCTGTTCCGTGGTGCAGGTATCGCCAATGAGCAGTTCAATGCCGGCTCGGTTGAGTTGGGGGATCAGGCTTCGGTGAAAGCAGTTGTATTGAGCCGTTACCATGCGGCGGACGCGGCTGGAAATGGTTTCGAGTTGTTTTAGCGGGGTCATACCGCGCGGATCGGTGGTGGTGACGCCTTCCTTGAGGAGGATGCTCAGACCACCCACGCGCACCATGAAAAATTCATCCAGGTTGGAGGAGGTAATGGCGAGGAATTTCAGACGCTCGAGCAGGGGAACCCGGGAGTCGATGGCTTCGTCAAGAACCCGTTGGTTGAACTCCAACCAGCTTAATTCACGATTGATTAATTCCATCTTTTCCAGCGACATGACAGGGACTCCTATTTTCCGGCGCGAATGATGATTTTACGCCCGAATACACGTTCAAACAATTGGCTCTTTTCGGCGAGCGCTATCTGTTCCAGGGAAATATCGGCGCCGTGCCTGATGGTAATGATGAGCAGGCCGGGCTCCAGCTTGAGATGCAGATGATTCACCTTGTGCAGATGGGTTCGCTGAAGCGCATCCGCCACGCGCAGAATGGCGGCCAGCTTGGAGACAATGATGCGCTCTTTTCGCGACAGGCCGGAGTATCCGGAATGGGTCGGGCTGGGCAGTCCTTTGCGATGGTAGCGGGCGATGAGAGCGACCAGTTTTCGGTCGCGCGAACTCAGCCCGAAGATATCGCTGTTCAGGATGATGTACATGGAGTGTTTATGGTGCGAGCGCTCACTGATGAAACAGCCTGCTTCGTGGAGCATGGCGGAAACGCGCAGCAGTAATTCATAGCGCGAGGAAAGATAGATTTCGCGGCTCATGCACTGATAGAGATGGGAGCAGGTGTCGGCAATAGACCGCGCGTGTTCCTCGTCGATCTGGTATTTGCGACCCAATTCGAGGGCCGAATGCAGAACCTGCCGATGGAAGTCATCGTTATGCACATTTTGTGCGGCCATTTCGGCGAGAATGCCGTCGCGCAGGGTGGCGTTGGGGATGATGATTTTGCGCACTCCAAGGGCATCGAGCAATCGGGTGTAAATCAGGAGCGAGGGTGCGAGAGACTCGGCGTCGGGATAGGGCATGTGATATTTGCGGACGATGTCATCCACGGACATGGCCAGAAAGCGGTCGCACAGCTTGCGCAGGGCGGAGGCATCCAGTTGGATGGGAGATTGATGGTCCCAGGCCGGGTTGCACTGAAGAGCGGCAAAACGCGCAGCACCTCCGAGGGCCAGAAGGCGGGCGTTTGGATTGAGATGCACATCGCGCTGGATCTGGTCGATATCGCGTTGGATTTGAGCTTCCATCAGGCGTGCCAGACGCGCTTGAGATTTATAGGCACTTTCGAGCGTTTCGCGCAGGCGCAGCGAACCGAGGCGGTAGGATTGGGAAAAGACCACGTTGTGCTGCTGAACGTGGATCAGTTCCGTGCTTCCGCCGCCCACTTCCAGGATGAGTGCATCGGCGCTTTTCAGGAGTTTGTTGTTTTCGAGCAGTGGATAGACGCTGAGATAGGTGTAGCGATTGCATTCGGCCTCATCCAGAACCTCGACGTAGAGTCCGGTGGCAATGAAAATGCGGTCGAGGAAGGAGTCGCGATTGGCGGCTTCGCGGACGGCGCTGGTGGCTACGGCCCGAATCTGTTCGTCATCCAAAATGTCGTATTCCAGGAGTACCTTGCGGAAGGTGCGCAGCGTCTTGACGCAGGCTTCAGTGGATTCCATGCTTATTTGACCGGTCGTGAACGTGTCCTTCCCGAGAGAGACCGATTGTTGGAGCGATTCGAGGGTGTTCAGCCCGGCTTTTTTCACGGGTTGAGCAATGTGCAGGCGAATGGCACTGGCCCCGATGTCAATCACCGCCAGAGGGGTGTTGTGATGCTTTGTTGTCTTTTTCTTTTGTTTGAGCGACATGGCTTCTGCTCCCGATGCAATGAGGTCAGGTTTTGGCTGCATCCCTCGCCAGAAGGGCTGCCCCGATGACTCCGGCATCATCGCCCAATTGTGAGATTTTAACGTTGATGGAGGCAGCAAAGGCGGGCATGCAACGGTTTCGTGCGGTTTCAGCCACTTCTTTCAGAAAGATTTCCGGCAGAGCCTCCACGAGACCGCCTCCCAGCACAATCACATCGGGCGCGAGGATGTTGACCATAACGGCTACGCCGGTGCCGAGCCATCGCGCACCATCGCGCACCACCTGTTCCACCACGGAATCACCCGCCTCAATGGCGCTTTTAAGAGCTCCACTGCGTATTTCCGAGAGTTTGAGTTTGGTGTTAGCGAGCAGGTGAGGGGCCTGGCCGCGAAACGCAGCCTTGGCGGCTTCGGCGGCAATGGCCAGGCGGCTGGCCACCGCTTCCAAACAGCCGTACTTTCCACAGCCGCACAAGGGGCCGTTGGGTTGTACCTGGATATGGCCCATTTCCAAGCAGCTCTTTGTTTTTCCGCGCAGAATTTTTCCTTCGTACACGCACCCGGCTCCGATTCCTGTGCCGGGGAATACGCCCAGGACGCATCGGTGGTTTTTGCCTGCGCCCATATAATACTCACCCAAGACGCCGATATCCACGTCGTTGCCGATGGCCACGGGTATGCCCAGGTTCTTTTCGAAGTAGCTTTTGATCGGTACGTTGCTCCAACCCAGATTTGCGGCTTCCACCAGGACGCCGGTTTCCAGATTCAACGGGCCGGGACAACAGATCCCCATGCCTGAGATTTGTGCCATATTCAGGTGCGATTCCTCGCACAGCTCCCGCACCATTTCCACCATGCGTGTCAATCCCGCTTCGACGCCATCGCGGCCCTTGGTTCGCTTTCTGATTTCAGCCGTTTTTTTCGATCGTTCGTCAAAGAGCGCCGCATACATTTTGGTGCCGCCCAGATCAAAACCGAGCCAGTAGTTCTTTTTTTTCTGTGCCATGCGGACAATTCCTTCCCGTGGTGGTGCGGTGGATAAACCAAGCGAAAAACATACCGAAACCGACTGAGATTAAACAGTTAAATTTCGATGAGAAAACGATTTGGGCGGCACAGCACGCCGATGAACAGCTTGACCCCGGGCGCGAAGAAACGTACGTTGCATGCTGTTACCGAAGCCCCGGACTTAGGAGCGGACTGATGCGCAATGTGAAACTGTTGTTATGTTTACTGATCCTCGCAGGCGCTGCGCCTGATTGGCTTTTTGCGCAGAAGGGGGGTGAATGGAAGGTGCTGGAAAACTGCACGTATGTGCCCAATGACTCGGCCAACGATGGCGACAGCTTTTGGCTTCAGCATAAGCGCAAGAAGATGAAAATCCGTCTCTACTTCGTGGACTGTCCGGAAAGCACGGATGACGAGGCGTGGGCGGAGGGCCGCCTGGATGACCAAGCCGAGTATTTCAACTCGGATGCCGAAGGCATGCTTCGTACAGGGCTTCAGGCCAAGAAGTTTGCTCAGAAGATACTCTCGGGGAAAGATGGCTTTACGGTCTATACCAAGATGCAAACGGCTATGGGGCGCGGTAAGACGCGCTATTATGCCATGGTGGAGGTGGATGGACGCTTCCTTTCCGAGTGGTTGACTGAAAATGGTCTCGTGCGTATTAATAAACGGACGATGATCAGCGGTCTGCTGCCGAACAAGATGTCGGTGGATAAATACGAACACCATCTGCGGAAGTTGGAACAACAGGCCAAGCGTGATGAACTGGGCGGGTGGGGCAGACAGGTCGGACGGGCGAGAAACAAGGTGGCCAAAATTCTGGAAGAGCGTGGCGAGGCCCAACCATCCGAACCTCAAATCCCGACCGGGATTGTTGTGCTGAAGAG
>JAQVYB010000076.1 GCA_028708815.1 Kiritimatiellia bacterium | reverse complement strand
GACCGATGGGAAAATATGGACCCCTCCCTCAATGAATACGACGGCATCGGCTGGTATCGCGCGCACTTCGACGTGGATGCCGTCACGCAACTCCGATGGATGCACTCCGGACGAGCCATCGCCCTCACTCTCGGAGGTGTAGACGATGGCGATGTCACCTATCTGAACGGCGTCAAAATCGGATCCACCCCGCCCGGAGCCGACAGCTTTCGCAAAACACGCCGCTACCGAATCCCCCCCGAACTTCTCAAAACCAAAAACGTCCTTGCCGTCCAGGTCATCGACCGGCAAGGCGCCGGCGGCATCTGGCTCCCACCCATCGAAATCGGCATCGTACGCACCAGCCACTGAGGGCTCTTCACATGGCTACCAAAAACGAACTCATCGAAATGCTCGCCACCTCCTCCCCGGATGCCATCGAAAACCTGCGACAACACGCCTATCAGATCATGAAAGACCATGTCGGCGAACTCGTCTACTACCGCGGCATCATTGAACTCTCGAACATCTGCACACTCAACTGCCACTATTGCGGCATTCGGCGCAGCAACACCGCCGCCCAGCGCTATGAGCTCGATGATGAGCAGGTCATCGAAGCAGCCATATGGTGTGCAAAACAGGGCTACGGCTCCATTGTTATCCAGAGCGGAGAACGCCGCAATCACGCATTCACCGCCCGCATCACCCGCCTGGTACTCGAAATCAAGCGGAAAAGCATCAGCGAAAAACTCCCGAACGGACTCGGCATCACCCTCAGCCTCGGAGAACAATCACCCGCCACCTACCGGCAATGGTTCAACGCCGGCGCCCATCGCTACCTCCTGCGAATCGAAAGCACAAACCAGGCACTCTTCGCCGCCCTTCATCCCCCTGCCCAACAACTCGACCAACGCCTCCAGGCCCTGCATGACCTGCGCGACGAAGGCTATCAGGTCGGAACCGGCGTCATGATCGGGCTGCCCGGACAAACCCTCGAAATGCTCGCCGACGACATCCTCTTCTTCCGCGACTCAGACATCGACATGATCGGCATGGGCCCCTTCATACCCCACGCCCAGACCCCCATGTCCACGGAAGCCCTCGGAAACACGCTGCGCTCGAAAGAGGAGCGCCTTCAACTCGCTCTCAACATGATCGCCGCCACACGCATTGCCTGCCCCGACATCAACATCGCCTCCACCACCGCACTACAGGCCATCGTGCCCGACGGACGCGAACAGGGGCTCACCTACGGCGCCAACGTCACCATGCCCAACCTCACCCCCGCCGAAGTACGTAAAGATTACACCCTCTATGACGGAAAGCCCTGCCTCGACGAAAGCAAAACCGAATGCCGAACCTGCCTGCTCCGCCGCATACAGTCCACCGGACGGCAGGTCGGGTTCGACCAATGGGGCGACTCCCTCCACTTCGCGCACCGCACCAAAACGCAGCCGCCGCACTGAGAGATGGGGGCCGGCAGCGTGGTGCTCTCCGAGCGCCACGGGGCAGAATCAAAAAAAGACTGTTGTGCGGAGGACTTATTCGGTGCTTTCTTAATTCGTTGGGATCATTCCTTTATAGGCCAGGTGCCCGCGGGCCGCGGGCGCTCCCGTGCAAGAAAATCTGCGTAATCTGCGGACAACAAAAAGCACAACCCGAGCCGTATTCTTCGCTACCGCTGCGATTGGCACCGCATGGCCGATCAGGCGATCGGCGCTCCCGGCAGAGGCCCGCCGCCCTCCAGGAAATCCGGTTAAAGGCATTTTGTTTGTCTCAATCGGCGTGATTGTTCTTGCCGGTTTGAAAACGTATCAACTTCGCCGAAATCAAAAGGTCCATGATTCGTTGTATGGCCAATGGAAAACCATGAGATGGTCTGATCGTCTCATCTCCATCGCGATAGCGATTTTCACTAAAGCGGGCGGGAAACAAACGATGGTCCAATCATTGATGCGGAAAAAATCAATGGACGTTGATTGGGCTGCGGGGACACCCGCTTTAGTAGGCGTCACCCGTTATGGTTTTCTTATTCCCGCAATGCCGGCAATTCGGCAGCAGGCTGTGACAAATCGCACCGCATGCCGCGCATTTTTCAAAGAGTGCGGTCCCGCAGGAGGGGCAGGTATACGGTTCATCGCCACGCCCGGCCTCCGCAGGGCCGGACATCAGTGCCGTCTTATGCACGGTGCGCCGCGTCCAATACAAATAGGTTCTCGGCCCCGTCCGAATGGGATACTCGCAAACAGGACAGAGAAACCGCTCATAAGCCTCCCGGTATTGCTTCAACAGGGTCTCGACTTTCGGCCTCACCAACCGCCGAATCAGCCAGGTAAAACCCCAGCCCACAAGCGCCAGCAGGACGATGGTCAGGATATATTTAAAATAGCGGCTTGGGAAATATTCATGAACAATCAGCGTCGCCTTGATATAAACAGCGACCGCCGCCGAAAAATAAATCAGCCGGTAAATGCTGCTTCGTTTCCGAACCAGCACAATCGAACATCCAACGATCAGGGGAAGCAGAAACGCCAGCTTAACCATCGTGCTCCGAACCCGGTGTTGATGGGCGACTTCGGCAAACTGCTTCCGCACCTCCTGCGTCTGTGTTTCAATCCGTTTTTTCAGCGCGGCGATCTGTTTTGTCAGCTCAAAACGCTCGTTGGTGGTTGCAAGATAACGCTCCGCCGTCTCCTTGAATTCATCCTGTATGGTGATAATCCGGTCGAGCGTGGCAAGAACCTGCTCAAACTGAGTTTCCGAAATCAATTGCTGACTTCGGTCCTTCAGGGCAAACAGGTTGTCGACGGTGATCTTCAGGGCCGACGACGAATCCTTGATGAATTCACGCTGCTGACTGATCAGGTGCTGCCTGTGATCCAGCTCCTGCAGCCTCAACTCCAGATTCTCCAGCTCTTCCTGAAGCGCCGCATCCACACGCTGCTTGAAAAACGCCTCGCGATCCGGCATTCGGAATACCCGGATATCGTCCAGCAGGAATTCAATCGACCAATACACCAGCAAGCCGAATAAAACGGCCAGCAACAGAATGGAAAACCGCATCCAGAAGGTCCCTTTTGCTCTTTTCATCACCGCTCCTTCCCTCCCAAACGCGTTGTTTCATACACGGCAACCAACCATCCGGCAGCACTCGGGTCCGTTCAACCCTGCTGCTGTTGTTGCCGGGCACGCATACGCAGCCGCAGGGCATTGAGCTTGATAAAGCCCGTGGCGTCCGACTGATCGTATACCTGATCGGCCTCAAACGTGGCCAGGTTCGGATTGTAGAGCGAATTTTCGGACTTGCGTCCAACCACAAAGCAGCTTCCCTTGTAGAGCTTCACGCGAGCCGTACCCGTCACACAGGAGGCCGCCTGATCCATCGCCGCCTGCAGCATCTCGCGCTCCGGCGCGAACCAGAATCCGTTATAAACCATATCGGCATATTTCGGGATCAGGCTGTCGCGCAGATGCAGTGTTTCGCGATCCATCGCGAGCTGTTCCACCGCCTCACGCGCACGGTACAGCACCGTGCCGCCCGGCGTCTCATACACCCCGCGACTCTTCATCCCGACATATCGGTTTTCCACAATATCAAAACGCCCCACCCCGTTGCGCCCGGCGATAATATTCAGCGTTTCCATCACGCCGAGCGGGTTGAGCGCCTTTCCGTTCACGGCCACCGCATCCCCCTTCACAAAATCCACGATCACTTCCTCGCCTTCGTCAGGCGCATTGCGCGGATCCACGGTCAGCTTGAACATATCGGCGGGCGGCTCGTTCCACGGGTCTTCGAGGATGCCGCCTTCATAGCTGATGTGCAGCAGATTGCGGTCCATGCTGTAAGGTTTCTTCGCGCTGACATCGATCGGAATGTGGTGCTTCTGCGCATAATCCATCATCGAGGAGCGCGAATTGAACGTCCACTTGCCATCCGTATTGCGCCAGGGCGCAATGACCTTGATGTCCGGCTGCAAGGCATAGGCGGTCAGTTCGAAGCGAATCTGATCATTGCCCTTGCCGGTGGCGCCGTGTGCAATGGCATCGGCCCCGTTTTCGCGGGCGATTTCAATCATACGCTTGGCGATCAACGGGCGGGCAATGGAAGTGCCCAGCATATAACCCGATTCGTAAACCGCACCGGCGCGGGCCATGGGATACACAAAGTCGCGGGCAAACTCCTCGCGCAGATCGTCAATATATACCTTGGAGGCCCCCGTGGCCTTCGCCTTCGCGTCCAGCCCGTCCAGTTCCTCCTGCTGCCCAACGTCCGCGGCAAAGGCGATCACTTCCGCCTGATACGTCTCAATCAACCACTTCAGAATCACAGAGGTATCCAGACCTCCCGAATATGCCAATACCACTTTCATGCGCTATCCTCTCTTCCGCTTTCGCGTTCTGTTTGTTCCATCATTCCGCCGCGCCCCGGCGCGGACTCAAAGTCCCACAGTCCCCTGCTCCGCGGCCTTCTCACGAAGGCGACGCGACCAGCTCCGCACAGGCCTTGCGGATAATCGCACAAGCCTCGTTCACATCGCTTTCCGTCACAATCAGCGGCGGTAGAAAGCGAACCACTTTTTCGCCGGCGTTCAGCGCCAGCAAACCGTGCTTCTCCAGCAGGCGAAGCAAGGGTTTCGCGGGCGTATTCAACACCAGCGCCAGCATCAGGCCGCGGCCCCGAACATCCTCGATAAAATCAAAGTGACCGGCTATTTTTTTCAGCTCCACTTCAAACCACGCGCCGGTCGTGCGTACGTTCTCGAGCAGATGGTCCCGCTCCATCGTGTGAAACACAGCCAACGCGGCAGCGCAGACCAAGGGGGTGCCGCCAAAGGTCGTCGCATGGCTGCCCGGCTGAAACACGTTTGAGAGAAACGGTTTGGCGACGATGGCCCCCATCGGAATCCCGTTGGCCAGCGCCTTGGCCATCGAGAGCGCATCGGGCTGCACATCATACGCCTGATAGGCAAACCAATAGCCCGTCCGACCCATGCCGCACTGCACCTCATCGCAGAGCATCAAAAGCCCTTTTTCATCGCACAGGGCCCGAATTCCGTTCATAAACTCCGGCGTGGCGGGCACAATGCCGCCTTCGCCCTGCACGGGTTCCAGGAGTATCGCCACCGTCTTATCCGTCACGGCCGCCCGACATGATTCCACGTTGTTGAACTCCGCATAGACGAATCCCGGCTGCAGCGGATTATAGCCCTTTTGCACCTTGTCTTGTCCGGTGGCCGCCAGCGTGGCCATCGTCCGCCCGTGGAAGGACTGCTTCAGGGTGATGATTTCATACTTCCCCTTGGCATGACCCCACTGCCGGGCCAGCTTGATCAACGCCTCGTTTGCTTCCGCGCCCGAGTTGCAGAAAAAACACTTTCCGCCGAGTGACCGCTCCGAAATCATCTTCGCCAATGGCGGCTGAAGCTCGTTGTAAAAAATATTCGACGTATGGATGATGCGTTCCGACTGCTCCCGGATGGCCCGCAGCAACGCCGGATGCGCATGACCCAGGTTTGACACCGAGATGCCCGCCATGAAATCCAGATACTTTTTCCCCTCAATGTCCCAGACCCGGACCCCTTCGCCCTTTACCAGCACCAGCTCCGGGCTGTACGTGTTCATCACATAGTGTTTGTGCAGATCGATTACTTCTTCTTTGTTCATGATTACACCACAATCTCCGTTCCAACGCCCAAATCCGTAAACAGCTCCAGCAGCAACGAATGCTTCACCTCGGCATCAATGATGTGAATCTTGCGTACTCCCGCGCGCAGCGCATCCACACAACCATTAATCTTCGGCAGCATCCCCCCGCGAATCACCCCGCGCTTAATCAACCCCTCCACCTCGCTGATCTTCACCGAAGAAAACAACGACGATGAATCCTCCGGATCGCCCAACAGCCCCGGCACATCCGAAAGAAAAACCAGCTTGCGTGCCTGCAACGCGGCCGCAATAGCCACCGCCGCCGAATCCGCATTGATGTTGTACGGCTTTTTATCCGCGCCCCGGCCCAGCGGCGTGACCACCGGGGTGATGCCCACGGCCAGAAAGGCCTGGATAGGCTCCACATCCACGTGTGTCACCTCCCCCACGAAACCCCAGTCCATTTCGGCCACACCATCCTCATCCATTCTGGACAGACGTTTCGCCGTCATGATGTCATCACCATGAATACTCCGGGCCTTGCAGTCATTCTTAATCAATTCCTGCACCAGCGGTGGATTGATCTCGTAATTCAGCACCTGCTCCACCACCTGCATCGCCTCCTCCGGCGTCACCCGAAGGCCTTCCCGGAATTCCGATGGAATATTCGCCTTTTTCAGGGCGGCGGAAATCGCTTTGCCGCCCCCGTGCACCAACACCGGACGCAACCCCACGCACGACATAAACGCCACGTCCTTCAGGATGCTTTCCACGCAGGATTCATCATCCATGATGCTCCCGCCGAATTTCACCACCACCGCTTCGCCCTGAAACTTGCGAAAATAGGGCATCGCTTCAATCAGTACCGAAGCCTTTTCAATAATCCGTTGCATCAGCGCCTCCTGCCAAACTCCTCTGAGAAAACAATCCGCGCAGCATAACGGGTGAGGGATTTTGACGCAATCATAATGCGTTCGCTCTGTATTTTGAAAGACGCAACGTTTCGCATGTGGAGCCGTCGCGCCCTCGCGACGCTCTTTCCCCGACGAGGGCCCCGGGTCTCCAGCCTTTTCGCATCCTGCACCCCGTTCCGGGTGCCTGTATTTCCCCCATGCATCTCCGTTCCCGCTTCAATCGATTCCTCCCGACCGGGTCAACGTCCCGTGTTGATGGCGAAGCTCGCGGTCGAAAGAGAACCGGGGGGTTTTCGGCACTGTTCGAAGGTGCGGGGCACAGAATCTGATTTCAAGCCTCCGCAGAGAGGCGCCTGCGCCATGAGTGCCGATTTGTGCCTCTGCTCCGACCCGAAAAACACCCAAAAAAGGCCCGAAAACGCTTTTGCAACGGACCTGTACACAGAAACGCGCCGCCCCCCCGCGACCTCAAAAGTGAATATTTACGGTCTGACCCCGAACCTGCGTCTGACCCCGAACCTGCGGGACAAAGAAAAACCGGATCACGGCGTGTCTTCCGTAACACCCCGTGTCACGTTCGTGGACAGCAACTGAAAATCATCCATCCAGAACGGAAGGTAGCGGCCGTCCTCCTCAATCATCAGGGTCATGATCCGGTAGTCCGACCCCTCAATAATAAAGATCGGTTCCTCAAGATATTCAAACGGGGTCATCGCCCAGAGTTGGTCTTTTTCTGTTTGGGTGAGGCGGCGAATCACGTCATTGGTGGTCACATTCAGCTCGTAATGCAGCGCGCCCCAGAATTCCAGCATTTCCGTTCTGGATTGCAGAATGCGCCCCTCCGCCGGCTGCACGCACCGCTCACCGGATTCCGGATCAATGTAGGGAATTCTGAAATATGCCGGAGACCAGTTCAATCCGCGAATCGCGGCATACGGCTGAATCTTCAGCCACAGCAGAGGGCCGCAAATCCCGTTGGTGGAAATCAGCTCCTGCTGATCTGATGGATAATCGCTGCTGGCGATGACCTCCATAAGTTGTTCGCGGGCCTGTTGATTGATTTCATCAGAAGCCTCCCGGTAATCCAACGGCTTGGGTTCATCCACGCTGCCGACCAACCCGCCAACCGGTTTTCCCGTTTCCTCATCTTCGATCCACATGCGAACATCGTATCCAATTAAGCAATAGCGAATGATATATTCTTTCTTCGGCTCGGCAATGAACCAGATATTTAACATATAGCGACTGGGATATTGATACATGGTTGCTGTAATCTGGTGCTTTCCCGGAGATACATGAGCCGTTCTCGGCCAGGCACTTTCACCCATAAACAGACCGGCCCAAATTGAGGCTGTCCTTTCTCCGTCCACATTGATGATACGAATGTATTCATGAAAGAAACCGTTTTTGTATGGCTCCCCCCGAAGAACGGCCAACTGATCAGTCGGCGTCTCTCCCGGACTTTTGTAGATGCGAGTGGTCGCACACCCGCTGAAGCACACAGCCATGAGAAGCGGTACGGAAACACGGAAAAACACTCTTCTGAATGAACGCATTATGTTTTTCGCGGTAAAGCTCCTCTCATCCATGTTCGCCACCTCCCCCTTTCATACATCTGTGTAAATCGGTGTAATCTGTGGACAAAAACTTCTTCAATATTGGATGGAACCGCCCATTGCGGTAAGTTCCTGTTCGAACTGTTCCGGCGTCTGCGCGGCGCAGCCGCGTCGAGCCCGGCGCCGAAACAGAAAGCCCACGAGGCGCAAATAGAGAAGCGGCGCACGCAGAAGCAGCCCGGCCACCGCACCCAAACGCGACCACCCACCCGGCACGACCTGCGCCTGCTGGTCGACCAGCAGCACAATGTTCCGCGCACACAACCCGAGCAGCCCGCAGGCGTGATCAATATCCAGGATCAAATAGTCCGCCCTGGGCTTGAACAGCAGACGAATCAACTGAAAGAGCATCAGGAGCTTATTGCTGGCCAGCGGCAGGCGCTCGGCGGCTTGTGGTACGCCTTTCAACCGGGTCGCGGCTTCCGCGCAGACGGCGACCACGCGCGTGCCCTGTATGCGGGCGGCCTTCAAATCTTTGTCGCTGAAAACCACCTGACTGACCGGATCGAGCACATACACCAGATCCGCCCCCTCCTCCAGCACACGGTTCAGGACCTCCCGCACCTTGCTCATCTGCAAGGCGGGCAGTTGCTCCTTCCGCCCCATACGGCCCGCAAAGAAATCGCGCAGCGCCATTTCCGCCAGACGGCAATAGTAATCCTTTCCGCTGAGCAGATCACGGCAGGCAAAGGCCAACAGAATCGTGCAGAATTTGAAAAAATGAAAGCCGCTCATGACCTGATGCTTGTCCTGAAGATACAGAATATTGCGCAGGTCGTAATAAAGAATCCAGGTCACGCGCTTCACATTGGCCGACATGTGATAAATCCGGCTTGCCGCACAGGCCAGCACGGCATATCCCGCCTGCTTCATGCGCAGACACCAGTCCACATCATCATAATGAATGAAAAAATCATCCCAGATGCCCACGTGCTTCAACGCCGAATAACGAACCAGCATGGAACAGGCCGCGACATAATCAACCTCCACCACTTCATCACGGTGCATCCATTCAGGGGTATTGTGCTGATGCAGAATCAACTGGCCCATCGGCAGGTTCACCCCGCCGCCGATTTCATTCGTAATCTGCGGGTAATCCATCTGAATAATGTGGCTCCCGGCGATCGCCGCATCGGGCCGGTTTTCCAACGTCTCAACCAGCACTTCCAGCGCCCCGGGTCCCACACGCACATCGTTATCAAGCAGCCACACGTAATCCAGCCCCTCCGTTTGCAGCATGGCGCACAGACCGGTGTTGAAACCACCCGAACCACCAATATTCACCGGATTGAAAATATACTTCACCTGCGGATAGCGGGAAAGCACCGCCTCCCGGGTACAGTCGCCTGAATTATTGTCCACAATCAGAATCTGACTGTTGGGATAGGGATGGGCCAGCAGGCTGTCGAGCAGCGCCAGGACGTAGTCCTTCTTGTTCCAGGTGCAGATGACGATGCCGACGCGCGGATGACGGATGAGAGTATGGGGGTTGGGATTCATAGAATGTCGCGTCCTCCATAATCAGGCGGGGCTGTATGCAGATTGCGGTTGTAATACGGATCCCCGCAGGTCATTTGGGTCGGGCGCCGCCGCAACAGAATGGAAAATTCCTCTCCGCCCGGTTGAAGCATCGAAGGCCATTCATAGGCATCCCCCTCGCGCTGCGCGGTAACACGCCCATCCACCGCAAGACGGTACCCGGCGTCCCTCAGAGCAAAAAACACCTCCGGCAGTGCGCCGAGTCCCATCGCCGCATCCACCGTCACCGAATCCAGCGCCTCCCGACGAATCACCGCCAGCAACGGCGAAAGCAGGCTGACGTTCCGCGCCACCACGCCGGCCGCACCATAGGCCGCCTCCGTTGCAGGCTGGCCGCGCAACGGAAAAAAGAACCGGCCCCCCGTCTCCACAGCCGGACCGCAGTGATCCACCGTTTCCCCGAGCAGGATCTTCGGCGAGATGCCCGCCAACCCCGGGACATCGAGTTGTCCGAGCAGGTCATCCAGCGCCTCCGCCCCAAGGGTCACCGAGGCATCCCGAATCAGCACGTAATCGGCCTCCCCTGACTCCAGCAACGTTTTCAGTGCCTGACCGATACCCGCCTCTCCGCAACGAAGCGTTTGGAGCAGACTGGTATGTGCGGAAACAACCATGGGCGGGGCCTCCTCCGGCCCAACCAGCAATTCCGCCAGCGACCGGGAACGCGCGGGACGCTGAATCCAATAGTGTCCCGACCAGGCCAGCGTGTTGTGCTCCACCGTGCCCTCCAACCCACGCCGTTCCATCGAGCGTTGCAGCGCAGCACGACCATGTTCGTAAATTTCCGGTTTGGCGTTCAAATCCGCCGCCGTGGATTGGGCCGACTGCCGGAAGGAATACAGCACCTTCGCGATATGCTCCACCCGGTTGGTCTTCTCCGCCACCCGTAGATACAAATCAAAATCCTGCGCCCCATCGCATCCCATCGTGAACCCGCCGATTTCCTCCAGCAGCGAACGGCGTATCACGGACAAATGCAGCACGTAGTTACAACAGTCGAGCAGGTTCGGCGACCAATCCGGTTTGAAAAAATGCAAACACCGATCACCCTCCGGCGAAATCTTGTCCATGTCCGAATAAAGCCAATCCGTCGCCGGTTTTTCGTTGAGCCGCTTTACCATCTCGAAGAGCGCCTCGGGGGCGAGACGGTCATCGTGATCCAGCAACGCCACAAATTCACCCTCCGCAAGAGACAGAACCTCCTGCTCCGTAGCGCAGATCCCCTTGTTTTCATTGCGGAAAACAAAACGCACCTTCCCCGGATGACGGGCCGAAAACGACTGTATGGCCTGCCGGAGATCCTGCCGCTGCGAACCATCATCCACCACGCAGAACTGCCAGTTCGCATAGAGTTGCCGCTCGATGGAAAGAAGCATCTCCTGAAAATGATCCGTGAGCACATGATGCATCGGCGTGAGTATACTGATCAGAGGCTGGTAACGCCACCCCTCGACTTCACGCTGCATGCGGGCGCGCCGCATGCAGGAAAGATAGCTGCATTTCATCAGCCAGCGCTGATAATCGTGCCCGGTACCGCGGTACCACGCCATACGCTGCGCGCAATCGCAACCGATCCGTCGATCCTCCTTCCGGCGCATGCGGAGGGTGGTCTCATCGCGCGGCACCATCAGATCTAAATACACCATCCGCTGTTCCCAGTAACACACCACAGGAGGACGTTCGGTCTTCTTGCGCAGCTGAAACATGCGGGCCGTCGGCGCGGGCCGCACCTCGCGCAGCGCCAGGTCCTCATTCGGAATATCCTGATGATCGGCCCGCCCCGTAAAAAGGCGTTTCAGGTTGGCGGTCAGGGCGTATTCCTCCACGAACCGGGCGGCGGCGGGACTCGCCGGAACCGGCATAACCGGATGCTCCAACCGGGAAAACAAGCCGGAGAAAAGATAGCGCAGCGAGGGTGCAAGACACCCCGCGCGTGCGGCCTGACGCAACAGAATCAGCGCATGACCCACCAACAGATTCCAGCGTGTCCATCCCTTGAAATGCGACCGGACAATCCACGAATAATTTCGGATCATCATGTGCGTTTTTTTGTTGGGCACCCGATTGGAAGGCGCCTTGCGGTGATCCACAATCCAATCCCGATGAAAGGCTATGCAAAAACCCTGCGCCAGAATGCACAGAGCCAGGTCCAGATCGTTGTAATAGAGATCAAAATTTTCGCGGTATCCCTGTGCCGCCGTCAGCACCGCACGCCGAATCAGAAAACCGCAGCCGATCAGATTGTTCCACTGCGAAGAATAGGTCACCTCGTCATACGGGGCCCACTCGCTGGACCCATCCAGATCCAGGATATTGCCTGCCGCGGCGCCCATGTCGGGATGCCGCTCCAGGTGGGCCACCATCTCTTCCAACACCCCGGGGCGCGGGCAGGAGTCATCATCCAACACCAGCACATAAGACGAACGCGAGCGCTCAAAACCAATGTTATAGCCATCCATGGGCCGATTGAACGAATGCGGAAAACAGTCCACGTCCGGGAATTCGGCCTTTACCATGCAGCGGGTATCGTCCGTGGAGGCATTATCCACCACGTGGATGCGCAGCGCCGGATAATCGAGCGAGCGCAGCATGGCAAGCGTCTTGCGCAGGTCTTCGCACCGGTTGTGTGTACTGATCACGGCCGTCACCGACGGCAAAACGCCTGGAATCTTTTCATTCATGGGGCGGGATACTACGGATTCTTCCGGCTGTTGACAAGACCCGGAGTAAACAGGGTGGGCTCGGCTTCCTCGCCCCCGTCATGCACCAAACGATCCACACATTCATATCCCTGCGCAAAACTGTGATCCATATTCGCCACTTCATATTTCCACGCGCCGAAACGACCACGACTGTAAATGCCGACGCCCTCCAGCGCACGAAGCATCGGGTCCACCTGCGCATCGCGCCCATTGTAGGGCGTGGGATACCCATGCTCCACCCGCACGGCGACCTGCGTAACAATCCGGTCATTCGGCCCGATCAGGCGGTCTTCCCGGAAAGCACGCACGGCATCATCCAACACCTGTTCGACATCCACCGGCTTGGCCGGACTCTCCGCCACCTCCGTCATCAGCGACCACTGCCGCCCCGGCTCCGCCACGTTGTTGCAACTGTAGTTGCTGAACACCGTTGTGCGGTAGTATGGGCTGTTGGATTGCGGGAAATACATCCAGCACTTCGTCTTCAGGTGCTCCGGCGGCTGCCCCTCCAGCCCGACACCCACCACATGCGTGGCGGAATACTTCATCCCCTCGGCGGCATTCTCCGTCAACACGCCGCGCACCAGACCCGCGAGTACATTCAAAGGCATCGTACTGATCAGCGTGCCGTACTGCCAGCGGTTCCCCGCCTCATCCAGCGCTTCCTTTTTTCCCGTATCAATCGACACAATGCGCGTGTTCAGAAAACAGCGTTCCGCAGGCAGTCCGGCGCCGAGCGCCCGCCAGATGGCGCCTGTGCCGCCGTATTTCGGGAAACGGAAAAGATTATTGGGCCCCCAGGAGGCGCTGTCCTCTCCCGTACAGATAGACTTGAGCACCTGTTCGAGCGGCGGCACCGAAACGCGCTCCCCAATCCAATTATAGGCCATCTCAACCGCCGGGTAAGCCCAGACCTTGAAGTTGTAGGGCTTCATAAAGAGATCCACGATCCCCTCGCCCATTGTCGCCAGCATCCACTCGCCGAAATCTTTCGGTTTCTCTCCGCCCGCCTGCGCACGACGGGCCGCATCCAACAGGCCCTTCACACACGCCCAGCGATCCGCCGCATCCAGCCGGTGCAGATTGTTCTGAAAAGGATAGGGTATAAAACGTTCCTTCAGCCAAACCCAGCTTTCCCGTTCATGGTCAAACCACTCCGCGCCGAGGGCCTCCCGCATCGCGCGGTCAAAGGTCTCATAATGCGAAAACAACACGTGCCCGCCAATGTCCCAGGTAAACCCGCCCGCATCCTTGAAGGAACCCGAAAGACCCCCGAATTCGCTCTTCGTCTCCACGAGCGCCCAGTCCTGATGCTCCTGCTCCAGCCGCATCGCCGCACCGATTCCGCACGGCCCGCCGCCGATCACCAAATACTCCATCTTATGCACTTCTGCCATATTCAACCTGTGTGTTTGTATTTAGAAGGAATGCGCTCATTCGGGGAAAGAGCGACGGCCTGCTGCGCTCAATAGGCCCAAAGCGCCAGCACAATCAAACCGAGTGAAAACGCCACCCCCGCCACCCCGAAGCGGCGGCACCGCACCTCATCCGACAGATACCGCTCGCCCCACTGACGCAACTTGTACGGAGTCATCACCAGAAACAGCCCCTTGATCACAATCAGATAGGCCACCACCGCCATGGCCCAGCGCCAGTTCGTTTCCTGCCAACGGGCCGCATTGAGAATCGGATTGGCAATCAGCAGCAGCAACCCGCCCAGCGCACGCACCGCCAGCAATTCATCCAGATACTTCAGCAAAATAAAATACACCGCCACGCCACCCCAGACCACCGGGTCCTTCACAAACGTAAAAACGCCCAACTCCATCGGACCCAGCGCCGGAATAAAGCGGACCAGCAACTCCTTGATCCAATTGAAACTGCCGAAATCGGCATGGTGCATCACCGTCACCACCCAGAGAAGGTCCACCGCCGTCAGCACACGCGCCGCCCAAACACTGCGCGGAAACCGCGCCAGAAAGCGCCGAAACAAAGCCGGACGACTCAACATGAATCCGTACACAACCAGCATTACAAACGCCAGCGACAGGGTATAAATGGCTATTCTCGACATAGTTGAACTCCCGAATCATCCTGCAGGCTGAAAAAGGCGCGCCATTTAGGAACATTCCTCCGTAAATGGGAAGCCCTTTTTGAGGAAAACGGTCATCCCGTACTCCCGCGGACCATCAAACGCCCCCCTTTCACCAGCGTATGCCGGCAGGCCGCCTTCGGATGGGTCAGGCGCTCCACCAGGATACGACCCGCCGCACGTCCCTCCTCCTCCACCGGTGCAGCCACCGTGGTCAGATCATACCCGTACCGCCCCGCAAGCGGCGAATCGCCCAGCGTAATCACCGCCACATCCTCCGGCACACGAATCCCGCGCGACGCAAACAAATCCATCGCCCCAAAAGCCAACTCATCGTAGAGCGAAAACAACGCATCCGGAAGAGCGCGCCCTGCATCCAACCGCCGCTCCAATTCCGGAAGCACCTCGCTCCCCCGAGCCATCGAAAGACTCCACCGCGCGCTCCGGCGCAATCCACAACGGGCCACCCCCTCCGCAAAGGCCGTCCACCGAGCCCGGGCCACCACCCGACGGTCACGCACCCCCAGCAAACCAACCCGACGATACCCCCGCTCCGCCAAATGCTCCAGCGCCAGATGCACATCCCCCGGGTCCCATGCCGAATAGCCCACCTCCGGCAACCCCTTCAGGGCATCACTGAAAAACACCAGCGGCATACCACGCCCAATCACCTCCCGATACAACCCCGCGTTCTCCGCCTGCGGATTGCATAAAATCCCGTCCACCCGACCCTGCAAAAGCGACTGCATCGCCCGACGCTCCCGCTCCACGTCTTCCCGATGATTCAAAATCACCAGCGAAAAATCCTCCGCCGCCAGGCTCTCCTCGATCCCCGCCACAATCCGATCCGCCCAATCGTTGCGCAGATGCGGAAACAACGCCGCCACCAACCCCGTCCGACCCCGACGCAAACCACGCGCCGATTCATTCGGCAGGTAATTCAACCGTTCCGCCGTCTTTTGAATCCGATCGATCGTGGTCTCACTCAGTCCAACGCTCCGCCCCTTCCCATTCAGCGCCAGGGAAACCGTCGTCGTCGAAACCCCCGCCTCCCGCGCCAAAACCGCCAGCGTCACCCGCAGCCCCGACCCACTCGATCCTGATTCTTTTCCGCTCGCTCCCATGAAACCCTGCTCTCCTGCTACGCCCACCGCGTCTATATTTTTTCCGCATCCCGAACCCGGTTCATCCCGCTCATCCCGTCTCAAAAACCTGACTGGGGGTGCTCCGCTCAAGGCATTCCCGCAATATACTCCCCGCCCACACCTCCGCGCAAGACCCGTCTAAATCCTTTTAGCTTTTTTTCGTTTACAAACACCCACCCCCCGCGTATCCTCTGAATCCTTAACTAAATGGATTTAGATATGAATTTGTGCTGCTCCTCTTTCCGTTGGGTTCTGTCGATTCTAGCCCTGCCGGCGCTTGCCGCCGCGCCCGCACACGAGGGCGCGTGGATCACCCGCGAGGCGCATGGAATCCGCCTCTCCGCACGGCGCGCCGGCGTGAACGTGTACGAGTTCATCGCGGAACTTTCCGACACCCCGTCCGACCAACCGAAAGACGCCCTCAAAGGACCGTCCATCCCCCTCCGCCGGACAGGCGACTCCTGGCAGGCCACCTTCCGAGCCCTCCCGCACTACGGGCGCGCCTCCGTACCCGGCCTCGAAATCTCCTGGCCTGTGGAAGCGGATGAAGGGCTCTACGGACTCGGCGAGCGCTTCGACTCCCTCAACCAGCACGGCAAACGGGTTGCCCTCTGGATCGAAGATCAACCCGGCCAGCACGAAGGCGGCGCCACCTACTTTGTCACCCCCTCCCTTCTCAGCACACGCGGATACGCCTTCTCCGCCGACGACAATCCCGAAGGAGAATTCGATCTCGACAGCGATGGCGCCGGACGCGCCATCTACCGCCGCGCCGGAAATCGCGCACATGTTTATATCATCACCGGAAACTCCCCCTCCGAACTCATCCGCCGCCGTGCCGCCATTCAGGGCCTTCCGCGCAACATCCCCGACTGGGCCTGGGGCCCCTGGATCAGCCGCAACAGCTTTGAAAACCAGGGAGAGGCTGAAGAAGCCCTGCGCGAAATGAAAAAACGCGGACTACCCGTCGCCGCCATCGTACAGGAAGCCTGGAAAGGCCCGAGCGAAACCGGCTCGTTCAACACCTTTGATTCCCACCGATGGGCGGGGGCCCAAACCTTTCTCGATGCCTGCCGCGAAGACGGCATCCGCAACATCCTCTGGCAGGTACCCATCCTGCACCCCTCCTCCCCTCACTTCGCCATCGCCGCAGAAAAAGGATACTTCGTGAAAAACCCAGAAGGGGGCATCAGCTACCGCGAACACTGGCTCAACGGCTTTGCCAATATCGACTTCACCAACCCCGAAGCCGTACGCTTCTGGCAGGATCTCATCCGACCCGTCGTGCGTATGGGCATCGCCGGATTCAAGGCCGACGATGGCGAGGCCATCAAACCCGACGACGTGTTTTTTGACGGACGCCGAGGATGGCAGATGCACAACGAATACTCCCTCCTCTACGGCAGGGCCCTCCAGCAACTGCTCGACGAAGAACAGGCCGACGGCCTCCTCTGGGCACGCAGCGGCACCCTCGGCTGCAACCGAATCCCCGCCCTTTGGGCAGGCGATCAATTTGCCACCTGGACGCAATACCGCTCCCTCCTGCCCGCCGGACTCTCCTGCGCCATGAGCGGCGTCGCCTTTTGGGGACACGACATCGGCGGCTACATCGACCGCCCCTCCGAAGAACTCTATATCCGTTGGGTGCAGTTCGGAGCACTCAGCCCCCTCATGCAGTACCACGGCATCCAGCGCCGCGAGCCCTGGGAATTCGGCCCGCAGGCCGAAGAGGCCTACCGCCGCGCCGTCCTCTTCCGTATGAACCTCACCCCCGAACTCATCCGGCTCGGACGCATCGCCGCCGAAACCGGACTGCCCATCATGCGCCCCATGCTCCTCGAATTTCCCGATGACCCCCGCTTCCGCAACGAGGACTCCCAATACCTTCTCGGAGAAAACATCCTCGTTTTCCCCCTCTTTGAAGAAGGCACCCGCAGCCGAAGCGTCGCCATTCCCGAAGGCCGCTGGGTATCCCTCGACGGACAACGCACCTACACCGGCCCCGCCGACGTCGAAGTACCCGTCCCCCTTCTCGACCTCCCCCTGCTCCTCCGCGAAGGCGCCTCCCTCCCGGGAGCGCTCACCCCCGCGCCAAAAGCCGTCACCCCATCCGAAGAGGGAACATGAAAGGGCGCGCCCCCGATTTTTCCAATCATTGGAAACTTTTCCCGCGTTTTTTCCAATCATTGGAAACTTTTTTCCCGGTTTTTCCAATCGTTGGAAAGCCGTATAATTCCAAGCCAACCAGGAGAGAGCCATGTACTTCAATAAGATTCATCACCCCCTGAATTTTCTTTTTGCTCAAAAATATCTCCCCGCCAAAAAGGTGCTTCAAATAGGCAAGCGCGCCTTTCAACTCAACCTGACCGATCTGGGCGACGAAGTCTTTCAGGTCGCCATACAAAATCGTCTGTGGCCGCGCAACCTCAGCCAGGCCACCCTCGAAAAACAACTGTCCGACGCCCCCTCGCGCGGGTCCCTCTCCATCGGAAAAACCGGCATCTTCACCTTCACCGGCCCCGACGGAAAACCCCTCCTCGAAACCGAACCCGGGCGCGGCTTCGGCGTCAGCGGCCAGGCCTGGATGCTCAAATTCATCTACTCCCCCGCCATGCGCTTCTACGGCAT
>JAQVYB010000075.1 GCA_028708815.1 Kiritimatiellia bacterium | reverse complement strand
AAACCCCGGTTGCGGACGGTAGTTCGCAACAAACAATTTGTCGAAATCATGAACAAAGGTCGCACAACCCAATGACGACTATGATGGTCGGGTATAAAGCGTCCTGAAGTCCGACAAATTGCTAGAGGGGCATTCGATAGCAATCAGACTGCTCCGCGCAGGGTTCAAAACCGAGTTTTCGCAAATATTGGACATGCGCCGGGACCCGGCTTTGCACCACAAATGAACGAATTTCTTCCTGTTGGAAGCGCTCCGCCAACCCTTCGCGAAGGAGAAAGCGAATGTTTTCCAAATCCCGATATTCGGGAACCGCATAGTCCAGATCAATCATGGCCGAATACTCATCCACCTTGTGATACATAAAGAGCCCAACCGGCGCAGCATTGCGCAACACCACGATCACACGCACCCGTTCTCCACGCAGTGTCTTTTCGCTGAATTCCGGGAAATATTTGCGCATATCCTGCTCGTAGAAGCGGATAAAATAACGGATGAAGGCACTGTTTACGTCCTCCGCAATCAGGTAGCTGAAAAACTCTTTCCGGTTGGCCATCTGAACGATGTAATACACATTCAATCCACAGCAGATGGTATTCATGGCCGCCACCGGATAGGCGCCGATGGAGAGCCCATACACCACAAACACCATTGAGCCCGCCAGATTGATCCACCGAAGTTTCCAGATATTGCTCATCCACAGCGAGATGGCCACCAATACCGATGCCGTATATCCAACCCATTCCATCCACATGTTCACACCGCCTTCCAGTTAGCTTGGGCGGACCATAAATCCCGCTCTACCCCTCCGCAAGGGAAATAATCCGAGCATGGCATGTTGCCTGCTTCATATGAGTGCAACACGCGTATAGGCAGGAGAAAGATCATGTGGAAATATCTGAACGACCATTTTGTTGAATGCTTCCGAGTTGAACGCTATGCAGATGCCGGCGATTGGGCAAAGAAAGCGCTGCAATACGCCCGGGATGAATTCGGGGAAGACGACCCGCATACGGCCACTTCTCTGAATAATCTGGCCGTGGCCCTGCGTTGTCTGGATCAACTGGATGAATCGGAAAAACTCGTCCGCCAGGCCCTGGACATCAACATCCGCCTGCGCGGCATCCATAACTCCGAAACCGGCAACTACCTGAACAACCTGGCCATCATCCACAGTGACCGCGGCGAATTCCGCGAGGCGGAGTCACTCTACCGCTGGGCCATCGAAATCCGGGAAGAAGCCCTCGGAAAACGCCATCCGGACCTGATCGTCAACTATCACAACATGGCGCGTATGTATGACGCTTGCGGCGAAAAAGTACACTCGGCCCGCTGCCTTCGGCACATGCGCGAACTGGAAACCGACGTATATCCGGCCTGATCCGCCCAACGCTGTATTTCAGCGTCCCATGTTCGACGAACAGCTAATTATACGGCTGATAGGGCGTAGATTCGATCACATCGACTTCCGTGGAATAGGGATCAACCTCCGCTTCGGTTTGGGTATCGGATCTCGGCACCACATCTGAAGTCAGGGTGACCTGCTCCACCACCAGAATCGGCGACCGGTAACCATGCACCCAATACTGGCGTCCCTTCAACTGCAGATTCTGCCCCAGATAACCATCCAACTGGGCATCATTTCCCCATACATAGCAGAGCATTTCCGTACGCCCGTGATCATACTGGACCAACCGATACCGCGTTGGACGCCGGATCATAAAGCCCACCGTCTTCAGCATGCCCTCGTGCTCCACCGTCTTGCCCTGCCCTTCCAGCGGAATCAGTTTCCAGTCCGGCGGCAACGGAACGGAGCGCTGAACCTTCGGCTTCTCGCGTACCCGCATGACCCGCTCCCCCTCCTCCGGTTCCACCCGGGGCGGCAACGGTTCTGCAACGAACGGCTGAACCCCTACCCCCGGATCACTCCGGGAAACCATTTCCGCAGGACGCCGATACGCCTCGTGTACCTCCAGGCCGCCACCCATTGAGTCCCGACCTCCCGGCCCAACCGGCGCCACATATTCCCTGCTGATCCATACCGAGGAACCCGCAGGTGGAGCAATCTTGATCCACTCCCCGAACTCTCCGCGCACTTCCACTGCATCATGGCGGCTCAAATCCCCCATAATCTTATAATTAATGCCGGGGCCCGAGCGAACATTCAGCTTCTTCACACTCACCCGCCCATCCACACAAAACTCGCGATGAATCCAGCAATCCACATTGGACGGAGCATCCACTTCCACCCATTCTTCCGTAAACGATTTCGCCGAAAGCAATTCCCCTTCGTTGACCTGGGTCACCACTTCCGCCGTAAGTTGCGGCGCGGCACGCATATTGACCCGGTCAGACAGCACGCGTACAGGGGTCGTTTCCCCATAACCCGGCACCGCCAACAACAGCAGCAGCAAAAAAACAGCTACATGACTCATTTTCACTTCCTTCCTCCAAATTGCTTGTGAGTCATTCCGTTATAGTGAGATCACGCATGAAAACAAGCCGCTAATTTATTGAATTAGAATCTTGATTCCATCCCTGCATTTATAGCGTAATGACTGCGTATTATGGAAACTCACCCGCAACAGCCATCCAAGGAAACAAACAGGCCCAATGGATTCACGCGTCTGTTGATCAACTATCCCCTGACCTGCCTGATTTTGACAGGCCTGATTTTCATCTTCGCCTTTCTTTATGTGACCTTGCGCTATCTCTCGAAAGAGTCCATGACGCCGCCCGACATCACCGCACGCATCGGACTTAGCCGAAGGCTTTATCAAGAGGGGGATTACGACCAAACCATTGCGATCAACCAACAGTTGAAGCAACGCCAAAGCCAATTCTGGCAGACCGAACTGACGACCGGAAACGCCTATTTCAAAAAGGGTGACTACGCAGCAGCCGCGCAACACTTCAACCAGGCGATAGCCCTGAATCCTGAGATGCCCCTACCCCACCTTAATCTGGCACTGACCCATTTCCGGGCCGGAAAACGGGAAGAAGCCTGCAATGGGTACCGGTATGTCATCGAGCATTTCGGAGAGGAATATCCTCAATTCAAAGAGAAGGCTGCCGTGGCCCTGGAGTGCATGGGCGACATCACCCCAATGCCCTCTTCCGGGAAAACCGCAGAAGAAACCGTCCGGTAATGACACCGTTTTATACGGACAGAGATGGATTGAAGAAATCCGTGCGATCCAGCGATCCACTCCGTTCGTTTTTTTTCAAGACACCACGGCATATTCGCTGTTGTTCATCCGCAGGTGGGGGCTAAAACCCGACAGGCTGCCCAAGACTGATTTCCGCATAGCGCGGATCCTTCTTGATAGCCTTCAGGTAATCACTGTCCCCTTCAAGCCACTTCTTCAGGTTCTCCGGTTCTGACCGGTTCAACTGATGCAACAGGGTCCAGGCCTCATCCGTTTTTCCCTGCGAGGCATATGCGCAGGCCAGGGCGAAATACGATACCCCATCCTGCCTCAAAACCAGGGCCCTTCGAAACATGGTCTCGGCCAGACCGTAATTCTTCAGCTGCAAAGCAATCAGGCCGCCGTTAAACCAAGCGCTTTGATAGTCGGGATAATTCGACTGTACCGCACGGATGATCGTCCAGGCATCATCCATTCGACCCATCTCATAATAGGCCTGCGCCAACGCCATGAAGATGCTCTGATTATGCATCCCCGTATGGATTAATTTCTCGCACAAGTCCACGGTGACGCTCATATTCCGCGTCGGGGACCGTTCGTTGTCCGCATACTGATCCAGCGTGTCACGAATCACGTCCAGACGGAGAGCTGTCCCTGGTCCGATGATGCGATCGCACAGCAGTTCGAAACGCGCCGCACCCAGCATTGACTCCAGTTCATCCCGATCACTCAGCAGAAAACCAAGCACCATCCGAAAATGAACCGCATCCAGCAGCGGCCAGAACGTCGTATCCGGCAACGGGCGTCCCTGGACAAGCAGCAGCACATCCATCTGGTAATGCGCCATCAGATTTACGGGATCCAACACCAGAGAACGTGAAAGCATGGCCTCCGCCAATTCCTGATCATCCAGCCTCAACAAAACGCCGCCCCAGGCCGCCAGGTGATTGACCTGATCCGGCAGGTTCTGGAGATAAATACGCAACATGGCAGACGCCTCTTCGTAGTGCCTGGCGGCCGCGTAAATCAAACCGGCACGCCCCAACATCAACATATTTTCCGGATCACGAAGCAGGGCCTTGTCCACCTCGCGTACCGCTTCCTCCAGGTTATTCTGACGAATAAACTCCTCTGCGCGATCTGCATGTTCCTGAGCCAACAGACTTTTTTTCCGGTTCGCGAACCGATCCAGCCCTTTTGGAGACAGGGATATGGCGCTGTAGGCTTTCCGTTTATCGGGAGATCCCTGCCGCCGATCCCTATTGAAATCCACCGTCTCCAACGTGAAAAAATCCGCTATTTCCGGGACCTCGGTTGAAGGCGGCGCCTCGTCAAAAGCAATGGGCATCACATCCGCCAGGGCCCCCGAAACAAACAGCCAAACAAAAACGTTCAAACTCAAATGGATATTTATTTTCATGCGTCCGACTCCATCGTACAGGAAAGGGCCTGCAACGCCTCAACGCTGAATCCCTCAAACCCATTTAACGTAGTAAGTCTGGGAGAAAAATTCACGTTTTGATTCTGGTGCAAAACAGCGATAACCTGTAACCCAGCCTTCTCCGCCGAAACCATTCCTTCCTGCGTGTCTTCAAAGGCCACGCACCGTTTTGGAAGAAGTGGATGATCAAGCACTCCGCTCAGCGATGCAAGCGCGTGAAGATACGGTTCCGGCGATGGTTTGCTGTGCGACACGTCCTCGGCCGTACTAATCGCGGAAAACGCCTCCCGTATACCGAATTTTCTCAGGAACGGCATTACATCGCTAAGAAGAGCGCCACTGCACAGGGCCATCGGCAATCCGGCATCACGCAGGGCGCCTATGAATTCCACAACGCCCGGAAACGGCTGAATATCGCTTTCCTCCGCCAGGACGGAAAACAGGCCGGCCTTCTCGCGAATACATGCCTGGAGCGTCGCCTCATCCAGAGAAACTCCATGATTAGCGAAACAGGTCTCAAACGCCTGCCGATCATCAAACCCCATATAACCGCTGCAGTACTCCTCCCAGGAGATGGACATGCCCTTTTCGGCAACCACCCGCTGAAGCGTGGCATGATGCAGCGGTTCCGAATCCGTCAGCACCCCGTCAAAATCAAACACGACCGCATCCCAGCTCATTTCTTCTCCATTGCGTGAAGTCAGCTTGCCAATTGTTTTCAGTACCTTATAATCCATCCCTTATGAAGTTATCCAGCAAGAAATCCGATATCATTCAGGAGATCGTCCGCGCCCTGTCCACCGATGGCGCCTCAGACCTGCTGATCAACACCTTTGTCCGTCGTGTGGAAACCTTTCTTGAAACACCATCACCTTTCATTCCCGAGGAGAGCATCCACTCCGTCGGGCAACTGCCCACGCTGCAGAATCTGCCACCCGCACAAAACACCATACACCATCTGCCCCATACCGCCGTGTTCAAACTAAACGGCGGACTCGGAACCGGAATGGGACTCCAGTACGCAAAGTCCCTGATCCCCGTCAAAAAATCATATAACTTCATGGACATTATTCTTCGTCAGATTGAGACCCTCCGCGAATCATTCTGCTGCTGCATTCCCATCGTATTCATGAACAGCTATTCCACCGAAAAAGAGACCCTGCGCGTGCTCGCCAATTACCATGAACTGGTCAAGGAACAACGTGGCATCCCCTTTTCCTTCCTGCAAAACCGTGTCCCCAAACTGAACCGCGAAACACTCCGTCCCGTCACGGTTCCAAGCGATCCCGAACTGGCCTGGTGCCCACCAGGTCACGGCGATTTTTATACCTCGTTATACACCACGGGCATGCTGCATCAGCTCATAGAACGGGGCATTCAATATGCCTTTGTCTCCAACGCCGACAATCTCGGAGCAACGCTGGACGAACAGATTCTGGAATATCTCGCCGAGCAGGACATTCCCTTTCTCATGGAAGTCACCCAGCGCACCAAGGCGGACAGCAAAGGCGGACACCTCGCCAAAACGAAAGAGGGCCGTCTGATCCTGCGGGAATCCGCCCAATGCGCCCCGAACGAACGCACCATGTTTCAGGACATCGACCGACACCGCTACTTCAACACAAACAATCTCTGGATCAACCTGAAACATCTCCTTGCCCGTATGGAGCAGTCCGACGGAATTCTGCCGATGCCGGTCATTGCCAACACGAAAAACGCCGACCCATGCGACGAAACATCCGAACCGGTCTATCAACTGGAAACCGCCATGGGATCCGCCATGGAAATCTTTCCATCCGCTCAGGCACTGCTGGTCCCCCGTTCGCGCTTTGCCCCGGTCAAAACCACGGACGACCTGCTCGCCCTCTGGTCCGACCTCTATGAGCTGGACCCGCGGTTTCACGTCATCCCCAATCCAAGACGCACGTTACCACCGATAGATATCGAACTCGACCCGCGATTCTACCGCATGATGAGTGACTTTAAAGCCCGATTCCCCGAAGGCGCGCCATCGCTTCTGCAATGCGAGCGCCTCCACATTTGCGGAGACTACACCTTTCGCTCAGGCACCGCACTGCAAGGCTCGGTGAACCTGCCCGACACAGGACAGCCCGAACACTATCCCGCCGAATCATAACCAGATGATTGCCATCCTAAGTGCGCAGCACGATCTTCGCGACATGTATTTGTGCAACCAATCAACAGGTGCAGCCTATTACGCAAAGTATACGCTCTATGTAGCGATGGGTTGGGTTCAAGAGTCTCTCGTCTGGAGTCCACGAACAGCCTAAGGTCCAAGGACTCTACGTCTCACCAGCCTATTCCACCAATTGCAGTAGATTCGGCGCCACGCTCTTCACCAGTTCGCGGCAGGCATACAGCACATCTTCCGGAGATTCGGAATTGAGCGCCACATTACCCAACTCCTCCGCCTGAGAAAAACTCATGTTGCGAATAGCCTGTTTCACCATCGGCGCCATGGAGGGACTCACGCTAAGGGAATCCGCCCCCAGCCCCATCAGGAGTGGCGCCATCAAGATGTTGCCGGCCATTTCTCCGCAAACCGAAACAGACAACCCGTGCTGATGTCCCACTTCGATCGTCCGACGGATCAATTTGATGATCGCCGGATGAGTCGGACGATATAAATACGCGATCTGCTCATTCACCCGGTCGACAGCCAACGTATATTGCACTAAATCATTTGTCCCAATGCTGAAAAAAGAAACATGCGGAGCAATCAGTTCCGCCGTGAGCGATGCCGATGGAATTTCAACCATGACGCCAATGTCGATATGTTCGTTAAAGGGGACCCCCTCGTTTCGAAGTTGATCCTTGGCCTGCTCAAGAATTTCATTAGCCTGAATCACCTCACCCGCATCACTCACCATGGGATACATGATCTTGACATTGGTATACCGGCTGGCCCGCAGAATGGCGCGTAGCTGCGTCATGAAAATGGCCGGATTGGCCAGACAATAACGAATGGCACGCCAACCCATAAACGGATTCATCTCCTGCGGCATTTTCAGTTGAGAGAGAAATTTATCTCCCCCAAGGTCGATCGTGCGGATAACCACCGGGGCGGGATATAGACGGGAGGCCACCGTGGAATACGCCTTCTCCTGCTCCGCTTCATCCGGAAGGGCATCGCGCGACAAATACAGAAATTCCGAACGGAACAGCCCTACGCCACCCAGTGCGCCATGTTGAATCACCGCATCCACATCCTCGGGCTCTTCGATATTCGCCGCCAACGTCATCTTGTAGCCATCCGTGGTTTCCGATTCCAAATCGCGCAAACGCTGCAATTCATTTTTGATGGTTTTCTGCGTTTCAGCCACCGCGCCGTAATAGATCAGGCGCTCTTCCGAGGGATTAATGACCAGCAAGCCCTTGTTGCCGTCCAGCAACAACGTATCACCGGGAAGCACACGTACACTGACATCGTGCAGCCCCACAATCGCCGGGATCTCCAGTGCGCGGGCCATAATCGCTGTGTGCGAGGTACGGCTACCCAGATCCGTGGCAAACCCCACCACCGTCTCATTGCGCATCATCGCCGTATCGGAGGGAGAAAGATCATTGGCAATGACAATGTGATTCCCCGTCAAATCCGCCAAAGAGGAAACTTTACGCCCGGCCAGATTGCGCAGGATCCGTCGGGCCACATCCTTGACATCCGCGGCCCGTTCGCGCAGGTAATCATCCTCCACACGCGCCAGCGCATCCGCATAACGATTGGCCACCAGATGCAGCACCGTCTCCACGTTTTTCCGCTTCAGCTCCAGTTCCTTGATCACCTCTTCCACAAAGGAGCGATCATCCACCACCAACAGGTGGGCATCAAAAATACTGGCATTCTCCTGACCAATCGCGTCACTGATCCGGGTCTGTATCTCATGAATCTGATGCCGAGTCGAAATCAGGGCATCCTCAAAACGCGCGATTTCCCGTGCTATTTCATCATCCTCAATGTCGCGTTCAACATAACGCTCATCTTCCGTGATGACCAGATAGGCGGGCGAAACAGCCACCCCCGGCGAAACACCGAGTCCCTGCAACACCACTTCCTTTTTCTGTTGTTCACCTTCCACGAAATCACTCCTCGAAGAAACGCTGACTGAAAAGTTCACCCAGGGCATCCAACGCCTCTGCAGCATCCTGACCCTGCGCCGTTACCGTCAACATCGAACCACAGTAACCCTCAATCGTCAAAAGCCCCATGATACTTTTTCCGGAAACTTCCACATCGTCTTTCTTCACATTGATGTCCGCGCTGAATTTCGAAGCGGTTTTTACAAACAATGCCGCCGGACGGGCATGCATTCCGTATTTATTGCATACCTTGAATTTTCTCTCCACGATGTTCGACTTGCCCGTCATGACTATTTCTTATGACCCTTTCTAACCAAATTATCCATCAGCCGCGCATCCAGCTCCCGGGCGGCATCATAACCCAGCAGGCGCAGCTTGTGGTTCAGCGCCGCCACCTCAACGACATGCGCCAAGTCACGTCCCGGCGCTACCGGAAGCATCAGATACGGCACCTCCACCCCCATAATCTCGCGCGTTTGCGTCTCCAGCCCGGTCCGATCATCTTCCTCATCCGGCTTCCACGGGTGCAACTTGATAATCAGATCCAGTTTTTTGTCCTTTCGGGTAGCGGCCACCCCGAAAAGACTTGGTATATGAATAAACCCCAATCCACGGATTTCCATATGATACTGCGTCAATTCCAACGGCGTACCGAAGATCTCATTGGCGTTCATTCTGCGCAGCAGCGTGATATCATCGGCCACGAGACTGTTGCCTCGCTCTATCAGTTCCAGCGCCGTCTCGCTTTTACCCACGCCCGCCGGCCCCTCCAGAATAACGCCCACACCGCGAATATCCACCATCGTGCCCTGAAACCGCAGTTGGGGGGCCAGGAGATTCTCCATAATCATCGTGGCGGCATTCACGAATTGGCTGGTGATCATCGAGGTCCGCAGCACCGGCACGTGATGCGCTTCCGCCGTATCCAGCAGGCCCGGGAGGGCATGGCGGTTCCGGCTGAGCACCATGCATGGAATGTTCTTCCGGCACATCCGATCCAAACGCTCCTCCTGAAGCGAGGCACTCAGACTCTTCAGATAGGCGAACTCCGAAAGGCCCAGCACCTGCATCCGCCGATTCGCGAAGTATTGCAGAAAACCCGCCAAAGCCAATCCTGGACGGTTAATGGCCTTTTCATGGATGATATTTTCAAAATACTCCTCACCGGATTCTATCTCCAGCGAGAGCGTTTCACATCCCGTCCGATAAAAATCACCTACGGTCACCGTCATGTTCTATATTCCCGTTTCCGCCTCGACCTACATGTTCGTTTCTTCGTTGTCCTGCAATTCGCATTCCGTCTTGGCAATGCCGTCTGCCTTGTGCGACTGGACCTTGTCCTTCGCCTTGCGCAACTGCTTAACCACCTTTTCCATCGAGCCGTCAATAGATGCGTACATATCGTCCGACTCCACTTTGCCCTCGACGCGCAGATGGCTGGATCCCTGCACAACCACTTCCGCAATGTGCCGATATTTTTCCACATTCAAGATCACATGTGCACTCTCCACGCGGGGAAAAGGGGCCAGTTCGCCTTCTGCCTTGCCGCGTGCATAGTTGGTAATCGCCTCTGTGATGTCCATGTGCCGACCGGTTACTTGTATATCCACAACGCTCTCCTTGTTATGGTTGGTGTTTTACATACTGAAACGGGGACCCAGATAAAGTTCCCGACTCATTTTATCATTGATCAGAAATTCACTGCTTCCCTCCCGAAGCACCTTCCCCTCGCAAATCAAATAGGCCCGATCCACCACGGCCAGCGTCTCGCGCACATTGTGATCGGTAATCAGAATGCCCAGCCCGCGGGATTTCAGATCCGTGATGATCTGCTGCACGTCATACACCGCCAGCGGATCCACCCCGCTGAAAGGTTCATCCAGCAGAATCAACGAAGGATTTGTCACCAGGGCCCGCGTAATTTCAAGCCGCCGCCGCTCTCCACCGCTCAGCGTATAGGCCTTCTGTTTTGCCAAATAGGAAATCTTCAGCTCTTCCAGGAGGCTGTGCAGCCGCTCCCGCCGTGCCTTCGCGGAAATCGGCAGGGTCTCCAGAATCGCCATGACATTCTCCTCCACCGTCAAACGCCGAAAGATGGACGGCTCCTGGGAGAGATACCCCATCCCCATCCGTGCTCGGCGGTACATCGGCATGGAGGTAACCTCTTCGCCGGAGAAGAACACACTACCCTCTGTGGGTTTTACCAGCCCAACGATCATGTAAAAACTGGTGGTTTTGCCGGCTCCGTTGGGACCAAGCAATCCCACGATTTCCCCGGTTTTCACATTCAGGTCCACGCCATCCACCACCCGGCGGCCTTTATAGCTCTTGACCAGTCGACTGGTTCGTATCAAATCTAAACGGTCTTCCACGATTTCTAATCTCCAATCAACTTCGCACGAGCACCGCCTTCTTCCGGGAAGATTATCAGCCGGGCGCGCGGTTCACAAACCATTTTATTTTCATCCCGCCAGAAAGTAATGGTATCCCCGGTCAGAATATCCTTGCCACGGCGCACCCGCGGGTTGTCTTCCAACACCACTTTGCCGCTGATCACATCATATACCGCCACGCCGGCCTCCGCACGCTTATCGGCCTGTTCAATGATCACGCCGGTCTTGGCCACAATAGACTGCACTTCGCTTTCTTCACTGAATTTGATGATCAGGCTTTGTGCTTTCAGATCCATCTCCGGATCCGAAACCAACACATTCCCCTCAAAAAGGGCATACTGTTTCTTGTAATCAAAAACCAGTCGATCCGATGTCACCACCGTGACATCCCCACTCACATCGTACTGCGGCGTCTCGGCACACAACAGGCCGGGGGCCAGCCAAAGCAAGCAAACAGAGACGATGGCCAAACGTTTGTTCCTCATGATTCATCTCCTGTATTCACCTGATTACGGGCATTCTTTAAAACCACTTTGACGTTGGACTTGATAACCAGCCGATTTTCCGCCGCATTCCACGAAAAGCCCGATCCGGTCACGACCATGTTGTCCCGCGCAATCCGTACGTCCGCATCCGAAGAAGCCGTCTTCTCATTTTCATAATATTCGCATTCCGGTGAGGTAATGCTCATATCCACCTCATTATCCTTGTAGGAATCAATCCGCAAATTCCTTACCCGGACGTTACCATTCGGCAGAATATCCGCATAGTCCCCCATCAATTCCGACGCCAGATTGCCCTCTGCATCATACTCCGGCACACTGAAATCCGTCAGCGTTGTAATTTCATTTTGCGTATAGCCGGTCCCGGCGCAAAGCAAAACAACGACGCTCCATACGCCAATCCATACGACCCTTGACTGCATGGCCCAACCCTTCCTCCGACACAAATCATTGTATTGCACCGGATTGTTATACACTAAATAATGTGGCCCTTAAGCTTCTGAACAGTTGTAATCATTTGTTGAATCAGTGTCTACAACAAATCCACGCCCAATGCAAACCGGCGGGAATATACAACCCGGAAGTGACATTTTATACACCGGAATGACTGGCGCTCAATCCATCACGCAGCACGGCTTCCAGTTCGTGATCTTCTGTGAAAAACGAAACCGGAGGGCGTAGGGCGGAGACCGGAAGTCGGACGGGGATGTTTCAGGAATAGCGAGCGCATTCCATTCGTTGCTTTCTTCATTCGTTGGGATACTTCCTTTATATGCCAGGTGCCCGCGGGCCGCGGGCGCTCCCGCTTGCCTCATGCTCCGTGGTCTCTGTGTTCTCCAGTGACGGAAAGGAACGGGTGGTTAATACGAATTCATTTTCACCACCCGCTCTTCCTTGGTGGGTTGCGGGTGGCTTAGCGAATCGGCATCTGTTTTCGGGCTGATCGGTATCCAACGTCCGACAGATTGCTACGTCCCCGCGACTTTTCGAATGGCCGTTAACTGTTTCCAAAGCGGGGCCAGATCCCGGAATGGAATCGCATTATCGCGGTCGGAAAGAGCCTGTTCAGGATTCAAGTGTGTTTCAATGAAAAGCCCATCGCACGCACCGGTCGCCACGGCGGCACGTGCCAAAGCAGGCGCCCATCGGCCGTCCCCGCCGGTCCGTCCATCGGCCCCTCCGGGACGCTGCACGCTGTGGGTAGCGTCAAAAATGACCGGATAACCTAACTCACGCATGATCAGCAGACTCCGCATATCGGCCACGAGATTTCCGTATCCGAACGTGGATCCGCGCTCCGTCAGGCAGATTTTCCTGTTTCCGGTGCTTTCCAACTTGCGAATGACATGAATCATGTCCTCCGGCGCGAGAAACTGCCCTTTTTTGATATTGACCACCTTGCCGCTTTCACCCAGGGCCAGCACCAAATCGGTCTGGCGGCAGAGAAAAGCAGGCAATTGCAGCACATCGGCCACGGCGGCGGCATGCGGCACTTCCGTCTCATGATGCACATCCACCAGAATCGGCACATGAAAACGTTCTTTGACCTCCGCCAGTATTTCCAACCCGCGAATCAGGCCCGGCCCGCGAAAAGAGGTGTGCGAAGTCCGGTTGGCCTTGTCGTAGCTCGCTTTGAAAATAAAGGGAATATTCAGCCGGTGCGAAAGCCCAACCAGCGCTTTGGCCAGCTCAAGACAAATCTCTCGGCTCTCAATCACACACAGCCCCGCCATCAGGACCAGTCCCTTTTTACCGCCGATGCTTACCTGTCCAACTCGAATTGCTTTTGTCATCTCACTCCAATCCCGCCATGCATATAGCTTTTTCCACCCGTGCCACATCCCCCGGCTCATCCACTCCGAGGCCCGGTTCATCCACCTGCTCCACCCGGATACGCGCCCCCAGATACAACGCCCGCAGCTGCTCCAATTTCTCCGTATACTCCAAGGCACAGGGAGGCTCCAAAACCAACCGCTCCAGAAAGCTCCGACGGTAGGCGTAAATCCCGATGTGCCGCCAGTAACGCCCCCGTGGAACGGGATCCGTCAACGAATCGTCCCGTCCATAGGGGATCGGAGCGCGCGAAAAATAAAGTGCTCCACCCATCTGATCCGTCACCACCTTCACCACTGCGGGGCTCAGCACTTCCTGCGCGGCAGTAATGGGTGAAGCCGCCGTGGCCATATCCCACGCCGAAACATCAAATACATCCCCCAGCCGGTTAATGAGGGCCGGACTGATCAGCGGCTCATCTCCCTGAATATTGATCACCACGTCGGCATCCAACCCCTGCACCGCCTCTGCAATGCGGTCGGTCCCGGAGGGATGATCCGAACGCGTCATCACGGAACGCACCCCGATCGCACGTGCCGCATCGGCAATACGCTCATCATCCGTAGCCACCAGCACCTCGCTTAAACGATCCGCCTGACGGCATCGCTCGCAGACCCGTTGTATCAGCGGTTTTCCTGCAATCAGGGCCAGACTTTTTCCCGGAAAACGGGTGGACCCCCATCGCGCCGGGATAACACCAATAATTCTACGCATACCGCGCCCTTTTTCCCGCAACCCATCGGGCTTCAGATGTGTTTATACAAAACACGCCAACAACTCCTCGCACGAAGTCGTCGCCGTGCCCAATTTACCCACCACAATGCCTGCCGCATAATTGGCCAGTTCAGCCGCCTCTTCGTGACTTGCCCCGGCCGCCAGCGCCAGCAGGCAGGTGGCAATCACCGTATCACCCGCGCCGCTCACATCGAAAACCTCCCTGGCGCGGGTCGGAATATGCCGGTTGGCCCGCCCGTCCGCCACCAGCATCAGCCCCAGACTTCCCAACGTCAGCATCAGCAATTCCGGCTTCCATTTTTTAAGCAGGCCCGCCCCCACCCGAAGCAAACGCTCGTCCTGAAGCGGATCCGGCCCCGGCTTGTGATCCACCAGATTCATCGCACTGAAGGCCTCGGCCCGGTTCGGCGTGATCACACTCACTCCTTCGACATCCAGCTCGTGGTTATCCTTCGGATCCATGCCCGTGGGTATTCCGCATTGCCGGCCTTCACGAATCACTTCATCCACCACCGGCTGCACCACCACACCCTTGCCGTAATCCTCAATGATTACCCCGGTGGAATGTTGCACCTGCTCAGCCAGTCGAACGACAAATTCCTGCATGATTTCCGGGGTATACTCCTCCACATTATCCCAATCCACGCGAACGACCTGCTGATGTTCCGCAATGATCCTTGTTTTTACCGTGGTCGCCCGGTCATCCAGCGTCATCACGCCGTCCGTACCCACACCGCCACTCTTCAGCAGGTTTTTCAACGCATCGCCCGAAGCATCCTGCCCGATAAACCCGGCCACCACCGCACGCCCGCCCAACGCCACGATATTGCGTGCCACATTGCTTGCGCCGCCGGGCATCGCCACCTCGCGCTTCACGCGCACCACCGGCACGGGCGCCTCCGGAGATATGCGGCTCACCTGCCCATAGATATACCGATCCAGCATCAAATCACCGGCCACCAGAATGCGCTGCCCGGCAAAGCGGTCCATTATTTCAACCACGCGCTCACGCTTCAAGGTCATTTACGCCTCCGCCTGATACAACTGTTTATTATCGATACAACGCCGGATGGAATTAGAGAAATCAGTACTGCCGTTCATATTCCCCGGCGCCTGTTTTTTTCAGTTTGTGGAATCCCGCACCACGTGCCCGATCATCGAAACCCGACTCCGAACGGCCCACACGCGCGGCGGCCCATTGTTTTTCCACGGCAGCACCGCAACGCGGGCACCGCAGCATCGGCGCACCACCGAGCGCCTCCAGCTGCTCAAAACCGTCCCGACAATAGGAACAGCTCTTGCCGCCTTCTTTGGCCTGATATACATGCAGCGGCATGATGACACCCCGTCGCGGATTATTCCGCCACCGGCTCGGTGCTCACACCCGACTCCACGACATCCTCCTCCGACTTCGGTTGCCCGATATAAATGTCCGTGCGGCGATTCTTCTGCATATTCTCTTCCGTATCATTCGGCGCCACGGGCCGTTCAAAGCCGAAGCCCTTGCTGGACAACCGCGAAGCATCAATCCCGCCCACATCAACCAAATACTCCATCACCGCCTTCGCGCGGCGCTCGGAAAGCTGGAGATTGTATTTACGATCCGACTTCGCGCGCTTGTCCGCGTGCCCCTCCACCTTGGCATGGGCCTGCGGATCGCGCTGCAGCACCTTCACGATCACATCCAGTTCATCGTAATATGCCGGACGAATCACCGCCTTGTCATAATCAAATTCAATATTCAGCGTATAGAGCTGCATATCATCTGCCGGGTCCAGCGGATCGGTACCGTCTTCAATCACCTCGTGACCATCCGTCACTCCACCGCCATCCGTATCCGCCACCATCGGATTGGTGCTGTAGACCAACACTTCGGAGCCATCCTTCAATCCGTCCCAATCCGAATCACTGTTCAGCGGGTCCGTCTTGTACAGGTTCACCTCATCCCCGTCGCTCAGTCCGTCCCCATCCGTATCCGGATTAAACGGATCGGTACCCCGTTCCATTTCCTCATCGTCCAGCAGGCCATCGCCATCGCTGTCCAGCGAACCGCCCATCACTTCAAAGCGCTGCGGGGTCTTGGCCCCAAAACGGTAATTCACCCCCAGATTGAAATTGTTGTGCATTTCGGTACGGATGTCCGACCCAAGCTCGATGGAAATGAACTCGTGCCGATAGTCCGCCCGCAGGGCCCATTCATCGTTGAAATGATAAAAGAACCCCAGATCGGCCTGAACGGACGGCACCAGGTTTCCGTCGCCCAAATCCTCTCCGTAATAGGTCAGACCGAGCCCCGCACCCACATAGGGATCGAACCGCAGGTTCTGGATATTCCGCAAATGCAGCAGCGCATCCCCGCCGAAACGGGCGCCCCACGTATCATCATCAACCTGAAATTTCTTCGTTGACTCCCACGTGCGATGCTTCAGCACCGGCATGAGATCCAGGCCGAACTCATATGTAACCCGCGCATTCTGATCATAGCCGGCCTTCAGCGAAAAATTCACGCTGTCTTCCACCGGCTCATCCCCTTCCCGCACGGTGTAGGAAAGCCCGGGCGTGATCGACCACGGGGCCCGCTCAAACAAATCATTATACTGAGCCAAAGCCACGCCCGGCCCCACCATCAATTCCGCCGTAATCAACCCGCACAACAACCACTTCTTCATGCCAACAGTCTCCTTCCTGAAAACTTTCTGTCAAATAGAAAACCACCCCGCGAACAGGGCCAAAAACATAAATCCGCAAATAACCGTCAAACCGATGGACACCAGCGGAAGCGGGCTGCCATCCTCCTGACGGCGCATCCACTTCGAAGCCAACGCCAACAACGAAAACACCGTACAAACCGTCAAAACAGCCAGAAAAGCCGCAGCATTCCTTTGACTGTACGCCACCACCGATCCGGCGGGCCCAACCAAGGGCAGGCACATCATCAAAAACAAAAAAGAAAGCCCTGAAAGAACCGTAAAGACGGTGCCGACCACCGGGGCCTTGAACGTGATGGACTCAACCGCCCCTGTTTGCTCCTGCTTCTTCTTATTACTCATGAATCTGCACTCTTTCCGATGATCCTGTGACTCGATAGAAAACTGCGGCACACGTTAGCCCATCTCCGCCCATGCGGTAAAGATATTTCAGGAAAAATGAACACCCGGCAATCCATCGACGTTTAGGGATTGAAGAGGTGAGCGAACTCATAATGCGCAGAAGTATTCATGAAAGAAAGCGGGCCATGAGGGCATGTTCCCTCCCGGTCAATCGGCGTTAATCGACGTGTTCAGCGGGCTGCCTTTTCTGCAATTATTGCCCTGTTGGGCAAGGGGGGGGCGTTCGCCCTCACCCCTCCGATGTCATCGCGGCCCGCATCTCCTCCACCAGACTGGAAAGCGTATCCCGATTCGAAAACCCGAAATACTTCGGCAGGTTTTCCGTTTGATAATCGGTATCATCTCCCCGAAGCAGATTGGCGAGAATATGCGAGAGCGCCACGATCTTCGCAATCTGCTGCATATTCTCACTGGCCGACAGCGGAAGCCGGTAATAACGGATGGTCGCCACAATCGCATCCGGCAGATTCCACTTCTCCGCCAGCTTGGCCCCGAGAATGGTATGATTCACCCCCTCAATCAAATCCTCCACGGCATCCAGCGACACTTTTTTCCGACTGCACACCTTTTTCATCGCCACATAGGTGTCCGCATAATTCCCTTCCAGCACAATCCGCCCGATGTCATGAAGCAATGCCGCGTTATAGGCCAATTCCGTCACATGCGGATCACACTTGTAGCGCACACACAGCAACGAAGAAATGTACGCCACCTCCGAAGCATGAGCCCACAACGGTTCCAGCAGATGTTTCGGATACTTCGCCTCCAGCGCCTTGCGGGCACCCCAGGAATCCAGTATCGCATTCATCCCCCGCACTCCGAGAATGCCCAATGCCATCTGCGGGCTCTCAATCTTGTTGCGCCGACGATAATACGCCGAGTTGCACATGCGCAGAATTTCCGCGGTCAATGCCGGATCACGCTTAATCAGCCCCAGCACCTCCTCCTGCTTGAACTGGCTGTCCGAAAGCATGCCCTTCAACCGGACAATACTCTCCGGAAACTGTGGAATCGTATTGAGTTCATGAATCAGGGAATCACTGATCGTTTCCGAATCCTCATCCGAAATACAGGAAAACGGAATGGTCATATCCACCGAGGTAACACCACTCCGGCACGCAATACGGAA
>JAQVYB010000231.1 GCA_028708815.1 Kiritimatiellia bacterium | reverse complement strand
GCAGCAAATGCAGCCGTCCAAGCTCGCGTATCGCCCGGTAAAAATGCGGCTGCCGTCCGAGGGCCGACTGATAAGCCGTCAGCGCATTCGTATAATCGCCGGTCTCGAGATAAAGATTGCCAAGGGTATAATCCACCACCGGGTCCGATCCGGTTTTGTATTCCTCCAGAAGATACGCCAGAGCCGCCTTCGGGCTCTTCTCCGCCGCGAGTTCCTGCACCTGCGTCAGCACGTCCGCCAATTGAGGGGAGACCAACGGCTCGTCCTGCGCAGCCCTACTCACCGCAAACGAGAGCAGCAACGCAACCAGCATCAGCAGCGGAATGATCCTGTTGCAGCCCATTCTGAACGGTGCATCTGCTTTGATTACGGCTTTACTGCTACACGTTTTCATGGTGTTCGTTCATCCAATTTAAAAGTCAGTTTCTGCACCACACGAACCGGCACCGGCATACCATCCTTCGTGGCGGCCACGAAGCGCCAGGCACCAGCCGCACGAAGGGCTGCCTGCTCAAAATAACCCGGGGGATTCGCCTCCGCAACGGCAACCTGCCGGATCCGCCCCTGTTCGTCAACCAGCATCTCCAACACCACATATCCTTCCATACCCGCATTACGGGCACGCAACGGGTATATCGGCTTCATCTGCGAAAGCGGCGAAGGAGGGTGATCCACATCCGATAAATCCCAGTAACCGACCGACATCGGCTCGAACGTTCTCCACGCATCGGACACCTGAAGAACGTCGGACGGTTCCATCCGGGCCGACAAAACCTGCACCGCGGAATCAAGCGGCACACGCGGCAGCGCCTGCACAGGCGGTACCGGCATTGGCGGTAGGACCACGCGTTCCACCCACTCCTCTGCCGGCGTACGCGGCAGCGCGACCGGCGGACTGTCTTCCGGCAGCCGCACTGTATTCACTTCGCGCAGCGTGAATTCCTTCACTTCGTCCCGGTTGAACCATTCCAGCAGCGGCAAAATCAGAAAAATGCACAGGGTAACCGCCGCAGCCGCACACGTCGGAATCCATTCGCGTCCGAAAAAAGAGCGGACACCCTCATTCACCAGACCTTCTCGCATAACTGCGGACAATAAAACCAACCCCACCATCCAGGCAATCCAAAAAGGATGCAGAGGAAGACCAAAGAAGATCATCGTCTCAAGATCGGAGACGATAGACTATAGACTGTAGACCGGAGACTGGAGACCGGAGACTGGAGACCGGAGAGGCCTTTCTCTGTGTTCCTTGCATTCTCATGCGGCTGCCCCTGGCATGGAGGCCCATGCCGCTCCCGAATTTGTTAGCTCATGCTCCGTGGTCTCTGTGATCTCCAGCGACTGAAAGGAACGGGTGGTTAATTTGAATTCATTTCCACCACCCGCTCTTCCTTCCTGGCTTTCTGGCTTCGAGTGAGAACGATTCCAAGGAATGAAGAGAATACATACCAAGAAAAACGTATTTTGGAGGCTGACGTGAATATTAACAGACTAACCACTCCCGTCTGCGGTCTGCAGTCTACGGCCTACGGTCTACGGTCTACAGTCTACGGTCTACGGTCTACAGTCTACGGTCTACGGTCTACGGTCTACAGTCTACGGTCTGCGGTCTACAGTCGGCGGTCTACAGTCTACTGCCTACGGTCTTCCCCTTCCCCCTCCCTCCGCCTCAGGCATCAATGGCGACATCCCCGGCATTGTAAACCAGAATGACATCGCCGGGCAGGTTCACCAGACGTTGCAGCTCTGTGAGCAGACCGGGTTCCGTTTCATCGTCATCGGATTCAAATTCGGCGAAGAGGACAGCAGAGGGCTGCATATTCACGCGCACGGCTTCCAACGGCGACTCGGTACGCACAATCAGCAGTTCAGCCTCGATACGGGCGAGATCCATCATCTCGCGCATTTCTTTTTCAATATTCTCGATATCAGCTTTTGGAGCAACAGGACGGATAATACGAATGGAACGATCACGCCATTCTCTGTTTTTTTTCAGCATGAAAGCCAGCACCAACATCAGATGCCCGCTTTGAGTGGATTTCCACCAAAGATTGATAGCCCCTTCAGGTATATAGCTCCTTTCCTCTTCCTCGTCTTCGGATGCGACCACAATCAGACTGCGCTTCATCTCCTTAACGGTTTGAATGGTCTCATAAAAAACAGCGGCTTTTTCGGGATCTTCGCTCCATCCAAGAAGAACGGTGTTCGGAGTTAAACCGCCCAGACCATGACATTGCAGCAACGCCTTGACGGCCGCATGCATGTCCTCCTCCACAATCACCACCGGAAAGGCAGGAAGTTTTTCCTTGAGGATCATTTTGCGCAGAATATTCTCGGCTTCGCGTCGCCGTTCCACCAAGTCGTCGAGATCACCACGGATGACCTGGGCGACGGATACGATCCCGCTGTCCACCGTGAACCAACAGGCATATTCGGCCAAGTGCAGCCGGTTGATTCCAGCCCCGGCCAAGGTGAGAATAGAGGGCCGCCAGTTCTTTGGATGATAGCGTTCGCGTTCCAGCCGCAGCAGCGCCTTACGGGCGCGCTGAAAGGCCAGCCCGCCATCCACATCGCCCCATTTCACCTGAATTTCCGCGCGGGCGATGAAGAAGTAAAGCATCCCGCCAAGGCCCAACGCCGTACCAGCCCACGTTACATTGATCAGAAACATGACTCCCACGCATCCCGCCGCACCAAGAAGGGCAATCGACCAATGATTGAAACGAAAGGTGGGTCGAAAACTCGGATTGCCCGTGCGCCCTTCAAAAAAACAGGCCAGATTGACGGCCCCGTAGGTCATCAGGAAAAACATGGTAATAACCGGCGCAATGGTATCAAGGTCCCCGGCCAGGACCCCGATCTGGGCGATCAGAAACGTCAATACGATGGCACGGCGCGGTTCACCCGCCGCACCGCTCCCTCGCCCGAAAAAGCGAAGCCGACCAAATATATTGTCGCGGGCAAAAGCCTGAAGAATACGCGGCGCACCCATCATGCTTCCCAGTGCGGAAGAAAGCGTGGCACAAATCACACCCGCAAAAATGAGCGAGGGAACCAAGGCGTAATCCTTCATCACAAAGCCGTCGCCCAGCAGCGCGGAGCGGGGTACGCACGCGGCGAAAGCCACGGTCATGGCGGCGTAAAGAAGACCCGACACCCCCACCGCGAAAAACGTCCCGCGCGGAATGGCCCGCGCCGGGTCTTTCAGGTCTCCCGACATATTGACGCCGGCCATGATGCCGGTGACTGCCGGGAAAAAGAGGGCAAAGACGGCAAAGAAGGAATAACGCGGCGTCCAGTCCGCCACGAGGTTGGCCTGGAGCGTTTCCATAGAAAAAGTTCTACCCGCACCCAGAAAAAAGGAAACCACCGAAAGCAGCAGAATAGCCAGGATGCCGTATTGCAAACGGATCGTCCACCCCGCACCGATATAGACGCATAGAAAGACGAGAAGGTTCGTGATCGTGGCCACGGTTCGGTACGATAATCCAATCCCCGGCATCGCGGAAAAGACCGCCTCGGTAAAACCCACCACATACAGCGTCACCGCCACGGCCTGCGCGATGTAAAAGAACACCGCAATGACGCCGCCGAATTCCACACCCAGACTCCGGCTGATCAGGAAGTAGGCCCCTCCGCCCCGTACGCGCATATTGGTGGCGATGGAGGCCACCGACAAACCCGTGATTATGGAAATCAGTTTGGCGCCCAACAGAATCAACAGCGTACCCCAGAGTCCCGCGTAACCCACTACGGTGGAAAAGCGCAGGAACATGATCACGCCGAGAATGGTCAGCAGGCTGGGCGTAAACACCCCGCCAAAGGCCCCGAATTTTCCAGCCCGTGTATCAGAGGAAGTGGATTTGTTCGTCATGGCAGCCTGTGGCATCCTTTGGATTGATATTTGTAATCCAAAACAAATAGGACATTACGCAAATCCGATCATTTTTCGAGCCTTTTCGAGAAGGATATTCTTTCGCAGAAATCACCAGGAACACAGAAAAAGGAGACAGAGTCGGGAAACGGGAGACTATAGACCAAAGACCGGAGACTGGAGACTGGAGACCGGAGACTGGAGACTGGAGACTGGAGACTGGATCTTGGTGGGGGGATATTTTTTCACCACAAGAAATACAAAAACCACCCAAAAAGAAATGTATAAATCCGTGCCGCTTCGTGTTTTTCCCGGTCTTCCGGATCTTTCGCGAGCACTCGATTTTTCTTCAAGGCAAAGCGGTGAATGATTGTTGCCGACTAGCAGGCTGTCGGGCTTTGGCCCGCCATCCTGCTAGCTAACAACAGCGAATTCGCTGTTGTGTTTGAATATTCAGCATAGGCCTCTATACTCAACGCAGAGCAGTAAACAAAAGGATATCGTATGGCTTTGCGTTTAAAGAATGTTGACCGGAACACCCCCATGCTTCTCCCGCCTGATTT
>JAQVYB010000230.1 GCA_028708815.1 Kiritimatiellia bacterium | reverse complement strand
CCGGACAGTTCCTGCATCTCGCGCTGGACGCCTACAGCCCGGACCGGCCGTGGCCCGAATCGCGCGTGTTCTCGATCGCCTCCGCGACCTCGGAGCGGACGCGCGAACTGGCCGTGACCATTTCGGTAAAAGGCGCCTACACGCAGCGGATTTTCAGCACACTGGAGGAGGGCTCGGCGTGCTGGCTAAAACTCCCTTACGGCGAATTTCTGTTTCCCTCGGACAGGCATCTCGTTCTGATTGCTGGCGGCGTGGGCATCACCCCGTTCCTCTCGTTGTTCAAACAAATGCTTGAGGACAAATCGAGCCAAACTGTTTCGCTTTGCTATGGGGTCCGCGCTGCGGAGCACTATCTGTTCGGAGACCTGCTCTCACGGTGCGAGGCCGAGCTTCCCCATTTTACCCGCACAGTCTACTGCGAAGACGGCTCCGTTCCCGGCAACAGGGGAATCCTCAACATCGACGCTATCCACGCCGCTGCCCCGCAAAACGCACTCTTCTATCTTTCCGGTCCACCGGCCATGATTCAATCGTTTAGGACCCGGCTGCGTGAATTGGGTGTACAGAAAGAGTGTGTCCGCGTGGACGATTGGGAGTAAAGAACAAAGGAGGGCGGAAATTGAGCCGTACATTTTCTGTTGCAGCAGGCAGGTTTAGCGGGCAGCCTATGTTCAATACGCTTGAGCGAGTGCAACAACTGGAGAGGCAAGGAAAGAGCATACTGCACTTCGAGCTCGGTCAGCCTGATTTTCCTACACCCGGCAATATCGTGGCTGCGGGTATCACGGCCCTTCAAAATAGCGAAACTCGGTATACATCCTCCTTGGGGATGTATGATTTCAAACTCGCCGTTCAACAAGTTACATCACATTCTCGAAACTTCACGCCGGACATCGACCAGATCCTTGTCACACCTGGGGCGAACGCAATCATCTATTATGCGATAAAGTGCCTGATCGATCCGGGCGACGAGGTTATCATTCCAGACCCCGGGTTCCCGACGTATGTTGCCGCAATCAATGCCTGCAATGGTGTCACGGTAGGAGTCGAATTGCGCGAGGCCGAAGGTTTTCGCTTACAGGCTGCGGATATTGAACAATGCATCACGTCGAAAACGAAGCTGATCATTCTCAATTCGCCAAGTAATCCTACTGGGGCAGCCATGTCCGAGCGAGAGATCCGCGACGTCTATGAATTGGCCCTGCACCATGACCTCTATCTGCTTAGCGACGAGGTCTACTCCCGCATGATCTTCAATAAAGCGGCGATCTTCTTCAGCCCATCGATGATCGATCACTGCAAGGATCGCACCTTGATCCTTAACGGCTTCAGCAAGGCTTTCTCGATGACCGGCTGGCGGCTGGGCGTAGCCATCGGGCCTGGTGCCCTTATCCAAAAAATGGGCTTGCTGAACGAGACCATCGTATCGTGCGTGCCACCTTTTGTGCAGCGTGCGGGCATAGAGGCGATGTTGGGCGATCAGGCCGTCGTCAAACGTATGTATGCCGAGTACCGTGAACGGTGCCGACTGTTGGTCGACGGACTGAACAGTCTTCCCGGAATCTCGTGCAGAGTTCCAGACGGCGCGATCTATGTTTTCCCGAACATCACGGAGACCGGCATGTCTTCGGTGGAGTTTGCCGAATACGCGCTGGATACTGCTGGAGTCGCCGTGCTTCCCGGCAACTGCTTCGGCGCTCATGGGGATGGTTATATCCGCATGTGCTACGTGAACAACCAGACATGCATTCGAGAAGCGTTGTCTCGTCTCGGCAAAGTATTGGAGGGTAAAAAATGTCGCTGATCCGTGTCGCTGACTATATCGCGCGTTTCATTGAGAAAGAACTCGGCGTTCGTGAAGTCTTTCTTGTTTCCGGAGGTGGAATGATGTTCTTGTCCGACGGGATCGCGTTGAATCCAAACCTGCAGGCTGTTTGTACCCACCACGAGCAGGCGGCGGCTATGGCGGGATGCGGTTATGCAAAATACAGGAACGATTTTTCCGTTGTGATGCTTACGACAGGGTGCGGCGGAACGAACGGGATCACCGGATTGCTGAACGCATACCAAGACAGCGCCCGTGTCTTTTTCATTTCAGGCCAATGTAAACGGAAAGAGACTGTGCGGAACTCGGGACTCCCCCTACGTCAGTTCGGAGTTCAGGAAGCAGATATTATTGCTGTTGTCCAATCGTTGACAAAATACGCCGTCATGGTGAATGTCCCTGAAGAGATATCGTTCCACTTGGAGAAAGCCGCGTGGGAAGCAACCCACGGGCGTCCAGGCCCCGTGTGGATCGACGTGCCAATGGATGTTCAAGGCGCACAGGTTGACGAGAGCGCGTTAGTGCATTTCATACCCCCCGAGACAAACACTGTTGCAGTGCCAAACGGACAAGATTTTGATTACCTCGCGACCGCGCTGAAGAATGCAAAGCGTCCCTTAATTGTGGCAGGGCAGGGTGTGCGTCTTTCTGGATCAATTGAAGCGTTTAAATGCTTCGCCGAAAAACACAGCATCCCTTTTGTCGCATCGAGGCTGGGAATCGACCTCCTGCCAAGTGATCATCCTCTATTTATCGGGAGGATCGGAAACAAAGGCGACCGGGCGGGCAACTTTGCGGTTCAAAATGCGGATCTGATCCTCGTTCTGGGTAGTCGTCTGAGCGTCAGTTCCACAGGGCATGAGTATAGTACGTTCGGTCGGGAGGCCAAGATTATTGTGGTTGACGTCGATCCCGTTGAACATGCCAAGAATACTGTAAGAATTGACCGCCTGATCGTATGCGATCTCGGACAGTTTTTCGCACGTTTGCCGGACTTGAAGACCGCACCGCACGATGGATGGGTGTCAACTTGTTCCCGATGGAAGGCTGAATGGCCTGTATGCCTGCCCGAATACTCTGATGACTCGCTGGGAATCAACCTGTATTACTGTGTCGACCGCCTGTCCGCCGTGCTGAACGGAAAACCAGCCGTAGTCATTTCCGACGCGGGATCCGCCTTTTACGTCACATCACAGGGTATCGTTTTGGACCAGGAGCATCGGTACGTCACCAGTGGTGGCCAAGCCGAAATGGGATTCTCGTTACCGGCAGCCATCGGTGTGGCGTTTGCCGCCAGAAAAGGCACGCAAATCTTCGCGATAACCGGTGACGGCAGTCTTCAGATGAACATTCAGGAACTCCAGACACTTAAACATTACGGTGTCCCTGTAAAACTGATCGTTTGGAATAATGACGGTTATCTGTCCATTCGCGCAACACAGCGGAAATTCTTCGACGGGCGTTATATCGGGACGGACTCGACCAGCGGAGTCTCGTTCCCGGATCTCTCGGCTGTCGCCAAGGCGTATGGCCTCAGATTTATCAGGGTTTCGCACAGTGCCGATCTTTCGGAAACATTTGCCGGCATGCTACAGATGGAAGAGCCGATAATCTGCGAGATCATGTGCATGCGGGATCAGGAGATCGTTCCGACCGTCTCGTCAAAAAGATTGGCTGATGGTTCGATGGTCTCGCTGCCCATCGAGGACATGTATCCGTTCTTGCCACGCGTAAAATTCAAAGAAGAAATGATTATCCTCCCTCTCGAAACGAGCAACGGGTGAAGTGCATGGGGGTTGACTTCTGACAGGCTGTGCATAAATGAGTCGCCATTCAATTATAGCGGAGGATGTTCAAGTGCTTCTCAGTGCCCTGAGACCCCTCTGCAGCGAGCTAGAGGGACGAAAGATTTTTCTCACAGGGGGAACCGGATTCTTTGGAAAATGGCTGCTGGAGAGTTTCCTGCGCGTCAACAAAATCTTCGAGCTGAAAGCACAGGTGACCGTTCTTTCCCGCCACCCCAACGAATTCCTCGCGCAAAACCCTTGGCTCGCAACAGAATCATGCGTCACTTTCCTGCAGGGCGATGTCCGCGATTTCACCTTCCCGAAAGGCCGTTTCGATTTTGTGATTCACGCGGCGACCGAGGCCAGCGCGAAACTGGAGCGGGAGAACCCCGAGGAAATGTATGCCGTAATTGTCGACGGCACGCGCAGAGTCTTGGAGTTTGCGGCACGCGCCGGCACATCCCGACTGATGCTGACCAGTTCGGGTGCGGTTTACGGGGACCAACCCACAGACATCAGTCATATCGGTGAAGCGTATACGGGAGGCCCGACCTCGGCGTATGGCAAAGGGAAACGGATGGCTGAAAGCTTATGTGCGGCAGCAGGCACCCAACATGGGTTTGTCACGTTGCTGCCACGCTGTTTTGCTTTTGTCGGACCGTACCTGCCGCTGGACACGCACTTCGCGATCGGTAATTTCATCCGGGATTGCCTGGAGAACCGCCCGATTGTGATCCGCGGCGACGGAACGCCGTTGCGTTCTTATCTTTACGCCGCCGATCTTGCTGAATGGCTCTGGACCATCCTGCTCAAGGGCGAAAACGGACGGGCCTACAACGTCGGTTCGGACCAGGCCAT
>JAQVYB010000074.1 GCA_028708815.1 Kiritimatiellia bacterium | reverse complement strand
TCAAACCCCGGTTGCGGACGGTAGTTCGCAACAAACAATTTGTCGAAATCATGAACAAAGGTCGCACAACCCAATGACGACTATGATGGTCGGGTATAAAGCGTCCTGAAGTCCGACAAATTGCTAGTCATAAGAACAACTTTCGTTTGAAGCCTTTTATATTTTTGACGGGCTGTTGTATTTGATGTAGTCTCCAAAGTTAGTTCGGTGATTTTGTGGGATGGGCAATGACGGGTGCCGGCGCAGAGGAGCGACCTATGTGTCTGCAAAGATGCGCGGCCCGGTCGACAGGAAAGAGAGGCGATCATGAAGCTTGGCGTGAAATTGACACTCGCTGCGGGATTACTGCTGTTGTCCGCGATTTTGCTTTTTGAGGTGGTGGTCAGCCGCCGGATATCGGCAGATGCAAGAGAGCGCATTTCCGCCTTTCGGGAATCGGAAACGGAGGCGGTCCGGGATGATTTGCGCGGCTATGTGGATATGGCGTACCGCATTCTGTCCGACAGCTATGAGAAATCAACGCAGAACGATTATATCATCAAAGCGTATGGCGTACGCTTGCAGTTTGTGCTGGAAACCGTGGAGAGTATCATTCGCGATAAAATGGACGCGGTGGATAAAGGGCTCCTGACCAAAGAGCAGGCTCAACAGCAGGTGATGGATATTCTTCGCATACTTCGCTACGATAACGGAACAGGGTATGTATGGATCAATGACATGGGGAAGCCCTATCCGAAGATGATTATGCATCCGACGGCGCCCACGTTGGATGGGAAGGTGCTGGATAATCCGAAATTCAATTGCGCGCTTGGGCGCAACGAGAACCTGTTTGCAGCTTTTGTGGATGTGTGTGAGAAATCCGGAGAGGGGTATGTAGATTATAAATGGCCAAAACCAACGAAAGACGGCCTAACCGCTGAACAACCCAAGCTTTCCTGCGTTCGGTTGATTCCGGAGTGGGGATGGGTAATCGGTTCGGGGGTGTATGTGGATGATGCAAAGGCCCAGGCGGTGGCTCAGGCCGTGGAGACCATCCGGAATATGCGCTATGATAACGGCGAAGGATATTTCTGGATCAACGACATGGGAAACCCGTATCCGACGATGGTGATGCATCCCACGGTTCCCGCGCTGGAAAACAAGGTGCTTGATGACCAAAAATTCAACTGCGCCCTTGGGCGTGATGCGAATCTTTTTTCCTCATTTGTGGAGGTTTGCGCAAAGGACGGCTCGGGGTTTGTGGATTACCGATGGCCGAAACCGACGAAGGACGGCTTGACCGAAAATATGCCGAAGGACTCGTATGTTCGGCTTTTCAAACCGCTGGATTGGGTGATTGGTACCGGGGTGTATGTGGATAACATTGATGCGGAAGTGGCACGGCAGCGCGAGGCCGCGGAAGAACAAGTGGCTTCTCTGAACCGCTCCCTGCTGCTGCTGGCTCTGGTTCTGATCCTGGTGGGATCGGTGTTGATTTGGTGGCTGGTCCGTTGGATGGTTTCGCGTCCGGTCGGTATGTTGGCGGAAGTGTCGAGGGGTCTTGCGGCGGGAGATGTGCAGCAGGATATCAGCTATCGTTCACGTGATGAAATCGGGGCGTTGGCGGAGAGCTTCCGGACCATGGTTCACGTGCAGCGGGAAAAGGCAGATGCCATTCAGTTGCTCGCCATGGGGGATTTCTCGGCAGATGTCACTCCGACCTCGGAGAAGGATGTGGTGGGGCATGCTTTGCGACGGATGCTGGGTATTCTGAAAGACGTGATATTGCGTACGAAATCCACCTGTGAAGCGCAGAAGGCCGGTGATGTGGAGGCTCGGAGCAGCCTCGATGGGCTCGAAGGGGAATATGCGGCGTTGGCCGGTGGTGTTAACGCAGCGCTGGACAGCATTGCCCTTCCCTTGGTTGAAGGAATCGAAATACTCAACGAATATGCCCAGGGTGATTTGAGCCGTGAGATGCGTGAGTTGCCCGGCAAGCAGATGATGCTTACCGATGGCCTCCGCAATGTGCGCAGTAATATTAAGAAGGTGATCGAGGCTGGTGATCACATGTATCAAGAACAGAAGGCCGGCGACATCGAATATTATATTGATGAGACGGTGTTCAAGGGGGTTTATCGCAAGCTGGCCAATGGGATCAATGAAGGCGTCAAGTTGCATGTCACCAATATGCTGACGATTCTCGACCTGCTCAATGAATATGCGCAGGGAGACCTCTCCAAAGAAATGCCCAAACTGGCAGGAAAGCAGATTGTTGCGACGGAACGGGTCAATGCGTTGCGGCAGAACGTGCTGAATCTGATTGCCGACAGCGAGTTGCTGGCCAAGGCCGGTGTCGCGGGTGATTTAGGTACACGTGCCGATGCCAAAAAGCACAAGGGCGACTTCCTCAAGATTGTGGAAGGCATGAATGCCACACTGGATGCAGTCGTCAAGCCGCTCCATGAAGCAGCGGACGTGCTGCAAGCGGCGGCAAACAATGATCTGACGCGGTCGGTAGAAGGAACGTATCGAGGCCAACTCGCGGCGTTGAAGGAAAATGTGAATGCCACGATGGCGAAACTGAATGTTGCGTTGACGCAGGTGGCGGAAGCGGTGGAGCAGGTGAACTCGGGCGGGGAACAGATCAGTGACGCGAGCCAATCGCTATCGCAGGGGGCTACCGAACAGGCCGCCTCCCTGGAGGAAATCACCAGTTCGATGGCGGAAATCGCCTCGCAGACAAAAACGAATGCCGAAAACGCGAACCAGGCCAACAGCTTGGCCGATAGCGTGCGCCGTTCGGCGGAAAAGGGCTCGGCGCAGATGGCGCAGATGACGGAGGCCATGGAGTCAATCAATGCCTCGAGTGCTCAGATTGCGAAGATCATCAAGGTGATTGATGACATTGCCTTCCAGACCAACCTGCTGGCGCTGAATGCGGCGGTGGAGGCCGCGCGGGCCGGACGGCACGGCAAGGGCTTTGCCGTGGTGGCGGATGAGGTGCGTAATCTGGCCGGACGCAGTGCAAAGGCGGCGAAAGAAACGGCGGAGTTGATTGAATCGTCGGGCGCGAAGACGCAGGCGGGCATGCAGGTGGCAAACGCCACGGCGGAATCGTTCAAGGAAATCGTAGACGGGATTGTGAAGACGAACGATCTGGTGGGCGAGATTGCGGCGGCTTCCAGTGAGCAGGCGCAGGGCGTCTCGCAAATCAATATCGGGCTGAGCCAGGTGGACCAGGTCACCCAGCAGAATACGGCCAACGCCGAGGAAACAGCCTCGGCGGCGGAGGAACTCAGTAGTCAGGCCACACACCTGCAAGGGTTGGTGGCGAAATTCAGGCTGCGCAATCAGGGCCCGCGCGCCTTGCCGCCGACACGGCAAGCCCACGCGCCGGCACAACCCCTTCCGAAGGCTGGAAAAACGGTGGATACCGGATGGGGCGCGACATCAAAGCCCACGGATCAGGCGGACATCATTAACCTGGATGACAACGAATTCGGAAAATATTAAATACTGAACCCCTGAAGTTGAATCAAGACCCAGGGCGGCCTGCGGGCCGCCCTTGTTTTATTGGGGTTGAAAAAGGTGTTCCCCGATGATGCGGCACGAAAAACCGCATAGGCTCCCTCGCCGGCAGGGCGGGCTTTCACTCTGTTGCGTTTTCAGCGCCGGCGTTTTTGGTGGAGTCAGACAAGCGAAAGTGTTCGTAGCCGGGGTTTCCTGTGAGTTCTTCGGGTGCATGTAAAGTATGTACCCCGCCGCCGGGCTCCACGGTGCCGATGCAGGTGCAGGGAGTCTCAAAGTGTTCACGCCAGGCCTGCTCTAAAACAGAGGTTTTTTCTGCCGGAACGGTGAAGAGAAGTTCAAAGTCTTCGCCGTCGGTGAGGGCGTGAGCCAGCGGAGCATGCGTGTCGACATGGTGTGCGGCAGGGGCTGTCGGCACCCGGGCGGCATCCACCATCACGCGCGCACGACTGCACTCGGCAAGATGGTTTGCCTCGGAGAGCAGGCCGTCGCTGACGTCTATCATGGCGGTGGCCAATTGTTGTTCGCGGAGCCATTGTCCCTCGGCGAGGCGCGGGGTGAAATCGAGATGTTTCCCGAGGAGGCTTCCCCCCAGCGCGCCCGTGACGTAGAGAAGGTCGCCGGGTTTTGCGCCGGAACGGAGCAGGGCGGTTCCGGCGGGCAGCCGTCCGACGCCGAATACGTGCAGTTCGAGGTTGTTCCCCTGGGCGACATCGCCGCCGATGATCGCTCCCCCGCATCGGGCAAGCAGGGCGTTTGCGCCTTCATAGATGCCTTCCAGCACGGCAAGCTCGAGCGTGGGCGGAGCGACAATGTTGATGGCGAGCCAGAGCGGCTCGGCGCCCATGGAGGCCACATCACTCAGGACGCGCCCGACGGCTTTGTGCCCGATGCGTTGCGGAACTTCGCCGGAGAGAAAGTGAACCCCTTCGATGACGGGGTCCGTGGTGATGACCCAGTCGTCGGTCCCGGCGCGTACGACGGCGCAATCATCGCCGATTCCGGTGATCACGTCGCGTCCCGGCCCGATGAGTCGGGCGAGGGCTTCGATGATTTTCCGTTCGCCGAGTTGTTCGAGGGTGGTCATGTGGCTTGCTTTTCCATAATGGCCCGCAGGCCCGGACCATAAGGTGGCCGGACAAGGCCTTTTTCGCAGACAATGGCGGTGACGTATTCTGCGGGGGTGACATCGAAGGCGGGAGAATAGACGCGCACGCCTTCGGGTCCGGTGCGCCGCCCGAAGCCCATGACCACCTCGTCGGGGTGACGTTCTTCAATGGGTATGTCGTCACCATGAGGAATGGATAGATCAAAGGTGCTGGAGGGGGCGAGGGCATAGAAGGGGATGTGATGTGCGCGGGCGAGGATGGCGACGCCGTATGTGCCGATTTTGTTGCAGACATCGCCGTTGGCGGCGATGCGGTCGGAGCCGACGAGTACGGCCTGGACCTTGCCCTCGCGCATGACTTTGGCGGCCATGTTGTCGCAGATGATGGTGACGTCAATGCCCGCCTGATTCAATTCCCAGGCGGTGAGGCGTGAGCCTTGGAGCAGAGGGCGCGTTTCATCGGAGATGACGCGGATATTCATGCCGCGTTCTTTGGCGACATAGACCGGGGCCAGCGCGGTGCCGAATTCCGCCGTGGCCAGTCCTCCGGCGTTGCAGTGGGTGAGAATGGTCCAACCGTCTTTCAGGAGGGTGACGCCGTGTTCGCCGATGGCGCGGCACATGGCGGCATCTTCATCGCGGATGGCTGTGGCTTCGCGGGCCAGGCGTTCCTTAAGGGCGGGCACATTAAGGTGTTGGTTTTCGGAGGCAACGCGGCGCATGCGGTCAAGTGCCCAGAAGAGGTTGACGGCGGTGGGGCGGGATGTGGCCAGATAATCAGCGGTGCGGTTGACTGCGGAAACCAGCGCGGCGGATGTTTCTGCATCGTCCTGCTGAATGCCGGCAACGACCCCCATGGCGGCGGCGACGCCGATGGCGGGTGCGCCGCGTACGCGCAGCAGGTGTATGGCCTCCCAGATCACTTCGAGGCGGTCCGTTTCAAGAAACTGCAGTTCTTGGGGTAGGCGGGTCTGTTCGATCATTCTGAGTTTGCCCGGAATCAGGGCTTTCGATGAGGCGGGAATCCATTCCACGGTTTTCAGTCCCATGAGTCTGCTCCTCGGTTTTTTCTTTCGGTTCGTTGGGGGTTGGCTGTGTGGGGGGGCACTTCATCCAGATAAACCATCTTGAGATTAAAGAGCAGTCCGCCGCGTTGTTTTTTGATCAGGGAGAGGGTGGTTTCGCCGGCGGGGATGAAGAGGCGTCCGATCGAACGTTTGCGGTATTTATGGCGGGCGCCGGTTCGGTCGATGGTTGGGCGGGAGAGCGTTTCGTTTCCGATGCGTACTTCGAAAGCGCCGGGAGCGGCAATGTCGGTGGAATAGAGCAGGCTGATGTCGTAGAGACCGGCCTTGGCATTGTTGAAGGACCAGGAAACGGAGCTTTCCAGTCCGCGCCAGAGCGAAACATCCCGGCCGTCGAACTGCACATCGCCTTCCAGGCGTGCCTCGCCGGCCGGCAGCTCATAGCTCATCAGGGCAGGCAGGACGGCCACATCCGGCAGAATGATTTTCACGCGGTCCAACTCGGTCAGTTTCGGATCTGGAGAGCGTGGGGTGGTTTCGAGTGGTGCGGAAGTGGGGAGTGGCGTTGGTTCCATCGGCGTGGATGTGGGTTCGATGGTTGGCAGGGGTTCTGTTTTCAGTGCGGGTGTTTGGGGTTTCGTGGGTGTTGGGGAGGATGGTACGGACTCGGTGGGGGTCGGGGCCGGTGTTGGGGAGGCCATTTCCGCACGTTGCGGCAGTTTGGTGTCCGGCGCGATGGAGTGAACGATTCCGGCGATGGTTTCGGCATCGGCCTGAAGGCCCTGCGTGCGGCAGTCGATGTAGAGGTTCAGCAGTTCGGACAGATACCACTGATTCACGGGTGCGCAGGCTTCATCCAGTCGTATTCGATACTGTTCGTTGAGTTGGCGCACCGCCTCGGGAACCTTTTCCGGAGAGGCCCATGCAGACAGCAGAAACGAAAGAAAACAACACACGGATATGCAGCGTTTCATGGATTCAATCCTCACCTTCGTGGTTAGTGTGACGGTCCAGCCGTTTTCATAACATGATGCACGATACTGTCCGACGGGAAAGAAAACAATCTTCATGCAGCATGGAATTGTATGATTGCGCCGTTCCCGTTCGGCCTTTGAAAATTAAGCGAGAGGTTGAGGTGGCTTCAGGGGGATGTCGGCTTTTTTCATCCACTTCCAGACGGCGGTTCGGCTGATTCCGAGGCGTCGGGCGGCTTCGGCTTTGTTCCAGCCGCATTCGGTGAGGAGGGCTCGGAGTTGGTCGGGGTCGGTCAATAGGGCGCGTGAAGCGGAGCGGGCGTTGGGCGCGTGAGAGGAAGGGGAGGAGGGATGTGTGCCGCAGATGGTTTGTCGGAGTTGCGTGTTACTGATTTCTTCGGGCAGATGTTGCGGGGTAATGAGGGCGTCCTGACCAACGACGAAGGCGTATTCGATGGCGTTTTCGAGTTCGCGGACGTTGCCGGGCCAGCAGTAGTCGAGGAGAAGGGAAAGGGCGTCGGGTCGGATGCCGGTGATGAGTTTTCCGGTTCGTGCGGCATGGCGGTTGATGAAGAAGCGTACAAGGTGGGGGATGTCGCTGCGTCGTTCGCTGAGCGGGGGCATGGAGAGGGGGAAGACGCGGAGGCGGTAGTAGAGGTCTTCCCGGAAGCGTCCGGCACGCATTTCGGCGAAGAGATCGCGGTTGGTGGCGGCGATGACGCGGACGTTGACGCGGAGGGTTTTTTCGCCGCCGACGGGTTCGAATTCGCCTTCCTGCAGGACGCGCAGAAGTTTGACCTGCATGGCGGGGCTGATTTCTCCAACTTCATCGAGGAAGAGGGTGCCGGTGTCGGCGGCTTCGAAGCGTCCTTTGCGGTCGCGGTAGGCGCCGGTGAAGGCGCCTTTGACATGGCCGAAGAGCTCGCTTTCGAGCAGGGTTTCGGAGAGGGCGCCGCAATTGACTTTGATGAAGGGTTGGGTAGAGCGGGGGCCGAGGGTGTGGATGGCGGAGGCGGCGAGTTCCTTGCCGGTGCCGCTGGCGCCGAGGATGAGGATGGTGCTTTCGCTTTCAGCGGCAAGGCGGATGAGGCGCTGGACGGCGCGCATGGGTTCGGAGTGGCCGATGAGGCCGTGGAAATCATCTTCGGGTTTGAGTTTGGATTCGAGGGCGAGGAGTTCTTTTTGGAGGCGGGCGACGGGACGGAAATCGCTGACGGTGAGGAGGACGCCGAGGGAGGCGCCGTCGCGTCCGGTCAGGGCGCGGGCGTTGACCAGGACGGGGACATCGTCGCCTGCTCGATTTCGGAGGCAGCACTCGCAGCCGTTGATGCAGGGGGGGGGTGCTTCCGTTGGTTCGTCGGGTTGAAAGGAGGTGAGCTGGTCGAGTCCGGAACAGTGCGGGGCTTTGAGCCATTGGGCAGGCTGGCCGAGGGCCTCTTCGCTGGAGTAGCCGGTTAGATTCGTCATGGCCTGGTTCCAGACGCGGATGCGGTTTTTTGGGTCGAGCACCAGAACCCCTTCCGCCATCGTATCCAGGAGCAGGGCTGCCGTAATCCGCTCATCCATGTTGACCGTTACCTTTCGTTATGGTTTCGTTTTGACTGCGTTACGATAACGTTACCGTTGTGACGGTTCGGGCGCGGTTTGTCGATCATTGTTTCTGAGATTTTTGAAAAAAAACGCAAAAAAACGGGAAGAAACATAAAAATACGTTAATTTTTGGGAAAAAAAGGAAAAACATTAAAGAAGCAAAAAAACAGGTGGTTTATGTCTGTTTTGGCTATAATTATTTCCACAAGAACAAGATGTGGTTATTTGTTTCGCATTTTGTTTGAAGGGGATGGTTGTTGCGAACCGTAGAAGAGCGAGTTTTCTTAAGGGGGAGGTGTTTTTTTTCGTTTATTTTTAAATAGAGGGAAGTTGGCATAAAGATTGCGTGTGTAATTGGGCGTCAACGGAAAAGCACTGTCGCACAAAGATGCGACTATTAAAGAAAGGAAGAGATCATGGCTGGAAAGAATGTAGTTGAGCTGACAGATGCGAATTTTTCGGAAAAGACGGCGAGCGGGGTTGCGCTGGTTGATTTCTGGGCGCCTTGGTGCGGGCCTTGTCGGATGCAGGGGCCTATCATTGATGAGTTGGCGGAGCAGGTGGGCGATGCGGCCCTGATTGCGAAGTTGAATGTGGATGATGCACCGGGTGTTGCGGCCAAGTTTTCGGTACGGAGCATTCCGAGTTTGTTTCTTCTGAAGGATGGTGCCGTGGTGGAGCAGTATGTGGGTGTCCAGACGCTGGATAAGCTGCTGGCTGCGGTGAAGAAGCATACGTCCGTTTGATGGATTGGATGAAGAGCGTGATTCAGATAAAAGTAAAGGGAGGGTTAAATGAATAAATGGCATGGTATGGTGGCGGGGGTGCTTTCTGTTTTGCTGTTGGCGTGGGCGGGTTGCGCAGAGGCGCAGAACGAGGCGCCGACCGAATCGGATGCGGTGAAGCACTTGACGGATGCGGCACAATTTGCGGAGTGGACGGCCAGCGGTTCGGTGGTGGTTGATTTTTATGCGGATTGGTGCGGCCCGTGTCGGCGAATGAGTCCGGCGCTTTCGGCGTTTGCCTCGGAGCAGGAAGGCAAGGTGTTGGTGGTGAAGGTGAATGTGGACAAGTATCCTGACCTGTCGCAGCAGTACAAGGTGTCGTCGATTCCTTATCTGGTGTTGTTTAAGGATGGCAAGGTCTCGGATACGCGGGTGGGGATGCAGAGTCTGGAGCAGTTGCGTTCCTGGTTGGCGCCGGAGTGATTCGCTTTTTTTTAAGCGGTTGCGGAAAGGCAGGTGAGGTATGTCCATGGGATTACGCATGCTGATAGGTGCGGTGATTGGGGGCGGTCTGGGTTGGGCGGTGTATCGGTTCATCGGCTGTTCCACCGGGGCCTGCCCGATTACATCAAATCCGTATGTTTCGATCATTCTTTTTGCGGTGGTGGGATTGTTGCTGGCCAGACCGTGAGAGTTGTTCGGGCTGGGCGGGTGGCGCATGATGTCACCCGCCCGGTTCGTTGTGCGGCATACGGGCGGAAATTCGGTTTGAACGGAGTGAGGAGTTGTGATGCGTGTGGAAGATGGAGTGCGGATCATGGCGGGTGGCGTGATTCTATTGAGTGCCGTGCTGACGCACTGGGTGGACGGGCGCTGGTTGTGGTTGGCGGTGTTTGTGGGGGTGAACCTGATTCAGTCGGTATTCACGGGGATTTGTCCGGCGGCTTCCATCCTGAAGAAGGCGGGGTTGAAGGAGGATGGCGGCTGTTGTGGAAGGACGGGGTGAGCAGGCACGCAAAGAAGGGCTGAAGAGGGGGAGGGCGTTTCAGCTTGTCAGGTTTTTTTTATGAGCGGGATGGAGATGGTCATGCGGGTGCCTCCCAGGCTGGAGTCGCCCACATCGATGCGCCCGCCATAGGTGTTGACGATGGCGGCGACGGTGTACAGCCCGAGTCCGGTGCCGGAGGGTTCTTTGTCGGCGGCTTTATCGGCTCGTGGTTTGGTGGTGAAGAAGGGGTCGAAAATCCGGTCGCGGATTTCGGGGGGAATCCCGGGGCCGTCGTCTTCGACGGAGAGCCAGGCGTTTTTTCCTTTTTTCCCTGATGCGATGAGCATTTTCGGGTGTTTTTCCGTGTAGGTGGCATCCATTGCATTCCGAATAAGGTTGCTGACGATTTGAGATATTTCGGAGGGGACCACGCAGATGGGCAGTGGCTTTTCGGCGATCTGAACGGTTTTATTGATGGCATGTTTGAAGCGCATATCGCCTTCGAGAAAGGTTAGTTCCTGTTTGATGAGGGTGTTGAGGTCGGTTTCGCATAGGCTTTGTTGTTTGTCGGATTTGCTTTTGGTCATCATGGAATCGATCATGGTTTTGAGTTCTTCACCGGCCCCGCTGATGAGTTGTGAACTTCCGGCGATTTTGGTGAGGAAGGCGATGGGTTCGGAGGCAGGTATGTGGGCGGGGCCGGTGGAGAGTTCTTCGTTTTTGGATTCGATGAGGGACGTGATGAAGTCGGAGAGTCCGGTGACGGCCGTGAGCGGACCTTTGAGGTTATGGATGATGCCCTGCATGAGCAGGCTGAATGCGGCGTGACGTTCGGATTGAATGAGATCGCGTGTGCGTTCTTCGAGCAGGGCCTCGAGTTCATGGTTGTGGCGCCGGATCAATTCGCGGGCGTCGCGCAGATGGAGGTGGGTGCGTGTGCGTGCGATGACTTCTTCGGCTTCGAAGGGTTTGGTGATGTAATCGGACCCGCCACAGGCGAAGCCGGTGAGTTTGTTTTTGAGTTCGGTGCTGGCGGTGAGGAAGAGTACGGGGATTTCGGTGGTTTCGGGGTTGGCTTTGAGTCGGCGGCAGGTTTCAAAGCCGTCCATGTGCGGCATCATGATGTCGAGCAGGATGAGGTCGGGCTTGAATTCCGATGCCTGTTGAAGGGCCTCTTCGCCGGATTGCACGCAGCAGAGCGTGTCGGTTTCCGAGAAGATTTCTTCGAGGACGGCCAGGTTAATGGGGTCGTCATCCACGAGCAGCAGTCGGTGCATGGTTGGCCTCCTTTTGATGAATGGGCAGGGTTACGCAAAAGACGGCGCCGCCGCCTGCCGGGTTGTGCTCGGCTCGGACATGACCCCGGTGAGCATGGATGATTTCGCGGGAGATGGCCAGCCCGAGTCCGGTGCCTCCTGCGCCGGTTTGGCTGTAGCTGCTCTGTGCGAATTTATCGAAGATGGTTTCCAGTTCGCCGTGGGGGATTCCGATGCCTTCATCGGCTATTTTGAGGGCGAGGCATTCGTCGTTTGGGTTGTCGGGGTCGGGATGGCGATGAAAGGTGTATAGGATACTTCCGCCGGGGTAGGAATACTTGATGGCGTTGGTGAGGAGGTTGCTGATGACCTGTCGGATTTTCGGGCCGTCGCATTCGAGGGTGACGGGGAAGGCGGGTCGTTCGAGATAAAGGGAGAGTTGTTTTTCGCGGATGGAGGCGTTGAATTCGAGGACGACGGCGTTGATCAGATCAATGAGGTCATGTGATTGAAAGTGATAGAGGTGCTTTCCGCCTGCGTTTTTGGAGAGGTCGAGCAGGTCGTTGAGGAGATCCATGAGTCGGTTGGCGCTGGTATTGATTTGTTCGAAGTAGCGGGCGAGTTTTTCGCGCGGGGCGGATTGTACGTTTTGCATTCCGAATCGGGAGAAGCTGAGGATGCCGTGCATGGGAGTGCGCAATTCGTGGGAGATGTTGGCCAGGAAGGCGTCTTTTTTGCGCAGGAGCTCTTCGGTGGAGGAGGGGGAAGGAATGTCCGTTTCAGGAGGTTCCTTCGGTTGGCGTGCCTGCTTCCGTTCTTTAGCTGACCCCGCCCGATTCTTCATGGGGTGTTATCCTGTGATGCGCCGGAGTTGAAAATGGGCCTGGGATTCCCCGATGCCATAGGTAGGGGGGGATGGGGGGTATGACACCGAAGGTGGATCCCAGGCATATTGTTTCTGTTAAAAAATAATTGTTTTCGGTATGTGGCCGTGTATCCCCCGCTTACCTCGGTTTTTAAAACTGAACGAATGGTAACACGGAAAGCGGGAACATCAATCTCTATTTGTACGAAAAAATGGAAGGCGGTAAAAACGCTTTGCATTTGAGGGTGCGAACAGTAAAATGCCGCCTTTTCAACTTGTGCCGGAGGGGGCGTCAGGTTGGTGAAAACGGGAGCGGATCATGAAAAAAATCAGTGTATATGATACCACGTTGCGTGATGGAGTGCAGGGCGAAGGCGTTTCGTTCTCCAGCATTGGCAAGGTTCATTTGGCCCTTCGGTTGGATGAATTCGGCGTGGATTACATTGAAGGAGGTTATGCCGCCTCGAATCCCAAGGATATGGAGTTTTTTCGTGCGATCAAAAAAGAGACGCTGAAGCATGCGAAGATCGCGGCGTTCGGGAGTACGCGACGTGCGGGGAAAACGGTGGAGGAAGACCCCGGTATGCAGGCGCTGATCGAGGCCGAGACGGAGGTGGTTACCATTTTCGGGAAGGCTTGGGATCTGCATGTGCATGAAGTGCTGCGGGTGACGCCGGAGGAAAATCTGGCCATGATCAGTGACTCGGTGGCGTATTTGAAAAGCCGGGGTCGTGAAGTGATTTATGACGCGGAGCATTTTTTCGATGGGTACAAGGCCAACCCGGAGTATGCGTTGGCGTCGCTGCGGGCGGCGGCGGAAGCGGGGGCTGATCGGGTGGTGCTGTGCGATACCAACGGTGGGTGCCTGCCGAATGAAATTTACTCGATCACAGAAGAGGTTGGGCGGCTGCTTGATGTCTCCATCGGTATTCACACGCACAACGATGCGGGGCTGGCTGATGCCAACTCACTGGAGGCCGTGCGTGCGGGGGCCGTGCAGGTTCAGGGGACGATCAACGGGTTTGGTGAGCGGACGGGCAATGCGAATCTGTGCACGATTCTTCCGTGTTTGATGTTGAAGATGGGGTGTGAGACGTCGGTTCGGCTGGAGGAGCTGCGCCAGGTTTCGCTTTATGCCTACGAGCTATCGAATGTGCGCCCGGACAAAAAGGATCCTTTTGTGGGGGAAAGTGCGTTTGCGCACAAGGCGGGGATGCATGTGAACGGGGTACAGAAAAACCCGGTCAGTTTCGAGCATACTGATCCTGCGGCGGTGGGCAACAAGCGTCGGGTGCTGATTTCCGAGCTTTCCGGCGCGAGCAATATCTTCCTGAAGGCGGTGGAAATGGGGATGTCGTTTCAGAAGAACGATCCGGAACTGAAGAACATTCTGCACGAAATGGAGCGACTGGAGAAGGACGGATATGAGTATGAGGCGGCGGAGGCTTCATTCAAGCTGATGATTCAGAAGGTGCTCAAGCTGCACAAACCGTTTTTCAACTTGGAGGCGTTTCGCGTGATCGTGGAAAAGCGGAACGTGGATGAACCGTGCATCAGTGAAGCCACCGTGAAGCTGAGTGTCAACGGCGAGGAGGAACTCACGGCCGGGGAGGGGCACGGCCCGGTGGATGCGCTCAACCAGGCCATGCGCCGCGCGTTGACCCGGTTTTATCCGGGCATCGAGGATGTGTTTTTGACAGACTACCGGGTGCGCATTCTGGATCCGGAAGAAGCCACTGCCGCGAAGACGCGTGTACTGATTGAATCTTCGGATGGGGTCAGCAACTGGGGTACGGTGGGGGTTTCGGAAAACCTGATTGAAGCCTCGTGGGAGGCGTTGGTGGACAGTGTGGAATACAAACTGCTGCTGGAAGAACAGAGCCCCAAAGCATGATGGCTGACGCCTGAAGGCGTGTCGGGCCATCGGATTAACCCTGAATTCACAGGAAGAACAAAGGTGCTGAAAAGTTATGAGTGAACTGCCCAAACATTATGATCCTCAGTCCATCGAATCCAAATGGTACGCCCATTGGGTGGAGCGTGGTTATTTTCACCGTGACGCCTCTTCCGGGGGCGATCCGTATTGTGTAGTGATTCCTCCGCCGAATGTGACGGGCATCCTGCATATGGGGCATGCGCTCAACAACACGATTCAGGATGTGCTCATCCGCTGGCAGCGAATGCAGGGCCGGAACACGGTCTGGGTTCCGGGCACCGACCATGCGGGCATTGCCACGCAGAATGTGGTTGAGCGAAAACTCAAAAAAGACGGAAAAACGCGCGACGATCTGGGGCGCGAAAAGTTTCTTGAGGAGGTGTGGGCCTGGCGTGCGCAGTACGGCGGCACCATTATCAATCAGTTGAAGAAGTTGGGGGCCTCTTGTGATTGGGAGCGCGAACGGTTCACGATGGATGAAGGGCTCAGCAATGCCGTGAAGGAAATGTTTGTGCGCCTGTACGACAAGAAACTGATTTACCGGGGGAATTATATCATCAACTGGTGTCCGCGCTGCCGCACGGCGCTTTCCGATGAGGAAAGCGAGCATCAGGATCAAGCCGGCAAGCTCTACTACATTCGTTATCCGCTCAAGGGGGGCAAGCGGAAGGATCACATCATCGTGGCGACCACGCGCCCGGAAACCATGTTGGGCGATACGGCGGTGGCGGTCAATCCGCGCGACAGGCGCTATGAGATGTTGAAAAGTGCGGTTGTGGTGTTGCCTCTTCTCCAGCGCGAACTGCGGGTGGTGGAGGATGATTACGTGGATCCGGAATTCGGCACCGGCGTGGTGAAAATCACTCCGGCCCACGATCCGAACGACTTTGAGCTGGGCCTTCGTCATGGGCTGGAGCAGATCAATGTGATGAATGACGACGGCACGATGAATGAACAGGCCGGGCCCTACGCCGGGCTGGATCGCATGGAATGCCGCAAGCGGATCATTGAGGATCTGCGTGCGCAGAATTTGCTTGAGAAGGTGGAGGAACACCAGCATGCGGTGGGTCACTGTTACCGGTGCGACACCATGGTGGAGCCGCGTCTTTCCCCGCAGTGGTTTGTGAAGATGAAGCCGCTGGCACGCCCGGCGATCGAGGCTGTGAAAGACGGGCGCATCCGCTTTGTGCCGGAGCGCTGGACCAAGGTGTATCTGGAATGGATGGAGAACATCCGCGACTGGTGCATTTCGCGTCAGATTTGGTGGGGTCACCGCATTCCCGTATTTTATTGCGACGCCTGTTCGCACGAATGGGCTGATCGTGGTGCGCCGGAGACCTGTCCGAAGTGCGGGGCGTCGGGCGTTCGGCAGGATGAGGACGTGTTGGACACCTGGTTTTCCTCCTGGCTCTGGCCCTTCAGCGTGTTCGGCTGGCCCGAGGAAAACGCGGACCTGCGTTTTTATTATCCCACCAAAACGCTCTCGACCGCCTCGGAGATTATTTTCTTCTGGGTGGCCCGAATGGTGATGGCCGGTATCGAGATTATGGACGATATTCCGTTTTCCGATGTCTATATTCACGGAACGGTCCGCGACGATGTCGGGCGTAAGATGAGCAAGAGCCTCGGCAATTCCATCGACCCGCTTGATATCATCGAGAAATTCAGTGCGGATGCCCTGCGGTTCAGCCTGATCATGCTGACCGCCACCGGACAGGATGTCTACGTCTCGGATGACAAATTCGAAGTTGGGCGCAACTTTGGAACGAAGATATGGAATGCGGCCCGCTTCATGCAGATGCAATCCACCGCCCTGCCCGAACGGTTTCATGAGGCGGAGTTTGATTCGGCGCTGATGAGTGCGGATGATCTGCATATTCTGGCCAAATTGAATTCGACCATTATTGCCTGCCGCGAGAATTTGGAGCGTTTTCGGTTCAACGATGTGGCCAAGGCGCTGTATGACTTTTTCTGGCATCAGTATTGCGACTGGTATGTCGAATACTCGAAACAGGTGTTTTACGGGGAGGATGAGGGGCGCAAGCGGCAGACGATTCGTGTAATGCATTATGTGTTCAGCAATGCGCTGCGTCTGCTGCATCCGATCATGCCGTTCCTGACCGAGGAACTGTGGCAGGGGATGGGTTACCGGGAGTTGTCCGAGTCGATCATGATTGCGCCCTGGCCCAGGGAACTGGATCCCGCACGAATGGCGGAGTGGGGGGCCTCCTCGGGAACCGTGCGCTATGTGGATGCCAAGCATGATTTGATTCGTGTGGCACGCACCCTCATGGCGGATTACAGCATCCTGCCCAAGCAGCAGGTGGACTTCATTCTGCGTCCCGCCAACGAGGAAAGCACGGGAAGACTGATCGAGGATCAGGAATCCATCGCCAGTCTCCTGCGGGCGCGTTCCATCACCGTGGATGCCGAATTTTCTCCGCCGAAGGCGATGCCGAGTGGATTGAGTCAACTTGGGGCGGTCTATATGCCGCTGGAAGGGCTTATTGATATAGCGGCGGAGGTGGCGCGTCTGAATGGCCAGCTCACGAAGATTACCGAGGAACTTGAACGCGTTTCGCGCAAGCTGGAAAATATGGATTTTATCAGCAAGGCGCCGAAGAACGTGGTCCAGATTCAGGAAAATCGGAAGATAGAACTGCTGGAGAAGAGCGACAAATTAAAGAAGCTGGTCGCGACGCTTTCGGAACAGGCGTGAACAAAGAGCGCGGTGCGCGCATGAAAATCCGAATGAACCGGCCCCTGTAGTATGAAGAGCCCCCGGGAAGCTGCGTGGTTGGCGGCGAACGAAAGCGTTTGATTGAGGAAGGGGGCCTGCGGTTGTTGATACCACGGCGGGGTGCGGCCGGGAGGAGGGGCGAGATTCGGCAGGGAAGAGGATTTCGGGCCGGGACCTATTCTTCCAAGGTGCGGTTGTTCTCCAGGGTGAGGTCGATTTGACGGGCGATACTTTTAAAGCGGTGTGCATTGCGGATATTATCCAGTTGCGTATCGCCGAGATGGGCGCCGGTGAAGGCGGGGTTCAGCCGGGCGGCCTGTGAAAGGTGTTCGAGGGCTTCGGGCAGGCGCCCGAGTATGCTGCCGATGCACGCGAGATTGAACTGAATGGCCGCCGTCAGCTTTGGATCTTCGATCAGCGATAGGCGAATTCCGGAGAGCAGGGCCTCGGCTTCTTCGAGTTTCCCGTCACTCATGTAGGCGGCGGCCAGGTTGCAGGTTACGCTTACGGAATGGGGGTTGCAGAGGCGTGCCTCCTCGAAGCAGGTGGCTGCGGCCGTGTAATCAAGCTGTTTGAATCGCATAACGCCCATCATAGTCCAGATTTTTTCCCGCAGATCCGATTCGGTAACATCGTCGAGAAAGTGCTGCAGGGCTTGGATGGCTTCTTCCTGCCGCCCTGTGCGGAAGAGGGTGTTGTTGGCTTTGAGGGTTTCAGCGACGCGGATGCGCTGCATGCGCAGGGTGGTGGAAATATCGGTGGCGGAAATCTCGGGAGCGATATCGGCAATGGCGCGGGAGGATCCGGAGGCGTCGAGGGGCGTGGTGTTTTTTCTTTGATCAAGGAGGTCAATCTGTCGCAGGCGTCTCCGGCTGTCGGACAGTGAGGGCGTGGGCAGGGGAATAGGGGCGTTGGTTCCGGGCAGGATGACGATGCCGCGTTTCGGGAGGTCCGAGGTGGAGTAATTTATGTTTGCGTTGGACCATGAGGCAAGGATGAGAAGCAGTGCCAGGCCGCAGGCCGGCCCGGCAAGCGGACGTGTTCTTCGGCGCAGAGCGCTTAATGGTGATAGGTTCGGTTTCATCATACGGAAAGCAAATCCTGCACATCCTCCCAAGTGAGTTTCTGTATCACCTGGTCTTCCTGTGAAAGGGTGGCATTGATGATATGCTTTTTTCTCTCCTGCATGGCGAGCACTTTTTCTTCGACGGTGCCGCGCGTGATCATTTTCACGTTGTAGACGGTGCGTTTCTGGCCGATTCGGTAGGCGCGGTCGGTGGCCTGATCCTCGACGGCCGGATTCCACCACGGGTCGTAGTGGATGACCATGTCGGCGCCGGTCAGGTTCAGTCCGGTCCCGCCTGCCTTCAGGCTGATGAGAAACACGGGGATGGCATGATTGGTATTGAATTCCTTGACCATCGCGAGGCGGTTTTTCGTGGCGCCGTCGAGATAGCAGTAGGGGCGGTTCCGCTCATCCAGTTCCCGTCGCAGAATGGCCAACATGGAGGTGAATTGACTGAAGACGAGCACGCGGTGCCCGCCATCGAGTGCTTCGTCGATCAGTTCGAAGAAGAGGTCCATTTTGGCGGAAGGGTGTGTGCTGGCGAGGTGGTCGAGTTTAAGCAGATCAAGATGGCAGCAAATCTGGCGCAGGCGTAGCAGCACCTTCAGAATTTCCATGCGGGCGTGGTTGAACCCTTTCTGTTGGACCAGGTCGTTGATCTTTCGGCGCGAGGAGAGGAGCATCTGGTTATAGACCACCTGCTGATCTTTGGTCAGAGAGCAGGAAATAATGCGCTGGATTTTGGGGGGGAGGTCTTTGGCCACGTCTTTTTTCATGCGTCGCAGGAGGAAGGGATGGAGTTTGCGTCGCAGTTTGGTCTGGGCCTGTTCGGCTTCGGGTCCTTCTTTGGAAATGGGGAGTTCATAGTTGTCGCGGAAGGAGCGG
>JAQVYB010000229.1 GCA_028708815.1 Kiritimatiellia bacterium | reverse complement strand
GGCCTGCAGTTTTCGCGGCTGCTCCCTCGGGGCCGAAGGCACCGACACCTCCTGCGCCCTCCTGCGCATCTGGCCCGATGGCAGCGTATCCCTCGGCACCGCCGTACATGAAAACGGACAGGGACTCGCCACCACCATGTGCATGACCGCCGCCGAAGCCCTGGGCCTCCCCCTTGAACGCTTCAACTTCATGCCCTCGCAAACCGACACCATGCCCGACGGAGGACCCACCGTAGCCTCACGCGGAACCATCGTGGGCGGAAATGCCGTCATCGATGCCGCCCGACAGGTCAAGACACGCCTACTCGAAGCCGTGGCCGACCAACTCGGCACATGCGAACCCGACGACACCATCTGGGAAAACGGCGTCATCCGCGCACACTCTTCCGGCAAAACCATCTCCTTTGATGAAGCCGTTCAGGCCGCCGTACGCCAGGGCATTCCCCTCGAAGCCTGCGGCTGGTTTCACGCCCCCAAAGTCTTCTGGGAAGAGGCCATCGGACAGGGCGACGCCTATTTCACCTACGTCTACGGCTGTCAAACCGCCGAACTGCGCGTGGATACCCACACCGGGCGCATCGAAGTGCTGCGCATTGTGGCCGCACACGATGCCGGCACCGTCATCAACCGCCTCGGACTCGAAGGCCAGATCTACGGCGGGGTCGCTCAGGGGCTTGGTTACGGCATCTATGAAGACTACAATATTCAAGACGGCGTCGTGAAATCCGCCAACCTCGATGAATACCTGATCCCCACCATGCAGGACATCCCTGAAATCATCCCTGTCCTCATTGAAAACGCCGATCCAAACGGCCCCTACGGCGCCAAATCCATCGGCGAGCCCACCCTCGAACTCACCGCCGCCGCCATCAACAACGCCTTTGCCAACGCCACCGGCCTGTTCAATCGCCATCAACCCCTCACCCTCGAGCAGGTCTTCCTCGGCAAAAATCTCAAGAAGCCCTCGCGGGCCAGCGAAGCCGCCACCGAATGTAAACACGGCTCCGTCGCCAAAACCTCCGCTCGTATTTCTCAGCTCACCAGCATCAATCCCGCCTCCCTGGCCGACGCCCTCGAACACCTCACCCGGGAACCCGCCCCCATCCTGCTGGCCGGCGGAACCGACGTGGTGATCCGCCTGCGCCGCGAATCCGTTCCGCGCACCGTGCTGAACATCTCCGGGCTGTCCGAACTCCGGGGCGTCCGACTCGAAGGCGAGACCCTCTGCATCGGCGCGGCCGAAACCGTCAGCGATCTGCTTCAGCATCCCCTCATTCAAACGCACGCCCCGCTGCTTTGCGAAGCCATACGCCTCATCGGCTCCCGGCAAATCCGCAACCGCGCCACCCTGGCCGGCAACCTCGTTAATGCCGCCCCCTGCGCCGACGCCGCCCCGCCGCTGCTGGCCTATAACGCCGTCCTCCGCCTTCAATCCGCTTCCACCGAACGCCTCATTCCTCTCTCCGAATTCATCGTCAAAAACTACCAGACCCTCATCCGTCCCGACGAAATGCTCACCGAAATCCGGCTCCCCCTCCTCAATCACACCACCTATCGCTACGCCTTCCAAAAACTCGGACGCCGCAACGCCCTCAACATCACCCGCATCAGCGCCTGCCTCCTCACCCGTCTGCAAAATGGCCGCATCGAAGATTGCCGCTTCGCCTGCGGCGCACTCTTCCACGCACCCTGCCGACTGCCCGAAATCGAAACCCTCGCAAACGGAAAACCACTCACACCCGAGACCCTCGAAAAAATGACCACCTCCCTGGATTCCCTCATCGAAAACGCCATAGGACGCCGATGGTCATCCGAATACAAAAAACCCGTATTCCTTCACATGGCCCGCGACATCTTTCGCGCCATACAACCTTAAACGAAGCTGGAGAACACCCCCCTCATGAAACTGCAATGCACCATCAATGGAAAACCCCGCCAACTGGAAGTCGACGACTCCAAACGCCTGCTCGACATTCTACGCGAAGACCTCCTGCTTACCGGCACCAAAGAAGGCTGCTCCATTGGTGAATGCGGTGCATGCACCGTCATCATGAACGGAAAAGCCACCCCCTCCTGCCTGGTTCTCGCCTGCCATTGTCAGGGAGCCGACATACAAACCATTGAATCCCTGGAAACCGACCGCACCCTCTCGCGCCTTCAGCAGGCCTTCATCGAACACGGCGCCGTCCAATGCGGCTTCTGCACCCCCGGCATGCTCATGAGCGCCAAAGCCCTGCTCGATGCCAACCCGCATCCCACCGAAGAAGAAATCAAAACCGCCCTCGAGGGCAACCTCTGCCGCTGCACCGGCTACGTCCAGATCATCGCCGCCGTCAAAGCCGCCTCCCAATGACCCCCGTTCCCTGCGCAAAAGATACAGGACACACCGGATTTTCGTAATGGCCCAACGTGGCATTCAAACTTCTTCTCTGAACTTGACCACGGCACACCGCATTGCAATGATCCCTGCATGAAAAACATCCTGATCCTCAAACCACTCGGACTGCTGTTCATCCTGCTGTTGGGCATTTCCGCCTGTTCCCCCGTGACACCCGTCGATGAATCCGAATACAGCGCAACCATCCCGGGCCAATGGGCGGGAACCGTGAATGGAATGGAAGAAACGATCACCTTCTCCAACAACGGCACATTCAAGGCCCTGCTGCGCCCTGCCGGATTTATCAGCAACACCATTTCCCAGGGCACCACAGGATCCATCAACGGAACGTGGGCCATCGACGGGAAAACCATTACGCTGACGATCACCCGGGCAGAAGATGAACGCGTCCTGAACCACCAGACCACCAGCACCATCCTCTCCTTCAACTCCAATGCCCTGGTGCTCAAGAGTGATGCCGGTGAAACATCAACCTTTTACCGCGCAGACTCCCTTTAACCCACCGGGCGGCCTCCACTGAACCTCCTCGACGAGTGCCTCTCCCGGGAGCGCCAATCGCCTGATCGGCACGATGGATCGCAAGCACGCACGCGCCATCCAAAAGTGGGAGCGCCCGCAGCCCGCGGGCACCTGGCATATAAAGGAATTATCCCAACGAATGAAGAAAGCAACGAATAAGTCCTCCGACAAAATCACGCCGATTGAGACAAACAAGACGCATTTAACCGGATATTCCTGGAGGGTGGCAGGCCTCTGCCGCCTGAGGTGCGTGAGCCACGCGCCGTCCAGAAGAGCAAGGATGAGGCTGAAAAATCGCATAAAACGTCGACAAGGAGCGAAAATCGACGCCGAAATGGGATTTTTTGGCCTCTCAACCGTTTTTCCACGTACCGGGGGCAAGGCGCAGCGTGTGACCGGTCCAGCTCAGGCGCTTTTGCTTTTTCAGGCGCAAAATGAGACGTGAGAGCGATTCAGGGGTGGTCCCTATCGCCGCCGCCACATCTTTTTTGGAAAGAGGAATCTGCATGTCTTCCCTCTCCCCATATTGATCGCGCAGAAAAAGAAAGAAGCGGGCCTCCACATCCAGAGCGGCAAGCCGCTGAATCTGCTCGGTGAGAAAGCGCTGTTTGTGCAGCAGCATCACAATAAAATCCTGACGGAACGACTCCTCCGCCAGGAGGCGCCGAATGCCGGCGCGGGGAAGCGCCATCACCTCGGAATCCTGCAGCGCCACCGCCGTGACCGGATAGCTGTCCCGTTCATACAGGATGACCTCGGCGAAAACCTCCCCCGGCTTGATGACGCGAATGACGGTTTCCCGTCCATCCGGCGTGGTTTTATACAGCTGGATACGGCCGCGAACGAGCAGATAAAAGGCATGCCCGGCCTCGCCCTCGAGAAAGAGTGTATTCTTCTTCGGGAGAGAGCGAATCGTGCAGATCGAAGCCAATTCGGCCCGACTCGATGCCTTTAGTTCCCGAAAAAACGGAACCGTGGCCATGATGACTTCATTTCGTGGTGATGCAGGCATGCTCCCTCTCGTTGAGGGGACAGGATGACGGAACCAACCCCGCCAAGTCAAGCCCGCGTCAGCAACCGACCGCGTGTCAGCGTCCCCCGTTCGTGTGCATGCAGAGAGGCGCTGCCCCAGGGCCAATCCGCCGGATGGTCTACCAGTCCGGCTGCAACGGGATTGTTTTCAATATAGTGCAATGCCGTTTCATAGTGTTGCCTGTCGCGTATGAATCGATCCCAGTAGTCACGCTGCCACAAAGGAGCCGAGTGCAACTCGCCGATCCCGGGATGACGTTTATGAATTTCTTTGGAAGTGTGTCTCTTCCAGGATTGCACGACCTTGGATAACGGCCATTGGGCCGTTTCACTGATCATGACGTGGATGTGATTCGGCATAATCACCCAAGCCAGCAACTCATAGCGATCACCATGTCCAAACAGAAGTGATTCCTGCACAATCCGCGCGCAGGTCTCATTTTTCAGCACACACGCTCCGCACCCCTGATCCAGCAATTCCTGAATGCGTGCCCGTTTCCGCGCGTCACGTTTTTCGGGTGGCAGAGCTTTCAGTTCCGCCTGCATACGATCAATTGCCTGTTCAGGC
>JAQVYB010000073.1 GCA_028708815.1 Kiritimatiellia bacterium | reverse complement strand
GGGGCGCGGATGGATCGCCATTGCCATCGTGATTTTCGGAGGGTGGCGTCCGATTCCGATTTTGTTTGCCGCCCTCTTTTTCGGTTTGCTGGATTCATTTCAGTTGCAGGTGCAGGGCGTCGGCATACGCTTCCCGTATCAGATTCTCTTGGCCTTGCCCTACGTGCTGACCATTCTGGCCATTGTGTTGCGCGGAACGCGCACGGGTGAGCCGATTTCCCTGGGTATTCCGTATCTGCGCGAAAAGAGTTAACGGGAGAGCACCGGGATGGATCAATCAATCGCCAAAGAGCCTCCTTTCAGCCCGGACGTTCAAGTGCTGTCCTGTCGTGATCTTGCGGCATTCGGCTGGGAGCCAGGGGTACAGTTTGTCGTGCAGGATTGGCGCCTGCGCATTCGCGCCAAAGATATTCTACGCAGCCAGGGGATGGATCCCGATGTGATCCGGGAGCGTCGTCCGGCCCTTTATGCTCTGGCCGAACGAGTTCAGAAAGAGGCCCGGGACTGGATTACCCCCCGCCTGACCTACCGGATCTATCCCGTGGAGGATGTCACGGATACGCATGTTCTACTTCGTGGAGGCTTGGCCCTCGCGCGAAAACCGTTTGCCCCTTACGTGCGCCAGGTCAGCCATTTTCTTGTCATACTTTTTACGGTGGGGGCGGAGCTGGATCGACAGGTTCAGGATCGCTCTGCCAAGCGTCTTTCCGAGGGCATGATGCTGGATGCGCTGGGCAATGCCGCCATGGCCCAGTTTATGCACCTGATTCAACAGGTCTTGAGCGTGATGGTTCGACGTGCCAACATGGGCACCCCGGGGATTTTGATTCAGCCCGGTGTTCGCGACTGGCCGCTTGAAGAAGGACAACCCGCACTATTCGGGCTTGTAGAAGGATCGGCAATTGACGTAGAACTAAGGGAGAGCGGTCTGATGATTCCGTCGAAAACCTGTTCCGGCATCATCGCGATTGGAGCGGACGTGACCACGGCAGACCAGATTACTCCCTGTGACATGTGCATGATGAAGAACACCTGTCCGTATCGCGGAAATTTGAACCATGACAACGAAGAAAACGATGATTACATTTGAACCGGTGGGTTTGCGTGTGGAAGCGGATGCGGGCCGGACCATTCTGGATGCCGCACGCGAAGCGGGCATTGCCATCACCTCGGTATGCGGCGGCGGCGGTACCTGCGGCAAATGCAAGGTTCGGATTATGCGGGGCGAGGTGCGGGAGGTCTCCGGTGCGGATTGCCTTTCGCACGAAGAAAAGGCGCAGGGGATTTGCCTGGCCTGTCGCACAAGACCTATGGGTGATGCGCTTACCGTCTATATTCCGCCCGAGTCACTCGCCGTCCGGCAGCAGTTGCAGGTGGAGTGCAACCATGTGCTTTCAGCGCCGGATAATGATCTGCATGTTGTGAGGTTGAACCCGGCACTGCCCACGCTCGAGGATCTGCGCGATGATGCAACGCGCGTGCGGCAGCATGTGGAATCTATTCTCGGGCGTGAAATTGTGCTTCCTTTCGCTCTGCTCAGGAATCTTTCCAATGAGTTGCGTACGGCCGGGTGGGATACCTCGGCGGTGGTCTTGCGTGGCAGGCTTACGGCTGTTCTTCCGCCGGAGCGACGGCCTTTCGGGCTTGCCGTGGATATGGGGACTACGAAAGTGGCCGCTTATCTGGTGGATTTGCAGGAAGGGCGCGTAGTGGATTCGGAAGGAAACGTGAACGGGCAGACCGCCTACGGCGAGGATGTTATAACGCGCATGGGCCATGCCAACGAATCGTTCGCGCAGGCGGAAAAACTTCGGCAGGCGCTTTGCGATACAATTAATTCGCTGATTAAAATATTAGGCGCGCGTAACGGGCTCGTTCAGGAACAATGGGTGGATGCGGTGCTGGTGGGTAATACGGCGATTCATCATTTGTTTGCGGGACTTCCGGTACGACAGCTTGGCATGGCCCCTTATGTGCCGGCTGTCAGTGCGCCGCTTGTCCTGGAGGCGGGAGCGATCGGACTGGCCATTCATCCGGCGGCTTCGGTCTATTTGCCATCGATTTTGGCCGGGTATGTGGGATGTGATCATGTGGCGGCTCTGACAGCGGAAAAATTGTACGCGGCGGGGGACACGGTGATGCTGTGTGACATCGGCACCAACACCGAAATTACCCTGCGCCACAACGGGCAGATGTGTTGCTGCTCCTGCGCATCGGGCCCGGCCTTCGAGGGGGCGCATATCCGGCAGGGTATGCGGGCTTCTCCCGGCGCGGTGGATCATGTGATTATCCGGGATGGCGTGATACGCTGTTCCTCGATTGAGCAGGCGCCGCCGGTCGGAATTTGCGGTAGCGGGGTGTTGGATGCTTTGGCACAGTTTCTTCAGCAGGGCATGCTGACCAAGCCGGGCGGTCTCGACGGAGCGCATGATCTGGTGGAGATGCTGGGCAAGGAGCGGGCGGTGTGTCTGAATCGTGATGCGCCGTTGTTTATCACGCAGTCGGATGTCAGCGTCATTCAATTGGCCAAGGGGGCTATACGTGCGGGTATTGACATTCTCCTGGAACATGCCGGAATCACCTATCAGGAAGTGGACCGTTTTATTCTGGCGGGTGCTTTTGGAACCTACATTGATCCGGTGAGCGCAGCGACGATCGGTATGATTCCGCCCTGGCCGTCAACGAGGGTGGTTCAGGTGGGTAATGCCGCCGGACGCGGTGCGGTACAGATGCTGCTCTCGGATTCCACCCGTTTACGGGCCCTGAATCTGGGCGACCAAATGAATTACGTGGAACTTACCGCCTATCCGAAATTCCACCAGAAGCTTGCCCGCGCCATGCTGTTCGGATGAGTGATTCGGCCATGCGCCATCCAGGTTGATACGAAAGAGACTCTCTTGGTCGTTTGCCCTTCAGCAGGGAATCAGTCATTTTTTTAAGAGATCCAGTATACATACCGCGCTACTTCCGGTATATATCGATGCATATGTCTAAAAAGATACCCGGGAGGTGAACGATGAACCTGCGGTTTGGTTTCCGATATGCTGGGGTGCTTGCGGTATTTTTTGTTTTTTCAGGCTTTGCTACCTGCGGTTTGGCGAGCAGCTTGTATGAACCGGATGAGGGGGTGTATCTGGGGGTCATACAAGAAGGGCTGGATGGGGCGAACGTTACGGCGTTCCAAGAGGTCGCGCAAAAAGACACGACCATCTTTGGTTGTTATGTCGATATTACCCAGGCTTTGGCTGTCGTGAATTTCAGCTACTATTTCACTAATTGGGCGGGTACGGTAAGGCAGGCCGTCACCAATGCGGGTCTTTTGGTGGTTATGGAGCCAAAGGGTTGTTTTACCAATTTTTTTGTGAACTGGCAGCCCGGCAGCTACTATTATACGAAAACCTGTGAACTGGGCTACATGCTGAAGAGCACGGAGATGCCGGTATTTCTGACCTTTGCGCATGAGGCCAACGGGGCATGGTATGAGTGGTCGCCGGCACATTCAGACGATGACACGATTACGGAGGCCACCTACTGTCAGGCCTGGAGCAACTTTGCCACGGTGGTGAAAACGATTGCCCCCAATGTGGCCATGGTTTGGAGTATGAATGCCGAAGGCAGTGTGAACACCAACGTAACGCCGAATGTGCCGTATGTACCGCGCGAGAACATTTATCCCGGGGACGATGTGGTGGATTGGGTCGGACTGTCGGCCTATAACGGTCAGGGATACGGGAATGACCGCAATGAAGTGGTGGACGATCAGCTTCAATTCAAGCTAAGGGCCGGATATTGGCCAGAGAACAACTATTGTGACTTCTACGAGGTCTTTTCAAGCAGCAACGGGCACAACAAGCCCATGATGATCACGGAGACGGGCTGTTTTGCTCCGATGTGGACGAACCTGACCACGTTCCCCTATACGTCAACCATCATGCTGGCGGAATTCAACACCGTATTGGCCGGCATGGAAAATGTGGAAGAGACCATCGATGATTGTTCCACGCTGATATATCCGGACGGCCCATGGGGGACCAATACGCCGTGGCGCAATCAGGGTGAATGCATGTATATGAGTAATAACAACGGCCATTTATACTTTAATCCCGTAAATATCTGGTCGGGTAACTGGGACTACGTCGATGGCGCCATGCAGGCGTGGGATTCCAGGAATTGGAGTGATACCACCACCTTTCGGCTTCAAATACGAAGGGGCACCGATACGGGCATCCCTGCACCCAAGATATTGCTTGGATTCCGTAGTCGTTATTCGACCACGGATGTTTATGGTTGCATCTATACATCGTTGGTTTCTTCCACGAGTTTTACCTATCTGGATATAGCGCCTTCCTCGTTTGCTCTCTCGAATGGATTCACTTGGGCGGATGTTCAAGCCATGACCATACAGATCAAGAGTACTGTAAATTCAAATGTGCCGGATGACGTAATCATTGACCAGATCTCCCGCTTTTACGACAGACCGCAGAACGATCAGCGCTGGACAAATCTGGTCTTTAAGGCAGGCGCGGTTTCCAATGATTGGTCCATTCAGAATTCCGCCTTGCATGTGCTGGGAACACCAAACAGTTCCGGTGATTTGTGCGAGAGCAGTTTTTCGCCGGGGGATCGGAATTGGAGTGGGTGTCGGAATCTTTGCCTTCGTATGAAAAAGGGGAGTGGATCGCCCCGTCTTTATCTCAAAGTGTACGACCAGTCCGGGCATGTGGGTGCACGGGAATTGACCGTGACCAACAGTGACTATCAGCCGTTTGTTTTTCCCATTCGAAGTCTGGCTCCGTATGATGAATTCAATTGGGCCGCTGTGACCCAGGTGACCTTTCAGGTGCAGGGTGTCCCGGGCACAACGACGGAATTGTTTGTGGACGAGATGAGCCTGGGTGTTTATTCAGGCAGCCAGAAATTCGAAAACGCTTCAGAGATTTTCTACAACAAAGAGAACTGGTTCTATCAACTCTATTCAGCGGATGGATTTGAATCGGACGTGCGCCCCGATGCGGTTGAGTTGAATGCGGCTTTTCCCAATCTGCATATGATCAATTACTTTGACATCATCAAAGTGGAAGGTGGTGTGGAGAAGGATTTTCGAATCAGTAGTGGGAGGGATGCCGGCTTGATGGAGCTCTACAATCAGTTGACAGCTGATGACTATTTTCTGGCGGGTGTTTCATTGCCGGTGCCTCCTCTTGTTCTCAGTACGGGAGATCTTCAGATTACGAGAGGGGGATCGAAAAGTCTTTATGTATGCATGGAATCCGCTCCGTCGGTTCCGGTAACGGTTCGGGTGGAAAAGACTTCCGGGGATTCCACGATTTTACAGGTTCACGGTGGTTCGGAGCATGTGTTCAGTTCGACGAACTGGAATGTGAATTGGCAGATGATCTTTGCCGCCGCGGATTCGACCACTCATACCAATGGAAGCGCCGTCTACACGTTTTGGGCGGGGGATACGGAATTAGGCAGTGTGTATATCCATGCGGCCGGGGGGTGCACCTGGCATATTCCTGCCACAGCGGAACCGGCAGGGCATACCATGTTGGAGCCGTATGTCGGCGCTGCCTCTGATGAGCCGGTTTACATATACAGTAAAACCTATGCCAACACCTATGATCAGAATGGCGGGACGCTTTATCATCGAAAAAACGGTGACGTTTCATGGAACAGCAGTAAGCTGACGTATGATTGTTCCTCCGTTGCCGAGGGAATCACCAGCGCCTACTGGAAAGCGTCGATAAGCGGTGGCACCTATTCCGCTGCGGACTCCATTGAGTATTATCTGAAGAGTACGTATGTCGGATGCGAGGATACGTATATCGGGTCGGCAGAAGAGGGGGCTTCCTGTATGTTTTCCCTCGCGGAGGCCGATGCTCAAGCCAATCTGTTTACCTTAACCTATGTCAATGAATATGTGCTGACGTCCTCCGCCGGAGATCATGGAGTCATTTCGCCCTCCGGCGAGGTAACGATTTCCGCCGGGAGAGATCAGGCCTTCACGGTCACGGCCTCCAATCTGTACCGCATTGCGGATATTCTCACCAATGGCGCATCCATCGGGGTGGACTTTGATAACGCGGATTCCTCCTATGTCTTCACTTGGGAAAATATATCAGACCATGGAGCGGTCGCGGCTTCCTTTGTTGAAAAAGTGACGACCAACACCCCCTTGAATGTGCCCTTGGTTTGGCTGGAGCAGTATTACCCGGGCACGGAGGATTATGAGGCAACGGCCGCGGCCGACAGTGATGGCGATCAATTGACGGCCTGGCAGGAATATGTGGCGGGGACGGACCCGACGGAGGCCGCGTCCGTTTTGTTGGGGGAAGTTCAGTCTTCGAGCACAGATGAAGCCGATCCGGTGATTTGCTGGATGGGGTCAGATCAGCCGGGGCGTGCTTACAGCATTCTCTGGAACAATGCGCTTTCAGGTACGGAATGGTCCGTTTTGGTGGAAGATGTTCTTTCCGCCTACCCGGCCATCAATTCCTACACCGATGCACAGCACACAGCGGAACAGGTGAATTATTATCGGATACAAGTCAAACATGTGGAATAGACTGGGCAGGTCGGTAGGATGGGGCTGTCACTTTTTCGTGCGGTGATGCAGTTGGCGGGACAGGTGTGTCTGTCGATGTTGGTGATTTTTTTGCCCCGTGCAGAGGGGCCATCTCATGCAACAAACATCGTGTGGCCGTATGTGTAGTAGGTGCAGCGCCTTCGTGCTTGTGTGGTGCCGGGGGCATGAAACAAAGGTGCGGTGATTACAGCCCCGGCGTCCATACGCGAATCCAATCCACGTACATTCGCTGAGGATAATTCCCGGGGTTGGGCTCGCCCACATGATCCCAATGACCGCCGATGGCCAAGTTGATCAGCAGGAAGAAGTCCTTGTTAAATGGTGATCCTTCCGGAATCTCTTCATGGAGAAACTCTCCATAGGGCGAGTGATCCACGTACCAGGTAATTCTGTTGGAATTCCAATTGATCGCATAGGTGTGATACTCTTGATCCAATCCGTCGGAAAGCGTTGTTTCCAGTTGATAATCTCCGGTTCCTTTCTTTGTCTTCCAATGAGATGCACCAAAACAAGTGTTTGGATTCAACCCACCGGCTTCCCAAATATCCAGTTCTCCGCAGGCGGGCCAGCCGCGCCTTGGATAATTCACTCCCATAATCCAAAAGGCAGGCCAAGTGCCATTATCACGTCCCCGGGTCGGATGGTCAGGTCCCTTGATGTGCGCCTCAATCACGCCATAGCGCACAGGTACTCTATTCAGTGTCTCCAGTCTGGCCGAAGTATAGCCGCAGCCATTGTAAATCTCCGCATGTGCCTCAATCACGAGATTTCCATCTTCAATCCGGACGTTTTTGGATCGCTTTGTGTAGTACTGTTTTTCACCGTTGCCCCACCCATTTTTATTGGGGCCTCGTCCGGTCCGTACAATCCAATTTTGTGGATCAATTGCCGGGCCGGAAAACTCGTCGCTCCACACCTGCACATAGCCGACGCCCGGAATCCGGTCGCGCCATTCCGGAAGAGCGATCGCCCAAATCCGCTGATCATGATCCCGAATGGTGAAGACTGTGGAACGAACGGCAGCATCCCAATTGCCGTTTTCGGCCCGCATAAAATACAATCCCTCGCGATCAAGCCTTACTCCGTAGGGATTTCCATCCCATCCCGTGTAATTCAGTATGCTCACCTGTTTCTGCGTCGCGGCAGCCTGTCGCCCCTCAAACACGCGAAAGCCATCCCCGCAAAGCACCGCTCTACATGGTTGACCTTCCCAGTCCAGATAGCAGATTTGCCGATTAGTTTCCGCCCCGCGCCAGCGTATTTGTCTTCCTCTTATTGGAGCAAAAAGCAGATCATGTTCGTGCGGCGTATTATCAGGGCCTTCGCCCGCCTCAAGCGAAGGTATCGGGAAGAGAAAAATGGCTATAATCACCCGTATTATGGGACAAGTCCATCTCGTTGCCAATTTCCCGGACCATCGAATGTCTATTCGTTGCATAGTTTATCCCTATGATTACAAAGATATTAGAATTTAATGTACGGCAATCTACACGACAAGCAGCTCAACGTTAAGAGAAAAAACCAACCAGAAGCCAACTAGTGCGCAACAGTGGTTCGTTGACATGACTCAGGCGGCTAGGGATGAGCGTAGAAGATTCGGGTTCGTTGCCGTTTTGAGAGCTCAAAGGTTTCTAGGGACTCGAAATCGAGGAATTCGCTGCCTTTATCGACCATGATGGTTTTGAATTTCAGCCGGAAACGATAAACGCCATATTGCCTTTCGATGCCCTTGAGAGCGTTGAGAACACTGGCCTGAGTCTTGTCTGCGATCTTCCGAGTGATGATATGCCTGTACTTTCGCCCGATGAGCGTCAACAAGGCCGCTTTGGACCCGTGCAAGGGCCCGACAATCAAGTCCATCTCCCAGTGCCCGAAGATTTCACGACTCTCTGCTTCTGTGGGGCGCTGCTCTATGCCTGGACCTCTGGAAAGTCGTTTTGCCCAGCGGTAAAAGCCCTCTTCTACGCTGCTTGCAGCGCTTGCGTTTCTCCCATAGCGATTCATTGCTTACTCTGGGGATAACCTTCTCGTCGATATAATTGTAAAGCGTCTTGGTACACACCACGCCGTCCATATTGGCCTGCTTCATGCGATGGGCCACTACATCGGGCGACTCCTTGTGTTCGACGATGCGGAACCGGATAAATTCGGCGGTCCTATGATGGCTCCCAATCGTCAGGCCGGGCCTTTTCGCTGTGGCATTCTGATCGTACACATCCTGGCCCCGATCACTGCTGTGGACATAGATTGTGCGCAATTCGTAATCCAGGAGCTTCACTCGTCCACGCTTCAGCTCTCTTTCAATCGTCCTCACGTGCCGATCCTGCACGGCCACGCTCAATCACGATGCGATTCTCCCTCGTCAAGTGCTTGCCCTTCCTGCCAATCTCTCTGTGTTCCATGCCGTCTACTTCCTCGTAGAGCCCTTGGTAAGACCTTGGAGGTTAGCGAATCATGGCATGGAACGCTCTCTCCTATATCTGCGGCATTTTAAGTTACACTCCTCAGGTTGAAAACCTTACCGCATTAGCACTTGCCTGTTTTGAGATGATGCGGCAGTATGCTTAATGCTGGACTTGGTTGGTCATTATGGGCTGTGAAGTGGCTATATGCATTATTACAACCAAGGTAATAGTATGCTGCAGTATTTTGTCCAATGAAGTCAGAAAAATAATGAAGAGATGTTCCGAGTGGCGGAGCGATCTCTAAGCAATCCGGATGCCGGTTAGGAGGCCTGTTTGAGAAAGATATATAGAGTGTGCTCTGTGTGGTGGAGGTCTGCTTTCGCACTGTCGTTTCTGATCATGTCGGCACAGCATGCACAGGGGTCCGGGTTTTATATCTGGACGCACTCGTCACGGGATATTGGCAGTGGTTTCTCCGCCATATCAGTCAATACCAATGATGCCTCCTGTATTTGGTTTAGTCCGGCGGGTATGGCCAGTCTGAATGAACCGACGTTAACTCTGGGGTCTCAACTGATTGTCCCGAATTTTGAATATTATGATGACGGTTCCGATTATCCGCAACTGGGTGGTTTGCCTGTGCAGGGCACCCAGAGCAGCGGGAGTGCCCTTGCTACGGCGCTGGTGCCATCGGCTTTTTACAGCCAGCCGCTGGCCGGAGACTTGTTTGCAGGTATCGGCTTTAACGCGCCTTATGGTCTTGCTGCTTCCTATGATTCGGACTGGGTTGGACGCTATCAGTGCGTAGAATCGGAAATGACGACGTATAACATCAATCCAACCATTGCCTGGCGGCTGGGAGATCAGGTGTCTTTGGCGCTCGGCGGCAATATGCAGTATGCCTCCATACGCATGAAAAATGCGATCGATTTTGGCTCTATTCTGGCCAGTCAAGGGGTCCCGGGCGCCCTGCCCATGAATACAGACGGACAAGTGGAAGTTACGGGAGACGATTGGGGGGTCGGCTATAATGCCGGTCTTATGTATCGTCCTGCTTCCGGGACGTTGGTGGGTCTGAATTATCGCTCTGAAATTACGTATGACCTTCAAGGACGTGCAGATTTCAACGTCCCTGAACAGGCATCCATGATGCAGGCCGGAAACTATTTTGTGAATACGGATGTGCAGATGGATATGACCGTTCCGGCAACACTGGCATTGGGCTTGGCGCAGCATATGGGAGATAAATGGGAGCTGACGGCAAATATTTCTATGATTTTCTGGGACTGTTTTGACGAGCTACGGGTTCGGTACGATTCCGCGCAAGAGGATTCCGTTGTGGAAGAGGACTGGCAGAATACTTTTGAATATGCCCTTGGGCTGAGTTATGCGGCCAATGAAAAATGGACTTTGCGGTGCGGCGTGGCCTACGAGGAGTCGCCAATACGCGATAGTTATCACCGGACGCCGGTCATTCCGGATGGGGATTCGATCTGGCTTTCTGCGGGGTTCGGTTATCGGGCCAGCGAGTGGTGTTCCATCGATTCCGGCATTCTGCATATGTTTTATAACGACATAGCCATAAACTCGATGGGAGCCACGGGCGATGAACTTAACGGGCATTATGAGGCGGGTATTACTTCCATGGGATTGCAGCTAAATTTTTTCTTTTAGCAGTGTGATAGAGCCCGTTGGTTCAACGGTTATTTAGACGGTGTACGCCGGATGCAAAAACGGACAAAACAGGGCAGGATGTGTATGATGCGTTGTAGGAGATCGCTATGACGGGGTTCCTTATACAGAACAGGTATGCCCTGAAAGATCGTATTCGCTCCGACCCAACCAGTGAAGAATACAGTGCCGACGATCAGCGGCTAACCATACGCGTCCTCCTGAAGTTAGTAAAGAAATCCGCCGTTCTCTCCATGGATATGCGATATCGCTACCGTACCTTGATGGAGCAATTGAAAAAATTATCGGTCGACTCTGTTTTGAAGGTGGAAGATCTGGGGGAGTGGGATGGACGGGAATACGTGGTGTATAAGGCTTGGCACGGAGTTCCGTTATCCTCCTGTCGTATGATTCGTCGTAGTGATGAAACCATGCGGATTATCCGGCAGGTCATTCAGGCGCTGCAAGAAATACACCGGGTCGGTATTATTCACGGAGCGCTCTCTTCGGATGCCATTCTGCTGGATTCAACCCGTCTGCGCCAGGTCAAAATCCGGGATTTCGGGAAGGCTATCTTGTTGGATTTGTCGGGGATATCGGATGAAAAGGATGTTCTCGATACGTTTGGCTATCTATCTCCGGAGCAATCCGGAATTTTACGGAAGCCGCTGGATATCCGTTCGGATATTTATTCGTTGGGTATTGTTTTTTATGAGTTACTGGCCGGGCGGTTGCCATACTATTCTATGGACGTTAACCAGCTCATTTATGAACATATCGCCAAGGAGCCTGATCGGCCCGGTTTGGTTTGTCCAGGTGTTCCGCCCATGCTGGAGGCCATTGTCCTGAAAATGATGGCCAAGGATCCGGATGATCGATATCAGAGTTCAACCGGTGTACTGGCGGATCTGGACGAATATCAGCGTCTGAAGGAAAGCGGTTTGGCTGCGGAATCGATTCGGTTTGAAGTCGGACGTCATGATAAACTGCAGCATTTGACGTATGCTACACGGCTGATCGGACGCCAAAAAGAACTGCAGCAATTGGAAGCCGGCGTGGAGCAGGCCAAGGCGAGCCAGGGAGGGGTTTGCTTTGTATCCGGGGAACCCGGCGCCGGTAAATCCAGGTTGGTGAATGAATTGCGGGCGTCGATTCACCGTCTGGGGGGGCTCTTTGTGGGCGGAAAATGCTATCAATACGATTCCAGCACCCCTTATAAAATTTTTGCCGAGGCTATTGGCGCTTATGTCAACAAGGTGAAACGGCTGAATCGAAATGTTCGGGAAAAGCATGTCAGGCGATTGAGGCAGTCGGTTGGTGAGTTGGGTGGCGAGGTCCAAAAGGTAGTGCCTTGCATTATGGAGTTGCTTGGCACCCCCCCGCCGCTGGTCGAATTGGATCCGGAAAAAGAGCGCAGCCGTTTTTTGACTGTCTTTACAGATTTTGTTCTTTCCCTTGGGTCCAGCGAAGAGCCGTTGGTGTTGTTTCTGGATGACCTGCAATGGGCCGATGAAGGCAGCCTGGAGGTGTTGGGACGATTGGCTGATTTAAGCGTCAGTCGTGCGCTTTTCGTGATTGGTAGCTATCGGAGCAATGACGTGGATGATCGTCATCCACTGCATCAGTTGATTGGTCGGTTGAGAGATGGCCAGATCCCGGTGGCGAACATCATGATTGATCGCCTGACGTTGCCCGAAACGACCGAAATGATTGCCAGCATCTTTCTGGAGGATATCCGGCAAGTAGGTGAGCTGGCGAATGTGGTTCAGGAACGGGCACAGGGGAATCCCTTTTTCATCATTGAACTGTTACGAACGCTGATTAGTCAGGGCGTGATTTCCTGCGAGGAAGATCATTATCACTTTTTTCACGACCGATTGCAGAAGGTGCGGCTTCCTGACAACGTTGTGGATCTGCTGCTTCAGCGGGTGCATGAATTTACACGGGAGGAAATCCGGTTATTTTCCTGGGCGGCGGTGATGGGGCGAATGATTCGGGTGGATTGGTTGAGCCATTTACTGGGCAAGGATGTGGATGAGACGCTGATGATGCTTGAAAAAGGCATTCGTCATCAGATCATTGTGCGGGAGTTGACCGGAAACGAGCCCTTGCATTTTGTTCATGATCGCATTCAGGAGGCCTTTTACAAGGACCTTCCGCCAGCCGAACGAATCCCGATGCACCAACGGATCGCGGAACTCATGGAATCATCTGTTCTTGAGGCCGAACAGGAAGATGTGGTGTATGACTTGGCCTACCATTACTACCTTTCAGGAGAACTCGGGAAGGCGTTGAGTTATTCGATGAAAGCGGGCGAAAAAGCGCAGGGCGCCTGCGCTTTTTCGCAAGCGGCGGATTTGTTCGCCATTGCCCGGGAAATCATCGAAAAAACAGGGCAGGATCAGCAGGATATCTATCTTCGTGTTCTGGAGAGGCTGGGTGATATCTACCGATTATCCGGGAACTATGATCAGGCGGTTTCCTTTTTCAAAAACTGTGAACGGCTGATTCCGGCGGCGGATCAGTTGCATCGTGCCCTGGTGCTTGAAAAAATGGCGGGCGTTTTTTTTGAAAAGGGGGAAATAGCGGAAAGTATTCAGTATATTCGGCAGGGGCTGGAGACGTTCAAGGTGCGTATTCCCGTGCATTCTGCCTCTGTGCTGTTCCGTACTTTGCGGGAGATGGGGCTTCAGGCCCTGCACCTTCTTTTTCCACGTGTGTTCCTGCGGAGCGAAGTCAACCGGGATGAACGGGACCGTGCGGTCACGCGTTTTATGAGTCGTTTGGTTTATGCGTTCTATTTTGACGATATGAAACGCTCGTTCTATTTCTATTTGCGCAGTCTGAACCGGGCGGAACGCGGAGGGTATTGTGGGGAATTGGTGTATTTGTATATTATGGGCGGTCCGGTGTGGACCTGTATTCCCTGGTATGCGCGCGGTCGGGCGAGTATCGAAAAAGGGATGAAGATTGCGGAAAAAATCGGAGATGCGCGCGCCTTGGGCACCGGTTACGCCGCTTTTGCCTATTTGTATCGGATCATGAATCGACCGGATGAATCCTATGCCTGTGCCAACAAGGGAATCGAAATCCTGCGGCGTATCGGGGAGTATTATGAGTTAGGTATCGCATTTGTATTCCGCAATCACTGTAACTGGGCCACCAGTCGATTTGATCAGGGGATGCGGGAAAACGAAGAATTTCTGGAGCTCTGCCGGCAGACAAAACTTCTTCAGAGCCTAAGCTGGGCGTTGTTTAATCGCGGTTATTTTTCAGCATTGAAGGGTTGCACAGACGAATCGCATTTTGACGATTTAAAAAAGGGCTGTGCATTATCCCGGCAGACCCGGGACAAACCAGACACCCTGGTGTCACTGGCCTTTCTGGCGTTTGCCTACATGCGTGCAGAAAATTATACGGAGGCGATTAATACCGCAGAGGAAATTTACCGATTGATTCCGACCTTTCTGGACCGCAGTTCCTGGATTTATGAGATGTTTCCCATTTGTGCCCTGATCTATTTGGAGACGCTTCTTTCCCCGCAGAAAATGACGGATGAAGAACGTCGGTTATATCTGCGGCGCGCGGAGTGGTTTTGCCGCAAATCGAGAAGAATCGGGCGTCTATATCGATATATCAAGCCCTACTCGTTACAGGTAACGGGAACGTACCATTGGCTTGTCGGCAAGCCTGCTCGGGCCATGAAATACTGGCAGAAAGGGGTTGCCTGCCATCAGCGGGAAACCCCGTTCGATATGTATCGGTTGGGTTGTTTTCGATTTGAAATGGCCCGGCATGTGCTGAGAAAAAATCCGCGGGATACACAAGCTCGGGAGGCTTTGATGGAGGCACGGCGATTGTTTGATTCCTGTGGGGCGGAACTGGATGTACGCCGTGCGTCCGCCATGCTTCGGATGCTGAATGAGGAAGAGGACCTGGCCGATTCACGCGATGTTTTAACATACAAACGGCATCTGGAAACCCTGTTGTCCGTCATGCAGTCCATCGGCTCGATTTTTGAACAGGACGAGTTGCTGGAGCAGATTCTGGAGCACAGTCTTCGCGTCAGCGGAGCGGAACGGGCCTTTCTGTTGTTGTTTAACAGTAAGTCCAATCAATTGGAACTTAAATTGGCCAAAGGGTTTAACACGTCGCAGCCCGTCTCTTCATTCAGTTATGAAGGCTGTCAGGTGAGCTTGATGCTGGTCGAGCAAGTCTTGCAATTGCAGCGGCCATTAATATCCAGTACGTTGAATGCCGACGCCTGCGGGCAGGAATTGATGGCGTACAAGGTAAAGCAGGCCATGTGTGTGCCGTTGAATACACAGAAACGAAAGGTGGGGGTTCTATATCTCGATAACAGGTTGGCGGAAGGCATTTTTTCGGACGAAACCCTGACCTTAATGGAATCCGTTGCCATACAGTCCGGCATTTCTCTGGAAAACGCCTTTCTCGTGCAAAGCTTGATGGAGCAGGACCGGCTGAAACAGGAAATGTCCATCGGCCGGGAAATCCAAACCAGTTTGGTGCCTCATGGCGATTTGCAGTTACTGGGACTGCGAGTGATGGGGTGGATGCAGCCCGCCAATGAAATCGGAGGCGATTATTACGATTATATGATCCGTCCGGGGTATAACGGATCCGGTGATCGACTGGGAGTTGCCATAGGTGACGTCAGCGGAAAAGGATTGGGGGCCGGTTTATATATGGCTATGGCTAAAACCCTGATCCGCACCCTGTCTCAGGAAAATCTTTCTACGGATGTCATCTTGAAAAAAACAAACCGGATGATGTTGGAAAGCAGTAACGAATGGACGTTCATGAGCATGGTCTATTTGGAATGGAACCCCGATCAGAAAAGCATGACCTATTGTGGAGCGGGTCATGAGCATATTCTGGTTTACCATCAGGCGTCCCGGACGGTGGATGTCGTGAAAAGCGGGGGTATCGTGTTGGGTGTCGTTGCCGATAATGATGAGCTTTTTACCATACAGCCATTGGATGTCCACCCCGGCGACAAAGTCATGCTATACAGCGATGGAATCACCGAGGCTCGAAATGCAGACGGACAGGAATATGGTTTGGATGCCCTAAGGCAATCCGTGGAGAGAAATGGCTCCATGTCCCTTGATAACTTCATCGAAGCCATCAAGTTGGAAGTGAATACCTTTATCGGGGATGGTCTCCCGTACGATGATATGACCCTTGTGGTAATGGAATACGCCGCCGACCACTGAAGCGGTCCTAATTCGAGCGATTTTATGCCCCGTGCGTGGAAAACCATACACCGCGTTTATATAGAATTGTCCCAAAAGAGCAAAACTTCGGTTCTTCCGGATATTTCGTGAGCACTCGGCTACAGATCGCCGAGCGATACAAGGTGTCAGAGGGCATGGTCAAGAAGCTACTGCAACAGCGACGGCACACGGGTGACATTCGGCCCCGTCATCGCTACTCTGGCCGAAAACCGGTCATTGTTAATTCCCACCGTCAGCATATGCGCTAACTGCTGGGGAGTAAACCCGACATGACCCTCGCGGAACTCCGTGAGCAACTGGGATTGGATTGTACGATCCAAGCTATCTTCTACGTACTCGATGACATGGGGCTGACATATAAAAAAAGACGCTGCGAGCCAGTGAGCAGGACCGTTCAGATATAGCGCGCGAACGCAAGCGTTGGCGCCGCCTGCAACTGGGTTTTGATCCCGCTCGGCTAGTGTTCCTTGATGAATCCGGCGCAAAGACCAACATGACTCGCCTGCGTGGCCGGGCGCAGCGTGGCCAGCGCGTCTACGCCAGCAGAGCCCCCAAGGTCATTGGCACACGACAACTATGATCTCCTCAATTCGCCTCGACGGCAGCACGGCCTGTATGACGATCAACGCGGCCGCCGATGCCGAGGGTTTCCGTGTTTTCGTCAATCACGTGCTCTGCCCTTCGCTGCGTGAAGGCGATATCGTGATCATGGATAACCTCTCGTCCCACAAGAGCGGCCCCACCATCGAATTAATTGAAACGATGGGAGCCCAAGTGCTCTTCCTGCCCGCGTACTCGCCGGATCTCAACCCCATTGAGAAGATGTGGAGCAAAGTGAAAGAGTCGTTGCGAGCTGCCGAGGCCCGCACTCAAGAGGAGCTGATCGAAGCCATCAGCCATGCCCTGGAATGTGTCATCGCCCAAGATGCCATGAATTGGTTTGCCTCGTGCGGCTATAGTTTTATTAAATCCGCTCTAGAAAGATATTTAGAATTAATGCGCGGCAATCTACCTGACAAGCACCTGCTGGCTAAGAAAAATAATCAACCTAGTCGCAATCCAGTGTGTGGAATATTCTTTTCATTTCTATTGAACCAGGATATATATATGAACAATCTATATGTGTTGAATCAATTAATAGGGGCCTTTCAGGCGAAGATGTGGTTCGTGTATTCAATATGGAGATGTCGTTTATGAATGAGTGTAAGCGCGTTGTTGGTGTAGTTCTCGTATCAATGGGTTTTTTTTTCATTGCTAATGGCGAGGTTTTTGCTGCAGGTCTTTCGCTTTCGGAGTATGGCGGGAAAGGGCTTGGCGAGGCGTATGCGGGAAGCAGCGCTTCCACCGAGGATGCCACATGCGCCTTTTTCAATCCGGCCGGTCTCTCCCTGATGGAGGATTCCTCCGCCGTCGTTGGAGCGACCTATTTGCTTACGAAATTCAGTTTCACTCCTAGAGCGTGTACCTATCCGGAGCATAACGATATGCCGTTAACCGGTGGTAATGGTGGCATGGCAGGAGGAGAGGCTATTCTTCCCTTTGCGTACTACAGCCAGAAACTTGATTCGGAAACTTCCGTGGGTATGGCCGTGAATACACCGTTTGGCTTATCCTCCGATTATCAGGATGGATGGGTGGGGCGGTATCAGGCGTTATATTCCGAGTTGCAGACAGTGAACTTTAATCCATCAATCAGTCATCTGTTGACCAAGTCTATAGCCGTTGGCGCCGGTCTGAATTTGCAGTATACGCGCGCGGAGTTCAGCAGTGCCGTGGATTTCGGCTCGATACTGGCGGGCCAGGGCGTTTCGGGGGTCATGCCGCAAATGCTGGACGGTAAAGCCACCATCAAAGGAGACGACTGGGGCTGGGGATATAATGCGGGCATTATGCTTCAACCCTTTGAATCGTCCACCGTGGGTCTGACGTATCGTTCGGAGATCAGCTACACGTTGGAGGGTGATGCCACGTTTGATGTTCCTGAACAGGCGATGCCACTCCAAGCTGCAGGCCTCTTCAGCGACTCAGACGTTCGTTGCGATATCACCATGCCGGAGTCCGTTTCGTTGGGTATAGCACAGAAGCTGTCATCCAATCTCACGTTGAAGTCCGAAATCACCTGGACGCGCTGGAGTCGGTTTCAAGAATTGCGGATACAGTATGATTCCAATCAGCCGGATTCTGTTACCGAGGAGAACTGGAATGATGCCTTTCGCTATGCGTTGGGTTTAAATTATGCCGTTGGGAGCAAATGGATAATACGTATTGGCACGGCATACGACGAATCGCCGGTTCCGAATGCGGAACACCGTACGCCCAATATTCCGGATTCGAACAGGATTTGGCTTTCTGCCGGGGCGTCCTGCCGGATGACGGAGCGTGTGGGTGTGGACCTGGCCTATACGCGCCTTTACTTCAACCAGGCCGAAGCGGACACCACGGGGCCCACCGGGGATCGCCTGCAGGGTTATTATGATGATGCGCATTTTGACAGCATAGCTTTGCAGATATCCTATCTATTCTAGGCGGACGGGCTCGACGATGACTCAATATCACCAAGTTACAGAAGGGGTCGTGCGCCGATTGTTGGATGCGTTTTCCGTGTCGCATGTGGGTGTAGCGGTCATCTGTTTCGTTTCCTCCTGTAGCAGATCGGAAGATGCGGCGTTTTGTCTTCCGCCAGGAGTGCCATGATAAACGCAGATGTTCTTTCGCTGAACGTATACCATTGGTCCTGGTGGAGCTTGCCTCCACTGGTTTCCGGTCTTTTCATGCTGATGCTCGGTGTTTTCATTATTGCTAAGAACATGCACTCGCTTGCTTGCTGGTCCTATTTCATCACCTCCCTTGCCACCTCCATATGGCTCCTGAGTTATGCCGCCTGCTATTCGGCTATCACACCGGAAGCGGGTTTGTTTTGGTCCCGGAACGCCTATATAGGGATCTATTATCTGGCGATCTCATTTTATTTTTTCACGATAGAAATCACAGAGCAA
>JAQVYB010000072.1 GCA_028708815.1 Kiritimatiellia bacterium | reverse complement strand
ACATCAGGCAACCGGGCTGTCAAAATCTCTGGTAGCAGAATATATCAAACTCATTAAGGAGTATGCTGATGATGAAAAATGATGGATCTCTCTGCCAAATGGCATTATCTATGAGGTGGCAATGCAGTGACTCCCGCAGAATAACCGCCGGCTTGGGCTCTGCAAATCCACCTCATAGCGGTGGATATACTTGTTTTTCGTGCGCCTCAGTCCGTGCAGCCCGTGGCATCAATCAGCCTCCATCAACAATATGTTTGAGTCCACTCCTCTCGCTATCCACATCCATGACGGCCTGCGAAACACCAATGTGCTCACAAAACTCTTTGAAGAACCGGTTTTCCCCCTTGTTTTGACCATTTTTTGATGGTTTTTGCGTGGTTTTCGGCGTTTTCTTCGATTTTTGGCCCGTTTTCCGCCGTTTTTTGGCATTTTCGACGTTTTTTATGCCATTTTTCGTCCAAAATTCTTCCTCTTTTGGACGGCGCGTAGCTTGTCATACGAAGCCTTGCGCGAAGTATGAGCTCACGCGCCTTAGGCGGCAGAGGCCTGCCGCCCTCCAGGAAATCCGGTTAAATGCGTCTTGTTTGCCTCAATCGGCATGATTTTGTCGGAGGACTTATTCGTTGCTTTCTTCGTTCGTTGGGATAATTCCTCTACATGCCAGGTGCCCGCGGGCCGCGGGCGCTCCCCACTTGACTCAAGCTCCGTGGGCTCTGTGATCTCCAGTGACTGAAAGGAACGGGTGGTTAACCTCTTTTGCGTTCTTTGCGTTCTTTCGCGGCTGTTTTTCAAACCCTTTTTGGCATGGAGGCCCATGCCGCTCCCTAATTAGTGAAAATCAGTGCAGATCAGTGGTTTTTCCCTGCGGATTGCTACGCGTAGCGCAGCAGGAGGAGGGCCGTGCCCATGCCAATCAGGTAGAAGGCGAACATGGACAGGGAATAGCGGCGGAACAAACCAAGACAGAAGTGGATGCAGGCCAGGCTGGTTGCAAAACATACCGCAAACCCGGTGAGAAGGGGCCACAACATTCCATTCAGCGCCGCGCCGGGCAGATGCATAGATTCCAGAATCACCGCACCAACAATGGTGGGCGCCACCATGAAAAAGGAAAATCGGGCGGCGTGAACGCGCCGCTGCCCTGCCAGCACGCCGGTACTGATCGTCAACCCCGAGCGCGAGGCTCCCGGCAGTACGGCCAGCACCTGCGCCAACCCCATGAGCAGGGCCGCGCCCCAGGTGAGTTTTTCCCGCATTGCAGCAGGACGCCATTCGCAAAAAAGAAACCAGAGTGCCGTGAGGATCATGATCAGTCCAATCACCCCGCCCCGACGAAACACGCCCATGTGCGGCTCCAGCCAGGGGCCAAGCAGCGCCACCGGAATCGTGGCCGCGAGCAATTGTCCGAGCAACCGGCGGTCTGCCTTCAAGGCGGCGTCGCGCCAACACACCGCCGCAAGAAACATCTGAAACCAGTCGCGAAAAAAATAGACAAAAATGGCCAGCAGGCTGGCCGCGTGAAGCACCACATCGAAGAACACCCCGTTTTCATCCGACCAGCCCAGGAATTCACGGACGAGTACCAGATGACCGGAACTGCTGATCGGGATAAATTCCGTAACACCCTGAATCAGGGCCAACACTATGCTTTGAAGGATGGCCATGTGCTCACGGGTAGCGGATATCTTCCGCGGCTTCTTCCTCGTCGTCTTCGTCGTCGATAATGACGGCATGCTTAGGCAGCATCGGCATCACAAAGGTATAGACAAAGCCATACACAATCATACCGAACGCCGCCCCCACCGCGACATGCGCCCGCAGAAAAAGCATCGCCACGGCAAAACAACAGAAGGCAAACCAAACCACGCCCTTCGTCGGTTTGGTGTAATGTACGCGCGAGACCTGCAACAGCACCATGGCCAGCGAGCAGGACCACACCAACGCCGCGCCGGGCCCTTTGGCCAGACTGAAAAAGCGTTCGTCGAGCATGCCGCTCTGACTCAGAAATACCGCCATGGCGATCCAGCCCGCATTCACGGTGATCGGCAGGCCCGTGAAGCCGTGCTGCCCGTGATGCGGATCAATCACCTTGAACCGGGCAAGCCGCAGCGCCCCGGAAAGCACAATCAGCGACACAAAGACGAGCCCGAACGTTCCGAGCCGGTTGAACAGCACCTGATACGCCAGGATGGCGGGCGCCACCCCGAAGCTGGTGATGTCCACAAAGGTATCCAGCTCCGCGCCAAACGCGCTCGACGCCTTGATCCAGCGCGAGATGTTGCCATCGAGTCCATCCAGAATCATGGAGAGCATGATAAACTGGGAGGCCAGCATAAAATCGCCCTCAATACTCTTCAGAATGGAAAACAAGCCGGCAATCAGCGCGGCCGCCGTCACGGAAGACGGAATCATATATCGAATTTTCATAAATTGTTTCCCCTTATTGCTTCAAGCGGGCCACCACGGTGAGCCCCGCCGTCACCTTATCCCCTGGCTTGACGCATACCTCCGCCACCTCGCCGACAGGCAGGTAGGTATCCAGTCTGGAACCAAACTTCATCATGCCGAACACCTCCCCCGCGCCCACGGTCTGGCCTTCCTTCAGCCAGTAGACGACGCGCCGTACGATCGGGCCCACGATCTGCCGCAGCAGGCATCGCGTCCGTTCGTTCTCCACCAAAACGGTACTGTGCTCATTGTATTCCGATGCCGAATTCAGAATGGTCAGCAGATGTTTGCCGGGGGTATAGCCCAGCTTTTTAATCGTGCCGGCGATCGGCATTCGGTTGGTATGCACGTTGAGCGGGTTGAGATAAATGCTGATACGCACGGCCTCTCCGCCGATATATTCCGGCTCGGGCATGTTTTCGATGCGGCGGATCACCCCATCGGCACCCGCCAGAACCAGTTGCGGGTCCTGCGGCGGATGGCGCGTCGGGTCGCGGTGAAAATAGAGCATGTACAGCGAAAGCACCAACGAGATCCCGCCTGCCACACACATCCACGTACGGCTCGAACCGGTCAGCTCCGTTGCCGCCCAGCAAAGAACCACCCCAATCAAAAGCGGTACGATAATCCAAGGCCATCCATCTTTTACAACAGGTATACGCATCATTTCCTCAACTCTCATTCAAAACAACTGATTTAAACGCCTTTTTCCCCGTCTTAGCAAGCTCAAACCAAAAGGCACCCCCACGCACAAACCCCTTGGAAAGCAGCCTGAAGCCTGACTTCCAAACTCATTCACCTCTATCGCAGGGGAAAGATGGGTGGCTCTGTATACGAAGCATTCCTCCTTGGCGAGTTCTTTTTTCATGCCGGAAGGAGGCAGAAGGCGGGAGGCAGGAGTCGGAAGGGGCGGACCCGGAGACCGGAAGGAGAGACTGCCGTCCGTAGACCATAGACTGGAGACCGGAGACCATATGTCTTGGGGACAGATGCCCCTTTTTGCGTTCCTTGCGTACTTTCGCGGCTATTCCTTCTTTCTTCGTGGCTCTGTGTGAGCCCCTCCCGGATGCGTCGGGCCCCACTCACATCCAGACACGGGTGAAGCCTTCCGGCAGCGCAAATAACGATGCGCGAAACGGCACGCGACGCGGGGCACCCAGTTGAATTGTCAGGCGCGGACGCTCCTGCCGCAGCATGCGAACCAGCACCGGATAGCCCGTCAACTGCAGCAACCCATCCACGGGAATACGCAACAGCGACTGAGTCAACGCCGAGGAACCGGGAAGCGACCACAGGCGCTCGTAAAATTCCGCCAGTTTGACCAGGGCAACCAGGTCGCTTTTTTGAATCCCGGCCTGCTCCCAGGGCGCAAACCAGATTTCCTGAATTTTCACGCCGTATTCAAACACCAAGGCCTGTTCACAGTCAAACACCCCGATGCGCCTGCGCTGTTTGGTGTACTGGACCTGGAAGGCGGAAGGCGCCTCTGCCTCCTCCCGAGCCTCGTCTCCACGTCCGGCATACCCGAACGAATCAGCCAGAAATTCGGAGACGCCCTGCAAGCCCCGTTGCAACTTGTTCATCGAGGCTTCATTGATTTCGAGATAGGTGCGGTCTTCATAGCGGAGTTGATGGATCGTTTCGGCATCGAGTTTATAGATCAGGGCCGAGTTGTAACCGGTCAGGCCCGTGGTATCTATTTTTGCCATACGCTGATCCAGGAACAGGGTCAGGGGAATCGGCGAGTGCACGTGGGCATGATCGGTATAGACCGCTTCAATGATATAGCCCGCACACGCATTCAATGCACTACCAACCAGCATCAGCATCAGCATCAGCCCGCTCATTCGCATACGCATGGCAATACCCCCTTGAACAGAAAGATTAACTCGCCCGCTCCACCATGTACCGCGCAAGCGACTCCAATGGAAGGCGTGCGGCGGCATCAAAGCCGACCAACGATTCAAGCGCCTGTTGCGACAGCCGATGCGACTCCGCCCGCGCCGCCTCCAATCCACGCAGCCTCACCCATGTCATTTTTTCATTTCGCCGGTCACTGCCGATCGGCTTGCCGAGGGTGGCCTCATCGGAGGTCACATCCAACAGGTCATCCGCAATCTGAAACGCCAGCCCGCAGCAGCGCCCGTATTCGGCGAGCGAGGCCGCCTGCGCCTCGGTTCCACCCGCCGCCATACACCCCATCCGACACGAAGCCTCGATCAGACGGGCCGTCTTGTGCTGATGGATATAGAGCAGCCTGGCCTCATCCGGCGCTTTCCGTTCCGCCTCCATATCCTCCACCTGCCCGCCAATCACCCCCCGGCTTCCACCGGCGCGCGCCAACTCGAGAATCAGGTCGCACGGGCCGTAAGGCACGGGCGCGGGATGCCCCGCCAGCACTTCGAAAGCCAGGGTCAGCAAGGCATCCCCCGCCAGAATCGCCTGAGCCTCCCCATACACCTTGTGCGATGTCGGAAAACCGCGCCGAAGATCATCGTTATCCATGGCCGGAAGATCATCATGAATCAGCGTATAGGTGTGCAGACATTCGAGTGCCACCGATGCGGCATCGGCACAGCCAGCCGGCCCACCACACAGCTCTGCGGAAACCCGGCACAGGATTGGACGCAGCCGCTTACCACCGCAAAACAGGCTGTAGCGCATGGCCTCGTGAATCACGGATGGCCGCTCTGTCTTCGCAGGCAGCATCCGTTCCAGCAGGGCATCCACTTCGCACCGCTGCCGCTCCAGAAAATTCTTCAGATCAAACACAGATTCCGTCCTTTCGCCGTACGCGGGAAGAATTCCGCGAAACGTCGCCTCGCTGTATGCCATGAACCCCGCGCCAATCCAAGCCCAATCCGATTTGACAAACACGCCCCCTCCCGACAAGATAGCGTCCGCTTGCGTGCTCAGGGGCTCCGGCGGGCCTCTCAACTCACCCGCACGCAGATGGAGTGTTTGACCACCATGAAAACTGTCTGTCTTGCCGTCCTGCTTCTCACCGTTCTCCTCGGCCACCGACCCGTCGAGGCGGGCCCCGTGGTGGACGATCTCCTCACCCGGTATGACGCCATCCACACGCTGAGTTGCAGCGTACGGCGCGAAGCGGAACACGCCGGAAACACCACGCGCATGCTCAGCCGCGTCTTCTACCAGCGCCCCGACCTCCTGCATGTACAGAACTTCAGCCCTGTCAAACGCCGCTACGTGGCCGACGGCGAACGCATGTATTACCATGTGGACGGCGACGAAAAAGGATTCTCGCGTCCCATCGCCGAATTAAACAACGACTGGCTCATCTCCCTGCGTGCCATTCCAGGCACTCCCATGGATCATCTCTTCCGCCTTAAAGGCGGTCGGGAAACCCCCGCCGACCCCACGCCCGAATTCCCCATCCGAACGGCCTGCAACACCGAATCCGCCTACGCCATACTCAGCCAGGACACCTCCGGACGCCTCGCGCGCATCGAACTGTTCACCACCCCCGACCACGCAATCCTCAAGGCCCGCTTCGACTATTCCCAGTTTCTGGAAGTCACCAACGGGGTTTCCATCCCCTGCCTGCATCTGGCCACCATGCATTTCGGCGAGATTGAAACCAAAGAGACCTCCCGCTTCGACAATATGACCGTGAACACCCCTCTTTCCCCGCAGCTCTTCGTGGCCGCACCCTATTTCAAAGACGTCCTTTTCGTGGATGACTTCAAACTCATCTACCCGGACTGACAGGAGGGAGGGCTTGAAGCCCCGCCCTCCTGTCAGGGCACCACAGCGGCTGCGCTGTGGTGTGGGAGGGACCGAAGCAGGGATGAAGCAATCCGCCGCCAATACCCCGGGACACATCAAAACCCTCGGGTTTCACGCCCCCCCGGCGGCTCATCAGGACCCCACCCCCGACGAATTGCTCGTCAGCTTTCCAACACGGCGCGCACCTTGGCGGCCAGATCCATCTTGGAAAACGGCTTCTGAATGAAATGCACCCCGGCCTTGAGTGTGCCGTGATGCGCAATGACGTCGGCGGTATAACCCGACATAAACAGGCACTTCATATCCGGGTGCGCGGCCATGAGTACCCCGGCCAGATCCCGTCCGTTCATGTCCGGCATAATCACATCCGTCATAAGCAGGTGAATTCGGCCCTTGTATGAATCGGCCAGGTTAAGGGCCTCGTCGGTTGTGCCGGCCGCGAGCACTTCGTAATCGAGGCGGCGCAGCATGGCGGAAGTCATGTGGAGAATGGAGGGCTCGTCTTCGACCAACAGAATCGTTTCGCCGCCGCAGGCGGAAATGGCAGGCGGGCACTCCGCCGGATCCTTTTCCGCAGCACCGGAACAGCGCGGCAGATAAACATGAAACGCCGTGCCCTGATCCGGCTCGCTGTAGACCTGAACAAATCCCTTGTTCTGGCGGACAATGCCATACACCGTGGCCAGGCCGAGGCCGGTCCCCTTGCCCACCACTTTGGTGGTGAAAAACGGCTCAAACAGGCGGGCCTGCGTCTCGGCATTCATGCCGGCCCCGTTATCGCTGACCACCAGCTTCACATAATCGCCCTGCAGGTATCCGGCGTGCGTGGCGCAGTATTCCTCATCAAAGGTTCGGTTGCCGGTTTCAATGGTGATCTTGCCCACGCCGGAAATCGCATCGCGCGCATTCACACAGAGATTGGCGAGTATCTGGTCCACCTGAGTCGGGTCCATGCATACCGGCCACACATCCTCGGACGGGAGCCAGGCCAGATCAATATCCTCTCCGATCAGCCGCCGCATCAAGCTAAGCGTGGCCTCGACGGCGCGGTTCAGCTCCATCACGCGGGGGACCACCGTCTGCTTGCGTGCAAAGGCCAGCAACTGCTGCGTCAGATTGGCGGACCGCTCCGCCGCACGGCGAATCTCCATCAACTCCGCATAGCCCGTATCCGATTCTTTGAGCTGATCCATCGCCATTTCCACATTGCCGAGAATGGCCTGCAGCATGTTGTTGTTGTCGTGGGCCACGCCACCGGCCAGGCGCCCCACCGACTCCATTTTCTGCGCGTGTGCCAGTTGGGCGCGTAGTTTATTCTGCTCCTCTTCGGCGCCTATCCGCTCGGTAATGTCGCGGGCGGAGGCATAAATCAGGGAACCACGCGGCATGGAACGCCATTCCAGATAGCGATAGGTTCCGTCGTGTCTTCGGTAGCGGTTGGTAAAATTCAACACCGCTTCCTGTTTGCTGAGTTTGGTTATCGCATCAAGCGTAGCCTGCAAGTCATCGGGATGCACAAAATCCAGAAAGGAATGCCTCTCCAGCTCTTCCAGCGTGAAGCCGAGCGTGTTCTCCCACTCCCGGTTCAGGCGGACGAATTCCCCCTTCGTATTGGCAATACACAGCAGGTCCAGCGAGGTCAGGAAAAACTGATCCAGCTCGCTGCTGTAGAGATCACAGACCCGTATCGCCTTCCGCAGACGAAACAAGGCGTATAGAATCAAAATCGAAAACAGGGCCTGCGCCGTCAACAGAAACCACGTGCGGATACGCCACGCCCCCAAACAGGTTTTCAGGCTTACCGCCACCGAAACCAGCATCCGCCGGCCCGGAAAAAACGCCACGCTGCGAATCCGCCTCACCCCATCCACCACACTGCGGTTGACCTCCGGGTCCTGATAAGCGCTGTCCTGGTTAAAGAGAGCGGCGGCGTGCACCGGGGGAATATCCCGATTCAGGTCCAGTTCCTGAAGCCCCAGCATCCCGCTGTAGATCACCCCCTGCTCATCCGTCAGATAGACCAGCGCATCTTCCCCCAGATCCAACTCTCGGAACAGAACCGAAAAATGAAAGGGATTCACCGAAGCCAGCAATACTCCCGCAAAATTCCCGGAAGCATCCTCCAGCCGCATACTCATCGGAATATACCACCGCCCGGTCACGCGCCCCGGAACGGGCCGCTCGACCCGCATACCCCGCCCCGGATGATCCCGATGGTACTCAAAAAACGAACGGTCTCCGCTGTAGGTGACATTCACCCCCTTCTGATCGGAGAGCGCCACATAGCCCTCGGCGTCAATGATGGAAAGCAGATTGAACAGATTGGTGGAGGTGGACGCCGTGTGCCGCAGAACGGCCTGCATCTTATCCCCGCGAACGCCCGAATTCCAAGCCTGCCGGAGCGAAAACAGCGTACATTCAACCTGACTGAAGATGCCGGCCAGATGGTTTTCAAGCACGGTGGCCAGATTATGCGTAGAGGTGCGCGTGTGCCCGATTTCCAGCTTGCGGTCCCATTGAATCGTCAACAGCGTCAACACCCAGACACTCACCAGAAACAACGCACCGAAATACAGCACTTTTCTGTCCAGGGTCAGATGAAATTTCGAACCCGAAGGATTTCCGGCCCAAGCCTTTTCCCGCTCCGAAAAATCCTGACTTGCTGTCTGGTTATCCATACAAAACCCGAGTTGACCTTCTTTTTCAGCGACGAGATGGACTCTGTGCTGTTTTTCCACTCATTGGAAACTTATTTTTCCATTTTTCCAATCATTGGAAAATACCGGTTTTTGATTTTTCCCGTGCTAACGTTTGACAGTCCGAAAAGATATTCCTATATTGCGGGCCTTCTTGAAACAGGCGGGCGATTAGCTCAGTTGGTTAGAGCGCATGCTTGACATGCATGAGGTCACAAGTTCGAGCCTTGTATCGCCCACCATTCTCCGCCCTATTCCTCCACCTTGATCCAATAATAGGCGCGTACCCCGGGATTGTTCTGATCCGTGTATTCATTCGTCGGGGATGTGGATCCCATGCGATTGAACAGAATCACGGGCGTTCCAGTGACCAAATTGGTGCTTCGGTATACCGTATAGTAGCGGCTGGGGATGCTCGACCAGCGAAGGGTCGGGATCGCATCGGCGGACGCCCCGCCGAGTTCCGCAACAAAGAACGAATCGGCATCGGTCGGGTTGGTGCCCGCGATATATTCCTTCCACGTGGGTACTCCATCGCCATCCTGATCACCCAGGCTGATGTCATCCGGATCGCCAACGGTCAGCCCGTAGTCGGCCAGCCAATAGAGAGGCGTTCCGGAGGCGCTGACCACGGGAGCAAACTGCACGTTGAGCGAGCCGCTCTGCTGCACGTTGGTCCAGACATAGGTCACTGCGGTCAGGTCGGATTCCACGTCCACGGAGTAGCCATTGGTCAGGATGTCGCCGATGACGTAATATTCGTCCGCGGTGATGGAAAACGACGGGCTGTCGCCCACCTGATTGGTCACATAGCCCGACGGAGTAACCAGTCCGTTGGCCGAACTGGTCACCGTGATGACCCGCTCATTCGGATCAAGCACGTTGGCCGCACCGGGCGTGGTGATGCCCAGCGTGGAGATGCTCACCCCGCCATCGGGATAACGCCCCTCGCTGACATCCGTCTCCTGCGCACCAAAGGCCACGTAATCGACCTGTTCTCCCGCCGGATCGTAAAGGGCAATGGCTTCGCCGCTCTTGCCGAGTTTGAAGTTGACGAACAGGACGTTGGTGCCCCACTGATTCGCGCCGGGCGCATCGCTGCCATCCGCCCACACGAGGCGGAATTCTTTGGGCTGAAGCACCGTCGTTCCGGTCACTTCCCACTGCGTGGGATCGTTGGTCGCGTCAGTCAGGGTGTAGCCGGTGATATCCACGGGATAGTCTTCGGCGTTATAAATCTCGAACCAATCGTCACGGCTTCCGGTAGAGGGATTTATGAGGCCGGTATCATTGTCGGCCAGCCATTCGTTAATGGTGAGATGGGCGGGCGCGGCGGCGGCATTGTTACTAGCCCACGGAGTCACATAGTAGAACCTGGTCCGGCTTTCCCGATCGCCATCCGGATAGCAGCCATAGGAGCTGTCCTCGGCAATGAGATCATAATTCATATAGTCCACGATAATGGAACGCCCGCCGCTGAAATGCACGAGGGCCAGGTTTCCTCCCGCCGAATTCAGACTGAAGTCTGCGTGATACTCCGGTGGTACGGAGGCCGCCCCATCGGCCCAGATCACCTGAAAGCCTGCGGCGTCCAGGCTGATCGACGGCATGGCCCACTTCAACAAATCGTCGTAATCATCGGTGAGGTAATAGCCATCGCAGGAGAACGCGGCGGAATCGGCGTTATAGAGCTCGAGCCACGGGGTGTAGAGCCCGGCGGCATTAGCCAGCGTGCCGGTATTGTCCGGCTGGATTTCATTGATCCACACCAACGGGAAGGCGGGCAGATCGGCGGTCACGGAATTGGCGGCGCCCGGCGTGGAAGGGGTGGAAGGATCCACCGCCCAGTTGCCCACGCGGTTGTGGTCCTCGTTTGCATCCACGAGCTGCAACGACATGCCGAGGCCATCGGCGCCGGCGGGCCACGGGGGATTATCGTTGTATTTCACCGCATCCACTTCAATCTCCACCCCGCCCAGATCGTCGAGTTTCTGCAGCCGTATCCATTCGCCGCCGTTGTCCAGCGAACCGCTCCAGACCCCGGCCACCTGAATTTCGTCACCGTACGTCTGGATAAAACCAAGCGCATCCGATGCCAGAACCAGATACTGTCCCGGCAGAATCGGCGTGGACTGCTCAAAGGTAAAGCCCACACCATCCAGCTTGTAGCGGTACAAATCAAAGGTGGTGGTGGCGGACTTGTTGTAGATTTCGATAAACCCGGCGCCACCCGCGGCGGGATGGTACATGATCTCATTGATCACCAGGCAGTCCTGCGGCTGCTCGGGCGCGGCACTACAGGTGATCGAGATGGTTTCGCTGTGCCCGCTGATCGGCGCACCCGAGGCATCGCATCCCTGTATCGTGATCTGATTGACGCCGCCCGTCAGCACCCCGTTCAGGCTCCACTGCGTCACACTGCTCCAGACCGCTTCAACCGGCGTACCGTTCAGCGTCAGCATCACGTCCTGAATCGGCGCCGTCCCGGAAATGAGCACCAGATTACTGCTCGACGAGGAAGGCCAGGCGGCAATGTCAAACGCCACATTGGTCACCCCGCTCAACTGCCCGAGAATGTAATTGCGGCGGTTGGCCACCCAGGACTTGGGCGGAGAGGCATTCGAAGCCGCCACCCCTTCGCTGAACAGAGCGGCATGCACCTCATCCATCATCGGATTGATAAAACTGCCGAGCAGCGGCCCCTGCACGGCGTCGTTGAGCGCCTGCCAATAATAGCGTCGAAACGCCGGAAGATTCACCATCCGCTCGGTTACATCCATGGTATCCACGTCAAACAGATCGTGATCCCAATCGTCGGATTCCTCGATATCGGTCAAGCCGTAATCCATATCCCACGGCAGCAGTTGAAAACGCCCGGAGGTGGGGCGGTAAATAAACGCATTCTTTCCGCGACGATAGCCGAAGGCGTCCCAATCGCCGATGATATGCCGCAATGCAATCATCCGCATCCACTGCTTCACGTCCGCCACGGCTTCGAGCGTGCGCACATAACGGTCATTCGGACTGTTTGCCGCCTCCACCAGCGAGAGGAAGTTGGTATAATCATCGTTGTACCCGCCGTTGGATTTCTTTTCCCAGTTCCAGCGGTAACGGGCTTTCTTCAACGCCCCGCCTGTGGTGGTGAATTCTTGCAGCGAGGCACCCACCGAGCAGAAATCGAGAATGGCGAATGATTTGTATTCCACCCAGTCATCCAGTTTAAACAGCTCGCCGCCACTGTCATCCGGATACCAGGTCTCGAGATAATCCCCTTCCACATGATGAATATCCGCATAGGCATAAGGGAACTGCAGGCCGTTCATGCAGATAAAGACATACCGCTGATAACTGATCGGCAACCCCAACTGTTCCGCCATCAGATAGCAGGTGCGCTCCCGCTGGAAGGTGGGGTCTTTGCCGCTCTCCATCGAATCCAGATTCATCTCCGTCACGCCCAGATAAGCCTGATCCCCGGGAACCTCCACCCGGTAGGAACTGCGCCATTCGAAATTCTCCGGATCGGCCAGATGCGGGCGTACCCACGGACTGCCGCGAAAACGAATCGCCGCATCATAAATCACCCGACGCCCCCCGCAAACCACGGTGGTGTCCAAATATTCATTGCTGTGCCGTTCCCGCTCCGTCCACTCGGACATGTTATCCTCGGTCATCCAGAGGGTCAGCGTATCCAGCCCGCTGGGCACCGCCACATCCCCAAAACGCACCAGACATTCCCGGCCGGGACCCGGCCGCACACCCGCTGAAGCAACCTTCGGGAAACGGGAAACCGCCGACGAAGCATCCGTGGCGAACACCCGGAAAGCGACGATATCACCAAAGTCCTGCCCGGGGATGGAGGCCGTATAGAGGCCGCCACCGACGTGAGTCATCGAAACCGTGCTGGTCGTACTCGAGGGGTCCACCCGATAGCGCAACTGCACCGAAGAAATCCCATCCGGGTCCCGCACCCGGGCACTGACTACGACAGCCTGATTCGTCAGCGGAAACACCGGATCATGACACACATCCCAAATCGCCGGCCCGCTATTCGCCACATAGCGGCTGTTCTCCCGTGCGGGCGTTCCCAGCGTCTTCGGCACGAGGACCTGGCCCTCTGCCTCCAGATAATTCCCACGCAAACGCAGCAGCAAATGCGAACCACCGCATACCCAGCGTGCCCGCGCACGCAGCACCGCCGTCTGACCGGAATAGAGGGAAGACGTCAACCCGGTCTTCACCCGGTTCGCCCCCGTATCACCGGCCCCCGTGGCACGTACCTGCAGACTGTGACTGCTGGAATATCCTTCATTGGCCAAACTGGACTGCAGCACGTTGCCTTCGTCGATGGTCCATCCACCCGTGCCGGATTCAAAGGTCGAGTTGGCGATCCGGTTATACTGCTCCTCGCCGTCCACCTGACGCACCTCCACGTTATCCAACTGGACCTGCCCGCGCCCCTGCATGACCACATGCAGTTCATCAATGGAAACCCCGCCCGGCAGCATTCCGTTATCCAGTACGCCGGTGGCCTCGATCAATGTCCATTCGCCTTTCGAGGATTCATCACTGTCGGCCCAGTTCGACGCCTGATTGTTATCGCTGTGCGGATCCATCAGTTCCAGACTGCTTCCATCACCGTCCGACCAATCGCCCCACTGCCCGCCGTCGTGATATGTTACCTCGTCCACGACCACAAAATCCATGTCCGGGAAGTCCGGATCATCCGGCTTGGCCAATGCAATCCGCTCACCTGAATTCGCCAGATTCCCGCTGAAATCACCGTAGGTGTTTCCGGTGTTCAGAATGCCGGGATAATTCGACATCAGGTGCGCGGCATTCTTCGCCACCACCACATAGCCATCCTCCGGAATACTCGCGCCGTCCGGGAAGGAAAAATCGATGCCGCTTTCAAAACGCCAGTGACCAATATCCACGCTGCCGGAGCCGATGTTGTGCAGCTCGATATACTGATCGTCGTCATCACCCGAGACCGGATTGTACATGATTTCGTTAATCACCACATCGCGGAGGCGAAGCGCCGTATTGGCCGTGCCGGGGGTTGAGGTAAGCAGCTCATGAATGTCAGGCGCCCCATCGGGGTAGCGCCCTGAAGAGACCCCGTTTTCCTGCGCCGCAAACCGGATCACATCCACGATCCGTCCGTCCGGCGAACGGAAAACGACATCCTCTCCCTTGGAGCTGAGGTTGAAGGTCAGATTCGTCGCCGCAGCGCTCGGTGGATTCGTAATGCAGAAATATACCTGCCGGCCGCCCGCCGGAATCACCGTCCCGGCAGGAATGGTGAATTTGTTGGTGCTCAGGGAATCGCTCAAGGTGCAATCCGAAAGATTCACCGAGGAAGACGACCGGTTGTACAGCTCGATGAAATCCCAGTCCGGTTCATCGGTATGCGCCAGGAATTCATTGATCACCACGGAATCATACACGCTTTCCGTGATCGGCTCCGCCGAACCGGGAGTTCCGCCAACCGTTGCGCTTGCGCTCCAGGCCCGCGGATCATCCTCGCCGTAGGAAGCCTCCGAGAGTACCAGGGAATGCCCGCCGCCATCCGCCGCCACCGGCCAGGGATGCTCATCGCTGTAATTCACCTCCAACAGCATCGCATCGCCCTGATCGGCCACTCCACTCTCCTTGCGCAGCCGCACTCTTCCCGAGCCATTGGGCAAATCACCCTCGAAGGGTCCAAGCACATCCGAAATGCCATAAGCCGTCTGGACGGCAGACGGATTCTGCGCCACTACCAGATAACTGAAAGGATCGATCACCGCATCCGACGAGAACTCGTAATCAATGTCGCTGCTCAGGCGGTATCCGTCCAAACGGTTCGTAAAGGGGGTGGTGTTGTACAGTTCCACGTATTCCAACGTCTCATCCACCGGATGATACATGATCTCCGAAATCACCAAACCCGTGCGACGCGATGAAGCCCCCGGTGAAACCGTCGTGGCGCCTTCCACTTCGCTCAAATCCAAATCATCAAACTGCAGGGATCCGTTAAAACCCACCCTTACCGCATAGACCACCACGCGAACCCAGGCGGCATTCGCCGGCGCCGTTGCTTCCATGCTCTTAAAAACCCAGTTCGGCCCCGCATCCAGAATCGGCTGTTCAAACGAATAAATCTTTTCCCCACTGGAATTATAAAACTCTATTTTCATGCCTTGAGCGTCGGCGGTCCAGTTATTGCCATCCCCGTCCGCAAAAAACCATCCCGTGAAACGATAACGGGCGCCGGGCGTGGCCTCCACCTCCTGCCAATAGCCCCCTTCGTCTCCCGCTCCGGCATAGGTACCGCGAATTGTCCCCTCCCAGGTCCCCGAAATGTTTCGCCAGCTCTCCCGCGAGGCCGAGCCCCAGTTCGAACCATGCTGATCCGGAACATACCATTCCCAATATCTTGCCTGCGTGCTCGTACTGCCCTGCGTTTCAAAGCCGGGGTTGTTCAAGAGGTTGGCAAAGGTCAATCCTGCAGGACACAGGATCACGCTACAAACCAGCACTATTTGTAATCGTTTCATTATGCTCATGTTGACACAGGGTTCCCTTCTCTTCGTTCAGCGTAATTTAACTGTGAATAATAGTTCGAGTATAGAATACAGTGATTCCCCTTCCCAAATTAAGCGGTTTTTTTGACGACCTTGTATAGCAAGCGCATTCATTCTTCATATATAGCCACATTTCAAGGCGTTGCATCTCACACCTGCACGGCAGAAAACCGGCATATTTTTTTTCATTTCCCAAAAACATGGTACCGATCCCCGGCGCTTCTCCCCTTTATGGAGGGAAAGCCGGGAATCGGCATGCCGCGATTCACGGAGAAACCATGATTCGGTAATAACCTTCCGCCGTGCCCACATAGGTATTTGTCGGATAGGTCGCCAGGATATTGGTTGCGACCATCGTCATCGGAGTCAGCAGGTTCGTGGTGTAAGCAATGGAGTACACCCGCTGCACCTCGCTGGGCCAGGTCACCCGGTATTGCTCGTTCCCACTCTGCACGGAACCATTGACCGACGCCGAGGAGTAAAGGAACGAATCCGCATTGTCCGGACGGGTCCCCGCCACGTATTCCTGCCAATTGCTGAATCCATCGCCATCACTGTCCAGATCGGCCAGATCATTCGTCACGGTTCCGAAATATTCCTGTGACCAATCATCGGGGAGGCCATCGCCAGAGCGATCCGTCACCACATTCGTAAGGAAATAGGGAGCCTGAACCCGCTCATAATAGGAGCTGTAAACAGGGACCGCCCCTTCATATTCGGGCAAGCGGAAGTCGCGCATTTCGCCATCCTCGATTTTCCGGATATGAAACCAGTTGACCATGTGAATATTGCGGAATTTACGCGAGACGTCGCTGTAGTAAGGAGCCACCGAATTATTCTCCTGCAGCCCGTATAACTGATTCATCCAATCAGCCTTGATCGAGAGATCGTCATTGGCGTTGGTTACAATCGCCGAAGTGCGGCTGATCTCATCGATGTACAGATCAAACGGATTCGGTCCATCCGAGGTCATCATATGGAAGATCATTTTGTTGACTCTGTCCCACTCGAAGTCATCTCCCGTCTGGAAATCCTCAAAGGGAATGACCATGCGGGCATACTCCTCGGCATTGCTGACCTTGAACTCCACGGAGGCTTCCGTTCCGTTGTTGTCATCCCAGTCGGAATCCAGCACAATTTTAAGTTTCGGATCCGGCTGTACACCCCAGTTCGTGGTATATCCTCCGCGTTTCACATAAAAGACCAACGCATCGCTTTCATCCCAGCCGGTACGGTCCGGCCTGCTGATGACGGCCAGACATCCCCCCACGTAATTCCCGCCGTTGGTCACCACGCCACCCATACGCATGGCCTGCCCGCTGACACTGTCATCGGTCTGTTCCCAGGTGGTCAGATCCCAGCTCGCCACCCATTCCTGGTCTGTGAGCATATCAATCACAGACAGACGCATGTGGTCCATATACACATCCGCCGGCGCCACATTGGATTCCGGCGTCGAGATATGGAAAGAAAGACCAATCACCGAATCCCAGGCAAAACCATCCGGATAATCAAACCGATCCAGATAAAGCTGAACATCCTGATAGTTCGTCCAGGATACCACCTGCTGGTAGCTGGCCAGATTCCCGCAGATATCTTTCATTTCGATTCGCACGATGGGATCAATCTGCTCGCCGGCCCCGCGTCGCAGGGTGATTCTGATGCCGTTGTAAGGCGTCCAGTCGCGGAAATCCGGCGCATTGGTGGTCACATTGCGCCCGAAACCGCCCACATAGGTGCCACCGTCTTTCGCACCGGTGGGATGAAGCAGAAGGGCTGCCGATCCCTCGACACAATCCGATGTCGTGCTGACTTCCAGACAATCCCAGAAGCCCCAATTCCAATGATTCGTCAAGGCCGTTTCCATCCCTTCATACGGCGTATTTTCAATATCCAGGATTTCCGGGCCGTCCATGGATTCGAAACGGGTGAATACCACTGTATTGGAAAGGCTGTATCTCGGGACATACTGGAAGGACGTTTCCGCGATCATCATCGGTTTTTTATGCCCGTCCGGATTATCGGGATCGGAAAAGGTCCAGTAGAAATCCTGGAAGGTATCTTCCGAATATCCGCTGTGAATGGCACGGCTGAACTGATAATCCTGCACCTCGTCGCCATTCCCGTACCAGCTTCCGTTGTAGAGACTCATTCCGACCCAGTCCACGGCGTCATCCCCCGGATAGACGCCGGCATAATCCGCCAACGCATCCGGGTTGACATTGTCAACATTATCCCTGTCACAACTTCCCTGATTCGGCGCCCAGACCATGGCCACATTGGGAGCACGCTCGTGCACCATCTGCGCGAAATTACGCCACCCCTCAATATATTGTTCCGTGGTCACATCCGTGGCCCGACTGGCCGGACACCATGGATACCACCAGCCGTTGGCCTCGTGAGCAAACCGCAGGAATACCGGCAACCCGGAGGTGGCGCAGCCATCCACAAAGGCCTTCGCCTGCTCGTAGGTGGGCTGGCCGGGCGCCCAGTTTGCTCCATAGAAGTTCGTAAAGGCCATCCAGGGTTCAAGCACCAGATGCACGCCTGCTCCCGGATAATTGTAGTGAATCCGCTCCATCCACTCGGCAGGATAGCAGTTTTCGTAGAGGTCCACAAAACGTCCGTAGACGGCGACGCCCTTCCCTGCTTTCTCGGTGAATTCTTCAATCTCTTCCAGCGTATCGCTGTTGCCGTTGATAAAGGCCGCCAGATAGACCCCGCGCAGCGGTTCATGGGTTCCCCGGTAGGCATAGTGAATATCCACCGGACGCAACGGATCGATTCCGGCCAGATAATCATCGTAGTTATTGACTCGGTCCCGGTTTGCATCATCCGTCGTGGCCGTGGCATCCGAAAAGACCGGACACACCCACTGCTCTTTCACCCAGTCCGCATAGTCCTGCTCCACCACTTTGACTTCCGAGGTTTCCGAAAGGTAATAGTCGTAGCGGATAAATTGATATTCGGATATGACTTCATTTGTCGTCGTAACAACGCCCCCTTCGTTTGTAACGGAAATCTGATTGGTTGCGACGGGCACCATGCCCCATATATCATCCCGCATGGTTATGCGCAGCTCATACTCACCCGCCGGATAATTCCCCGGCTTCAGCATCAGCTCGAGCACCCCGTTGCCGTCATAAACAAAATCCTCTTCGGAGGCGAGTACGTTGCTTGATGCGTCCACCAGCTCCATGAGCACATTGAATTTGTTGGAAACAATCGTATATCCGATCGGCATACGAACCGTCTGGTTCGGCGTTATTTCCCTCGGTGCCACATAATACAGTTTGTTACTGTCAACATATTGTTTCAACGCGACAGAAACATAATCCACCTCCGACACCGGCGTACCGCCGTCTTCCGTGGAGGAAAGATAGGCATGCAGGTAATATCCTGCAACCTGCGGCGCATCGGCATCCACGGCCAAATAAATCCACTGATCCGAAGACCCGCCCTGCACGAAGACGTTGCCCGTA